>DASYHY010000118.1:0-7200 GCA_036252795.1 Aurantimonas sp. | reverse complement strand
GAGCGGCGCAGCTCCGCCTTCAGCTTGTCGATCGGCGGGGCGTAGAGGAAGCCGAAGGAGACGCAGTGATCGCGCCCCTCGACGGCGTGATGCAGCCGGTGCGCCTGCACGAGGCGCTTGGCGTAGCCGCGATGCGGCACGTAGCGGAACGGCCAGCGCTGGTGCACCAGCCCGTCATGGGCGACGAAATAGAGCAGTCCGTAGAGCGTGATGCCCCACGCGACCGCGAGGATCACCGGCGACAGCGCCTCGCCGACGAAGAACAGGGCGATGGCCATCAGGCTGAAGACCACGGCGTAGAGATCGTTCTTCTCGAAGAAGCCCTCGGTCTCCTCGTGATGGGATTTGTGCCAGCCCCAGCCGCTCTGCCCGTGCATGACGAATTTGTGCATCGCCCAGGCAAACCCCTCCATCAGCGCCACGGTGGCGATGACGATCAGGGCATAGAGAACGATCTCGAACGACATGGCGGGCCTGCAGCTTGCGGCGCGCCTCTTGGCGCGTCCATCCGGTGCCAATATGGCAACGCCGACCGAGGCTGCCAAGCGGCACGGTGTGCGCGCCATCCGCGCAAGCACGTGCCGGAGGGGGCCTCAGACGATTCCGAGGACCCGCAGCGTGCCGAGCAGCAGGCCGTCGTAGAACCCGAAGACGACGGGAACGGTATCGCCGAGGGAATGACACGTCCGCGCCCAGCGGGCGGGGGGGGCGAAACGCCGCATGCAGCTTTCCGGGATCGTGGTCGCGTTTAGCTTTTGGCGCATGAGTGTCGACATCACCTCCGCCGGCCACGCTCCCCCTGCCGCTCGAAAGACTGGGCGGCGCCTGCGCCCCTTCCAGGCGGCCATCGGCCTGACGCTGGGGGCCAGCGTGCTCGTCGCCTGGGCGGCGATCCATGTCGGCGGGGTGTTCTTCTTCGACGTCGGGTGGCCTTCGGTCCTCTTCGTGCCGATCCTCGTCGCCGTCCAGTGCTGGCTGACCGTTGGGCTGTTCATCGTCGCGCACGATGCCATGCACGGATCGCTGGCCCCCGGGTGGCCGCGGCTGAACACTGCGATCGGCGCGTTCATCCTGACCATCTATGCGGGCTTTGCCTGGCGCCGGGTGCGCGATGCGCACATGGCCCATCACGACAAGCCGGGCACGGCCGAGGATCCGGACTTCTTCGCCGACGAGCCGGACCGCTTCCTGCCCTGGTACCGCGCCTTCTTCCTGCGCTATTTCGGGCTGCGCTCGATCCTCTTCGTGTTCACGGTGGTGGGCGTCTACGTGCTGCTGCTGGGCGCCTCGGTGCTCAACGTCGTCCTGTTCTACGGGCTGCCGTCGCTGCTGTCGTCGCTGCAGCTGTTCTATTTCGGCACGTTCCGGCCGCACCGGCACGAGGAGAGCGACTTCGTCGACCGGCACAATGCCCGGTCGAACGAGTTCGGCTACATCGCCTCGCTCCTGACCTGCTTTCATTTCGGCTATCACCACGAGCACCACGACGAGCCCTGGGTGCCGTGGTGGGGCCTGCCGGCGCAGTGGCGACAGGCGCGATCGTCCTGACGCGCGCCCTGCCGGCCGTCCGGCTATCGGTCCGCCGTGACGCGAAAGACGTCGCTCGCGTCATCCCCGCACCGCCCGCGGCGCCTCACTCTTCGCGATCAGCCCGCCTTCCTTCCGGGCGACCCGCTGGTGCAGATGCACCATCAGCGCCGCCGCAAACAGCGGGGTCAGGAGGTTGAGCAGCGGCACGGCCAGGAAGGCCGCGATGGCGAGGCCGGCGAAGAACACCGTCGCGCCGTAGCGGCTCCTGAGCGCCTTCGCCTCGCTCTCCGGGCGATAGCGCAGCGCCGCGAACTCGAAATATTCCCGCCCCAGCAGGTAGCCGTTGACGAGGAAGAAGGCGGCGATGTTGATCCCCGGCACCAGGAGCAGCGCGAAGGCGAGGAGGTTGCCGAGGATCACCACGCCGAAGAACTTCACCGACAGGACGATGCCCGGCAGGATCGCCATGGCCTGCCCCTCTGGCGCGTCCGGGTAGCTCTGCCGCTCGACGACTTCCGCCACGTCGTCGAGAAAGAGCCCGGCAATGACCGCGCTGACCGGGCCGATGAGGAAGGCCAGCAGCACCGCCAGGACCAGCCCGGCCGCGAAGCCGGCGAGCGTGCCCGCCTGGTCGACCCAGGCCGGAACGTCCGGGAAGAGGTTGCCGAGGAACGGCACCGCCAGCCATTCGAACAGCCAGCCGACGCCGAACCACAGCGCGATCAGCACCACGGCGGCAAGGCCCAGCGTCTTCCACAGAGCGGCGCGGAAGGGGGCGGAGAAGATGTCGCGGAAGGCGAGGGCGGCGGAAGCGAGGATCATCTTTGCGTCTCTCCTGGGAGCGCCCCGCACATAGGCGCCGCGCCGCACCCCCGCAACGCCGCGAGACGCCGCGCGACGCCCCTCGCCCCGGCGCGCTGGCCATTGGCCGTCGCAGCCTCTAGAAGGGCCGCCACTCACCAGCAATGGAACGGATCATGGCCGAATACGACGTGCTGACGATCGGCAACGCCATCGTCGACATCATCTCCCGCACGGAGGACGAATTCCTCGACCGCGAGGGCATCCAGAAGGGCGGCATGACGCTGATCGACGCGGCGCGCGCCGAGCATCTCTACGGCGCCATGGGGCCGGCGATCGAGACCTCCGGCGGCAGCGCCGGCAACACGGTCGCCGGCCTCGTCAGCCTCGGCGGCACGGGCGCGTATTTCGGCAAGGTCTCCAACGACCAGCTCGGCGAGATCTTCGCCCACGACATCCGCTCGCTCGGCGTTCACTTCGCCACGACGCCGCTCGAAGGCCACCCGCCGACGGCCCGCTCGATGATCCTCGTGACGCCGGACGGCGAGCGCTCGATGAACACGTTTCTCGGCGCCTGCGTCGAGCTCGGGCCGGAGGACATCGACCCCGCCGTCGTCGCGGCCGCCAAGGTCACCTATTTCGAGGGTTATCTGTGGGATCCGCCGCGCGCCAAGCAGGCGATCGTCGAGGCGGCGAAGATCGCCCACGACAACGGCCGGGAGGTGGCGATGACGCTGTCGGACGCGTTCTGCGTGCATCGCTACCGCGACGAGTTCCTGGAGCTGATGCGCTCCGGCACGGTTGACATCGTCTTCGCCAACGAGAGCGAGGCGATGGCGCTCTACGAGACGGAGACGCTGGAGCCGGCGCTGGACCGCCTCGCGGAGGACACGCGCCGCTTCGCGATCGTCACCCGCAGCGAGAAGGGCTGCATCGTCGTCGATGGCGCGCAGCGCATCGCCGTCCCGGCGACGCAGATCGATGAAGTGGTGGACACGACGGGAGCCGGCGACCTCTTCGCCAGCGGCTTCCTCCGGGGCTATACGTCCGGCTTCGGCCACGAGAAGAGCGCCCGGCTCGGCGTTGCGGCCGCCGGGCACATCATCGCCCAGATCGGCCCGCGTCCGCAGACCCCGCTCGACCGGCTGCCGGCGGTCGCGGCGATCCTCGCCGACTGAACCGGCCACAAAGGCTTTGCCGCCGAGCGCGGCGGTCGCCTCAGAGACTCGGGGAACCAAGATGCTGAACTGGGGAATCCTTTCCACCGCCAAGATCGCGCGCGAGCGCCTGATCCCGGCCATCGCCGAGTCGCGCAACGGCGCGCTGGCGGCGATCGCCAGCCGTGACGGCGACCGCGCGTCCGAGATGGCGCGGACCTTCGGGATCGGCCGCGCCTTCGGCAGCTACGAAGCGCTGCTGGAATCGCCGGACGTCGAGGCGGTCTACGTGCCGCTGCCCACGGCCCAGCACGCCGAATGGACGCTGAAGGCGATCGCTGCCGGCAAGCACGTGCTCTGCGAGAAGCCGATGGGCATGAACGCGGCCGAGATCGCGCAGATCGCGAAAGCCGCCGATGCTGCGGGGGTTGTGGTCAGCGAGGCCTTCATGGTCACGTATCATCCGCAATGGCTGGCGGTCCGCGACCTTCTCGCCGCCGGCGCGATCGGCCGGCTGCGGCACGTGGAATCGGCGTTCAGCTACCACAATGTCGATCCCGCCAACATGCGCAACCGGCCGGAGCTCGGTGGCGGCGCGCTGCGCGACATCGGCGTCTATCCGCTGGTCGCTGCCCGCTTCGCCACCCAGCAGGAGCCCCGGCGCGTTCGGGCGGCGGTCACGATCGATCCGGCCTTCGGCACCGACAGTTTCGTCACCGGGACCGTCGATTTCGGCGAATTCGCCATGAGCCTCTATCTCGGCACCGGTCTCGCGCATCGCCAGACCATGGCCTTCCACGGCGAGGACGGGTTCATCGAGGTCGCCGCGCCCTTCAATGCCGGGCTCTACGACGGCGACAGCGTCGCGCTGCACGACCGCCAGCACCGCAAGGCGGAGATCTTCCGCTTTCCCGGCATCAACCAGTATCGGCTGCAGGTCGAGGCCTTCGCCGACCGGGTGCGCGGCCACGATGTCGCGATCTTTCCGCTGGAATCCAGCCGCCGCAACCAGGCCGCCATCGACGCGCTGTTTGCGGCTGGCGAGAGCGGCGACTGGGTCGACGTCGGAGGCTGAGGATCGGCCTTCAAATCGGCTCATCCGGCCCGCAGACTCCGGATCTGCCTCGAGTTGCGGGCAGCCGTGCAAGGCTCGAGCCATGAGCCGGCGCTAGGCTTGGCGCGACCGATCCGGGAAGGAACAAGGACCATGGCGACAGGACGAGGAAGAGCCGGACGCTTTGCCGCGGCGCTGCTGGCGCTCGTCGTTGCGGGCGGCACGGCGCACGCCGAACCGCCGGCCAAGGAGCTCTTCGCCGCGCGGAGCAGCCCCGCCGCGCTCACACCCGAGAGCATCGGCTTCTACTCCAAGGGCTGCCTCGCCGGAGCCGCGGAACTTGCCGCGGACGGGCCGCACTGGCAGGCGATGCGGCTGTCGCGCGAGCGCCGATACGGCCACCCCGCCACCATCGCCTTCCTGAAGCGCCTGTCGGAACAGGCGGCGGGCCACGGCATCTGGCCAGGGCTCCTGGTCGGCGACATCTCCCAGGCGCGCGGTGGCCCCCTCCCCTTCGGCCACGCGTCGCATCAGGTCGGTCTCGACGCCGACATCTGGCTGCAGCCGATGCCGACGCAGCGCCTGAGCGCCGAGGCCCGCGAGGGCTTCGCCTTCCGTTCGGTGCTGAAGGCGGGAACCCTCAAGGTCGACGACGGGATCTGGAACGATCGCTACCGCGACCTCATCCGCCTCGCCGCCGAGGATCGCGAGGTGCAGCGCATCTTCGTCCATCCGGGGATCAAGAAGAAACTGTGCGAGACGGCCGGGCGGGACCGCGCCTGGCTCAACAAGGTGCGGCCCTTCTACGGCCATCACGAGCATTTCCACGTGCGCCTGCGCTGTCAGGCGGGGTCGCCGGGCTGCACGCCGCAGGCCTCTACCGGCAGCGGCGACGGCTGCGACGAGCTCGACTGGTGGTTCAACGTGGCGCTGCAGCCACCGTCGCCGGATGCCAAGCCGGCCAAGCCGGCCAAGCCGAAGCCGCCGTTGCGGCTTGCCGACCTGCCGGGCCAGTGCCGCGTGGTGCTGAACGCGCCGAGCGGCGGCGCGGGCAATCCGGCCGTCGCATCCGCCCCGCGCGATGCCGTGCCCAGGGTACTCTCCTATGCGCCAGCGCTCAACGTGCCGACGCCGACCAGCCGTCCGCTGCGGTAGCGGGCTGGCTCCAACGCAGACTGCCGCATCCGTGGCAGATGACAGAGTGTGCCCTCGACCGGTCGTTCCGCATGCCTCCGGCCAAAGTCACGAATAGTTCGCGGTGAGCCCTCAGCGCAAAGCCTCGACGGCAGCCAGAGCCTTCTGGCGCGGCGTCGCGCCATCCGCCGGCATGTTCGCGAAATCGCCGCGAAGCGCCTTCAAGGCGTAACGCTCCCGCTCGATCTCCACCTGCGTCCGAAAACCCATCCGTCTCAGGATCGGCAAGGGTGGACACCAGCCTTGCGTCGCATGCTGGAGCAGAAAGCTCATGACGACGAGCGGCAGGAAGGACCATCTGCGGTCCTGCAGCATGGCGAGAATGGTGCCGCTGAGGGCGAGAGTCGCGGCATTCGCCTGGATCGCACGCTCGACATCCCATTCTTCATCCAGCTCGCGGATACGAGCCTCTATCGCGAGGGGATCGCCCGCCAGCCTTTCCAGCCGCTCCTTCGTGTCCTCTTCGACTTGCCGGTGAAGCGCCGGACTGCCCTGAGACCGGGTAGCAGTTGTCGCAAACATTCGGTGATTCCTCTGAAATAGGTGGTCGCCCTGCTCGAGAGCACCGGATCCTGGACCCCGTCTCAGGGTCCGTCGTGCTTGACCGCTTCGGGATCGATCGCGACCCCGTCGAAGCCCGGCTCCTCGCTTTCGCGCCCTGTCTTTTCCGACCGCGCATCCGGCGAATTGCCCTTCTGGCGTCGACCACTCGGGGTCTCCTCGCCTTCCGAGCCGGGAGAGCCACTCTTCGTCGCCTTGCGTCCCTCGATATCCGACATGACTGCCTCCTTCCTGTCGTTCAGGGACAAGGCTCCGGGGCGGCCAATGTTCCACGGCCGGCGCGCCCGAAGCGGCTTGGAACTGCAAGGGCGCGAGCCGGTTAGCTTCCATCACCCGATCCGACCTCCGGCTGAAGGAGACAACCATGCAAGTCCGCGAGATGATCCGAACACACCCGCGCGTCGAAGGCGGCACGTCCGAGAGCCTGATCCGCTGCATCGAAGCGTGCTACGCGTGCGCCCAGACATGTACGTCCTGCGGGGATGCCTGCCTCGGCGAGGACTCGGTCCAGATGATGGCCGAGTGCATCCGCCTGAACCTGGACTGCGCAGATATCTGCGCGGTGACCGGCTCCATCGCTACGCGCCAGACAGGCGAAAGCCACGATGTGCTGCGCGCCATCGTCGGTGCCTGTGCGGAAGCCTGCCGTGCCTGCGGCGAGGAATGCCAGTCGCACGCGGAGAAGCACGAGCACTGCCGGATCTGTGCAGCCGCGTGCCGGGACTGCGAGAAGGCTTGTCGCGACGCGCTCGCCGAGATCCGCTAGGGCGTGTCCCCATAAACGGGTTCAGTGCGAGGGCATGATCTGATTCAATCTCCCGGAAGGGAGGTTGCCATGCGTCGCCACGAACTCACGGACCAGGAATGGTCGGTCATTGAGCCGCTCTTGCCGAGAAACAGCCG
>DASYHY010000117.1:0-12970 GCA_036252795.1 Aurantimonas sp. | reverse complement strand
TGGCTGGGGCGGCAGGATTCGAACCTGCGAATGGCGGCACCAAAAGCCGCTGCCTTACCGCTTGGCGACGCCCCAATGCGCAATGCGCTGCGCGCCGTGCTATAGCGTCTGGCGGATCGCCGTGCAACGCGTCGGCACGCTGCGCCGAATCCCGATCGAGCGTCGCACAGGTTGATCGCCGGGCGCAGCGACCGCCGGACCAGGGGCCGCATCGGCCATTTGGGGAACGTCCATGCTCTCTCTCCAGACACGCTTCGATCCCGCCTATGGCAAGGCCGTGCCCGCTGGCGATGGCGTCCTGCGGGTGACGGCCCGCAATCCCGGCCCGTTCACCTTCCATGGCACCAACAGCTACGTCGTCGGCGACGCGAGATGCTTCGTCGTGGATCCGGGGCCAGACCAGCCGGAGCATGTCGATGCGCTGGCGGCCGCCGTGAACGGCCGGCCGGTGGATGCGATCCTCCTCACCCACACGCATCGCGACCATACCGGCCTCGTCGCCAAGATGCAGGCCGAGATCGATGCGCCGGTGATCGGCGGCGGGCCGCACCGCCCGGCCCGTCCGATGCACGCCGACGAAGCCGGACGCCTCGAGGCGAGCGCGGACACGGCGATCGCCTTCGACCGTGTGCTGGACGACGGGGAAGCCCTCACCCTGGGCAATGTGCCGGTCACCGCGATCGCCACGCCCGGCCACTGCGCCAACCATTTCGCCTTCGCCATCGGCCGGGACGGCCTGCTCCTGTCGGGCGACCACGTCATGGCCTGGTCAACCACCGTCGTGGCGCCGCCCGACGGCTCGATGCAGGACTACATGCGATCGCTGGACCGACTGCTGGCGCGCGAGGACACCGCCTATCTGCCGGGCCATGGCGGCCCCGTCGAGCGCCCGGCCGACTTCGTCCGCGGCCTGATTGCGCATCGTCGTGCCCGGGAGGCCGCGATCATGGCGCGTCTCGCGGCCGGCGACCGGACGATCCCGCCGATCGTCGACGCGCTCTACCGCGACGTCGATCCCCGGCTTCATGCCGCCGCAGGGCTCTCCGTCCTCGCGCACCTGGAGGATCTGGTGGCGCGGGGGCTGGTGGCAACGGACGGTGTGGCCTCGCTCAGTGGCAGCTACGCGCCCGCCTGACGGCGATGCCGGCCGGCGTCAGTCCGCGGCCTCGACGGTCTCGAGACCCGCCATCGCCACGTCGAGGTCTTCGAGGAACCCCTCGATGATGCGCCGGTTCTCGCCGAGGTCGATCCCGGTGAAGCGGGACACCGACTGCATGTCGACATAGGTGTCGCCGTCATCCTCGGCGATCCGGACGACGAGGTCGCTCGGCAGGCCGAGCAGCAGGTCGCGCCTCACGGCCCCTATCCGGTACTGGGTGCTCTCCGGCACGGCGAGCGGATCCGCCGGGGCGACGTTCCTGTCGATCTGCGCGCGCGGCGTCGGGATCGGGATCCCCGTCAGCCCGCTGATGCCGAGGTCACCTTCGGCAGGCTCCGGCGCGGCCGGCTGCGAGGGATCGTCGGTGACGACCTCCTCGATCTGCCAGCCGGAATCCTCGGCGACCATCCGCGCCGCCTGGTAGACGCGCGGTGCTTCCGCGATGAAGCGCCGACCGCTGACGATGCTCGGCTGTTCCGGCGCGATCGGGGCGGCGAACGCCGACTGCCAGCTCGTCCGGGCGGGTGTTGCCGTCGGCGCGACGCCTTCGGGCGCCAGCGCCTCCGTGTAGGCGGCATTGGCACGCGGATTGACGAAGGCGAGATAGGTGACGGCGGTGAAGGGAAAGAGCACCAGAAGCGAAAGGCAACACGCGGCGATGACGGTGCGGCCTCCGTCGACGCCGCGAAACCAGACCCGGATCAGCCCCCAGACCGAAATCAGCAGCGCCGCCGCCGCGATGAACGCGACCAGCAGCAGGAGCGCGATCAGCGCCTGCGGCCCGATGCCGCCAAGCCGGAAGATCGCCATCGCCGCGAACAGCAGCACAAGGGCGAAGATCGCCAGCCGAAGCGCGAAGCCCGCATAGCGCAGCCGCTTGCGCAGATAGTGGCCGGACACCGGCAAGCGCCCGTAGACAGAACTCATCGCCGCACCTTTCGAGATCGCCGCAAGCATAGAGCACCGAACCTGCCGAGCGAAAGCCCCGTCTTGCCGTCCGCGGACGCCAGCGGATGACCAAGGGATTGTGCCCGCAGCGCGGCCTTTGATGCACGCTGCCACAGTTCGGCCGTTTCCCGGCGTCAGCTTGCGCCGTGAGCAGGGGTTTGTTGAGGAGTGCGAAATGCGCACGGTGACCGACGTTGATGCCCGGGCCGATGTGGCCGCCGAGACTTTCGAGGCGGTGGAACTGGAGCTCGCCCTCGACATGCAGGATCTGACCCAGTCTGACTTCGAGACATGCGTGCGGGCCGCCGCGGCGGTCGTGGGCGGCGAACTCCTGTTCGACATGCCCTCGGACGGAAGCGTCGATGACGCGTCGCGCATCGCCGCCGTCCGGTTCGAGGGCCAGGATCGCGACAGCATCGTCTTCGCCGTCCTCAATGCCGAAGGGGACATCATCCGCGTCTCGGGCCGCGAAGAGATCGGCGACCGCTTCCACGGCTTCGCCCGCGCCTTCGTGGGTGTACTCACCCGGATCCGCGACGACCTTCCCTTCGGCCACACGAGCGCCGAAGGCACGGCTTGACGCGAAAGATCGGACAGGGGGACCATTCCGGCTTCGCGGGGCGACCATAGAACGGCCGGGAGACGGCCGCTGGCCGGCATTTCCGGCTGGATCATGAGCGGGCGTGGCGCGGATCTCGATGCCGGCTGACGAAGCGTGCCGCGGCGACCCTTGCCAAAGTCGCGGGGCTTCGCAATTGGGCGTGTTCGAGTGCTCATCGACCGGTTCCCATGGACAGCTTTCTGACGGACTACTCCGCCTTCATCGCGCTGGCGATCGTGGGTCTGGTGTTCCTTGGCTTCGCGCTGGAAGCCTACCCGCCGGAGGTCGTCGCAACGGGCGGTGCGGTCGCGTTTCTGGTCCTCGGCTATATCGACGGCGACGAGCTGACCTCGGTCTTCTCAAATCCCGCGCCGATCACCATCGCGGCCATGTTCGTGCTGTCCGGCGCGCTCGTGCGCACCGGCACGCTGGAGGGCGCGGCCAGCTGGCTGGTGAAGAGTGCCGGCGTGCGCCCTGTTGCGACGCTGGTCGTCCTCGGCATCGGCGTTCTCGTCGCCTCGGCCTTCATGAACAACACGCCGGTGGTCATCGTCTTCATCCCGATCATGACGGAACTCGCGCGCGCGCTCGGGGTGAGCTCCACCCGGCTGCTGATCCCGCTCTCCTTCCTGACGATCCTGGGCGGCACGTGCTCGCTGATCGGCACCTCCACCAACCTGCTCGTCGACGGCGTCGCCCGCGGCCAGGGACTCGAGCCGTTCTCGATCTTCGAGATCACCCCGATCGGCATCGTCACCGCGATCACCGGGGTGATCTATCTTCTTCTGGTCGGCCGCTTCCTGCTGCCTGACCGAACGTCGGCCACCGATGCGCTCGAAGAAAGCAGCGGCGGCAAGGAATACTTCACCGAGGTGGTCGTGCGGGAGGGCGCGCCCGCCATCGGAGAGACGATTGGCAAGACCACTGCCTTCAGCGCGCGCGGCATCCGCCCGCTGGCGCTCCGCCGGGGGTCGCAGACGACGCGCAAGGGCGTCGAGGACCTCACAATCGAGAAGGGCGACCGGATCGTGATGTTCGCGAGCCCGGAGGAACTCCTGACGCTGCATGCCGACGAGAATTTTCGCGTGGCGCGGGCTCCGGCGGTGCCACGGGGCGACGATCGGGTCGTCGTGGAGGCAACGGTCGCGGCCCATCGGCGCGGCATCGGCCGGCAGATATCCGACCTCATCGGCATATCGGGCTCGGGTGTCCACGTCCTCGGCGTGCGGCGCCACCGCCACGTTCCCGGCCCCTCGCTCCACGACACCAGGCTGCGTCCCGCCGACGGGCTGCTGCTCGAGGGGCGGCCGGAGGCCATCGCGCGCATTGCGGAGGCCAACGACCTCATCGGGATCGACCTCAGCGAGGCGCGCCCCTATCGCCGGCGCAAGGCGCCGATCGCGATAGGCGCACTGCTCGCCGTGGTCGCCCTGGCCGCGTTCGGGGTCGGCAGCATCCAGATGCTCGCCTTCATCGCCATCGCCGCGTTGCTGCTGATCCGCGTCCTCGATGCAGACGAGGCATGGCGCTCCATCAACGGCGACATCCTGATCCTGATCTTCGCCATGCTGGCGATCGGCATCGGCATGCAGAAGACCGGCGCAGTCGAATTGCTGGTGGATGCGATCACGCCGCTCCTGGTGGGCGCACCACCGCTGGTGGTGATCCTGATCCTCTACGCCGTATCCTCCGTCCTCACCGAGATCGTCACCAACAATGCCGTCGCCGTCGTGGTGACGCCGATCGCCGTCGCGCTCGGCGCCTCGATGGGGATCGATCCGCGCGCCCTGGTCGTGGCCGTCATGTTCGGCGCCTCGGCCTCCTTCGCGACGCCCATCGGCTACCAGACCAACACGCTGGTCTACGCCGCCGGCAACTACAAGTTCACGGACTTCGTGAAGATCGGGGTGCCGATGAACATCATCGTCGGCATCGCCAGCTCGATCGCGATCTATTTCTACTACGGCACCTAGGCTGGCCACGGACGAAGAAAAGTCCGCCGCCGTCAGGGCTCCTGGCGCCGTGCGCGGCCGCGCTGCCCGCCGCGTTGGGCGCGTATCGCCGACTGGGCCGCCGCAAGCCGCGCGATCGGCACGCGGAAGGGCGAGCAGGAGACGTAGTCCAGCCCCGTCTGCTCGAAGAAGGCGATTGAGGCCGGATCGCCGCCCTGTTCACCGCATACCCCGAGCGTGATCTCCGGGCGGGTTCGCCGGGCCTTCTCGACCGCCATCGCGACGAGTTCACCGACGCCCTCGACGTCGATGGTCTGGAACGGGTCGCGCTCGATGATCCCCTCGCGCATGTAGGTCGACAGGAAATTGCCCGCGTCGTCGCGGGAGATGCCGTAGACCGTCTGGGTCAGGTCGTTGGTGCCGAAGGAGAAGAAGTCGGCCACTTCGGCGATCGTGTCGGCCCGCACGATAGCCCGTGGCAACTCGATCATCGTCCCGACCTGGTAGGTGACGGTTCGCCCGCGCTCGGCCATGACCTGCGCGGCGATCCGGTCGATGCGCTCCTTGACGAAATCGAGCTCGCGGCGAAGGCTGACCAGCGGCACCATGATCTCGGGCACCACCGCGTCCCCGGTCTTCTCGCCCGCGTCGATGGCGGCCTCGAAGATCGCGCGCGCCTGCACCTCGACGATCTCCGGATAGGAGATGGCGAGCCGGCAACCACGGTGCCCCAGCATCGGGTTGAACTCGTCGAGCGCGGCGATGCGCTGGCGAACCACGGCCTCGTCGACATGCAGGGTCGCCGCAGTCTCGTCGATCTCGGCGCTGCTCTTGGGCAGGAACTCGTGCAGCGGCGGGTCGAGCAGGCGGATCGTCACCGGCAGGCCGGCCATGATCTCGAAAAGCTCGATGAAGTCCGAGCGCTGGATCGGCAGGAGCTTGGCCAACGCCTCGCGGCGCCCGGCCTCGTCGCTGGCCAGGATCATCTCGCGCATGGCGCGGATCCTGTCACCCTCGAAGAACATGTGCTCGGTGCGGCAGAGCCCGATCCCCTCGGCGCCGAAAGCGCGAGCCGAGCGCGCCTCGATCGGCGTCTCGGCGTTGGTGCGCACCCGCATGCGGCGCGCCCGGTCGGCGAACTCCATGAGCGTGGCGAAATCTCCGGTCAGCGACGGCCGCAGCAGCGCCACCGCGCCCTCGATGACCTCGCCGGATGCGCCGTCGATGGTGATCCGGTCGCCTTCGCGCAGCACGCGCCCCGGCGCGTGCAGCGTCCTCGTGTCGGCATGGATGCGCAGCGAGCTGGCGCCGGTGACGCAGGGCTTGCCGATGCCGCGGGCGACGACGGCCGCATGGCTCGTCGTGCCGCCCCGTATCGTCAGCACGCCCTCCGACACATGCATGCCGTGAATGTCTTCCGGATAGGTCTCGGTGCGAACCAGGATGACCGGCCGACCCTCGTTGACCATTTCCTGGGCGCGCTCGGCGGTGAAGGCGATCTCGCCCGTCGCCGCGCCCGGCGAGGCAGGCATTCCCCGCCCGAGGACGACGAGATCGGAGGAACGTTCGATCGTCGGGTGCAGAAGCTCGTCGAGCGACGCCGGGTCGATCCGCAGGATCGCCTCCGCTTCGTCGATGAGCCCCTCCTTGACCATCTCGACGGCGATGCGGATCGCCTCCGCCGACGTCCGGCGGGCGAGGCGCGACTGCATGAGGAAGAGCTGACCGTCGCCGACCATGAACTCGACCTCGACCGCGTCGCCGACATGCGCCTCGAGGCGGCGGACATGCTGCGTCAGCGCATCGATGTCTGCGGGGAAAGCCGCCGCGCCGCTGGTCCGGTCCGCAAGGTCGATGAGGGGCGGCCGGCCGCCGATCTCCTGGTTGCGGTGGGAACCCAGCCAGAACTCGCCGGAAAGGCGTGACTCGCCGCTCTGCAGATGCCGTGACAGCGCGCGGCCGGTGCCGGATTTCACGTTCCGCTCGTTGAAGATCATCGCGTGGGCGGTGACGGCGAGGCCGGCATTTTCCGGAATGCCCTGCAGCAGCCGGTGGGACGCCGCGAGCGGGCTCCGCCAGCTGGCGAAGCTCGCCTCGACGACGCTGTAGAGCTGCTCGAGCGGGGTCTGCGGCAGGACGAGACCGATCTCGCCGTCGAGATAGGCCTGGTAGCGCGCGATCAGCGCACGCCAGTCCTCGGTCGAGGACGGTTCCTCGCCCCAGCCGGCACGCTCGCGCTCGGCATCGAAGATTTCCTCGAACTCCGAGGGGTCGGCGCCGAAGACCAGGGCTGCGAAGCTCTCGATGAAGCGCCGGTAGCTGCGATAGGCGAAGGAGACGTCGCTGAGTTCCGCCGCCAGGACGTCCACGGTGCGGTCATTCAACCCGACGTCGAGGACGCTGCCGGCGATACCCGGCATCTGCGACCGGGCGCTGGTGCGCACCGCCAGGAGCAGCGGCTGCCGGTCGCCATCGAAACGCCGTCCGGTGACGTTCTCCAGATCCTCGATAGCGCCCCTGAGGTCGGACCGGAGCGCCTGCGGCAGGTCCGCGCCGGCGCTCTGCGCCTCCCGCCAGGCCGAGGTCGCGATGGTGAATCCCGGAGGTACCGGCAGATCGAGCGAGGCGAGCAACGCCAAGTTGGCGCCCTTCAGTCCCAGCGCCTCGGCGGCGTCGGCCGGCCGTTCCGCCTCGCCTCGCCGGAAATGAAAAATTCGCTTTGGCATTGAACGCTGTACACCGCCTCCCGCACGGGGAGCCCCTCCCGGACGACCCACGTCTAGAAGGAAATAGTCCAAGCGCCAAATGCTGCAATGCAAGAAGAGCCGGCTCGGCCGGAAACATGCCGCTAGCCGCGGCGGCGACCAATCCAATCACCGCCGCGGGAAACCGGAAGTCAGAGATGGCCTTCGATCACCGCCGCCATCTGCTCGGCGCCGAGCGCGCCGGAATATTTGTCGCCGTTGACGAAGAAGGTCGGCGTCGCCTCGACCCCGAACTGCGACTGGCCGCGCTGCTGCGTCTCGACGATCTTTTCCTGCAAAGCGGTGTCGCTGAGACAGGTGGTGAACTCTTCCTGGCTCATCCCGGCCAGCTTGGCGATGTTGAGCAGCGCGGCGGAGGCATTCTCCGCCCGCGCCCATTCGCCCTGCTGATCAAACAACACGTCGATCATCGCGGTGCGCCGCGCGTCCTCGCCAGTGCAGCGCGCCAGCATGAAGGCGGCGAGCGCGCGCGGATCGAAGGGGAACTCGCGCAGGATCAGCTTGGCCTTTCCGGTGTCGATATATTGCTGCTTGATCGCCGGGTAGGTGTCGCTGTGGAACGTCGCGCAGTGGCTGCAGGTCATCGAGGCGTATTCGATGATGGTCACGGGAGCGTCCGGATCGCCGATGACGATGTCCGGCAGCGGCCCCTCTTCCATCAGGGCGCCGACGTCGGCGGAGCCCGACGGCGTGGGCGCCTCGGCCGCGGGCGTGATCGTCTGGGCCGCCTCTCCGGCGTCCGCCTGGGGGGTCGTCGCCGGCGTGTCGGACTGTGCCACCTGCACGACACCCTGCGGCGCTGCGACGGCGTCAGCGGCTGCGCCGTCGACCTCGTCCGTGCAGCCTCCGATGGCGAGCAGGCAGGCGCCCGACAGAAGCATCGCCACCCTCGGCAAGGCGGCAGGGCGGGCGCGGCGGGCTTGATACTGATACGTCATCGAAAAGGCGACCTCTGCGGAAGGAAAAGACAATCGACCGTCGATGTACGGTAGAATTGCGGCTTTTCCAACCGCGCGGCCCGGAAGCGGCGCGCGCCGCCGGCAATTTTCCTAGGGCTTCGAGCGCCGCAGCGTCGCCTCGGCGAACTCCTGCAACGCCTTGCGAAGCTTGGGATCCTCGATCCGCGACACCATCTCCGCGACCCGCTCCTGTTCGTGCGGAACGAGGTTTCGCAGCGTCGGCCGGCGGTCGATGCGCCCGTGGCTGACGGGTTTTTGAACGATCTTGATCCGGTCGACCGCGGCAAAGCCGAAGAAGGCGTTGATCCGCCCGATCAGTTCGCTCGTCTGGTGTTGCAGCCGCAGCGCCGTGGCAGCCTCGCAGGCGACGATCAGCGTGGCCGGCTCGAACGGATCGTCGTCGCTTCGCTGCGGCGGCCAGACCAGGCGCTCCGGCCGCGTCGCGTCCTGGAGCCGGGCACCGGCGATCTCCGACCATGCGCCGATGAGCCCGGTCGTCATCCCCGACTTGCGCCGCAGGATCGGATCCATCACACCGCCGAGAATGTCCGCGATCGGCTGAATGCCGCGACGGGAGCGCCCCGAAGGGGGCATGTTCGCGCCGCTCATCGTGCCGCTGCCTCGCCGTCGTGGCTTGCGACCCGCGGCATGCCCCGATCGCCGCCTCGCCTTTCGAAGGACAGCCAGTTAGACAAGTCCGCCGAACCGGAACTCCCGATGTCCACCGCCTCGCCTCCGCTCTCTCAAGATCTGCTCGACTGGTACGACCGGCACGCAAGGACCCTGCCCTGGCGGGTCTCGCCGCAGGCGCGGGCCGAAGGCGTCGTGCCGGATGCCTATCGCGTCTGGCTGTCCGAGATCATGCTGCAGCAGACCACCGTCGCAACCGTGAAATCCTACTTCGCCCGCTTCGTCAATCGATGGCCGGCCGTTACGGATCTCGCCGCCGCGCCGGAAGCGGAGGTGCTGGGGGCGTGGGCCGGCCTCGGCTATTATGCCCGGGCGCGGAACCTCCACGCCTGCGCGCGGACCGTGGCCACCGACCACCAAGGGACCTTCCCGACAACGGCAGCCGAGCTGCGCGCCCTGCCCGGCATCGGCGAATATACCTCGGCCGCGATCGCCGCGATCGCCTTCGACGAGCCCGCGACGGTGGTGGACGGCAATATCGAGCGTGTCGTCAGCCGGCTGTTCTGCATCGAGACGCCGCTGCCGGCCGCCAAGAAGCAGATCCGGTCCCGGACGGGCGACCTCACTCCGGCTGTCCGGCCTGGCGATTTCGCGCAGGCGATGATGGATCTCGGGGCGACGATCTGCACGCCGACGCGGCCGGGCTGCATCATCTGCCCGCTTCGCCCCCACTGCCGCGCGGCGGCGGAAGGGCGTGCCGAGGCGTTCCCGGTCAAGAAGCCGAAGGCCGATATTCCCTCGCGACGCGGGGCCGCCTTCGTCGCGGTTCGCCCTTGTGACGGCGCGGTGTGGCTGCGTCGACGCAAGCCGACCGGCATGCTGGGCGGCATGAGCGAGCCGCCGACCAGCGACTGGAGCGCCCGCGCGGACGGCTCGCTTGGGCCGGCGGCGGCACCGTTTCCGGCGAAATGGCAAGCCCGCGGCACCGTGCTGCACGGCTTCACCCATTTCCGGCTCAGCCTCGATGTCTATCGCGCCGATCTCGCGAACGACCCGCCCGGCGAGGGGTGGTGGTCGCCCCCGCCCGCCTGGGAGAACGAGGCTCTGCCGACGCTCATGCGCAAGGTGCTGGCCGCCGCCGCGCCCGACGAACCAACAGCGAATCCTTGAAGGGTGCCCCTTGGCCATCGATCATATCGTCTTCGACATCGGCAAGGTGCTGATCCATTACGACCCGCACATCCCCTTCCGGTCGATCATCCCCGACGAGGCGGAACGGGTCTTCTTCCTGACCGAAGTCTGCTCGCACGAGTGGAACCTTGAACAGGATCGCGGCCGTCCCTGGAAGGAGGCCGAGGCCGAGGCGATCGCCCGGCATCCGGAAAGGGCGGAGCAGATCCGTGCCTTCCGGCGCCACTGGCACCTGATGGTGCCGCACGCCTATGACGGCAGCGTCGCCATCATGCGCCGCCTGATCGCCGCCGGGGTGGACGTGACGCTGCTGACCAACTTCGCCTCCGACACGTTCCGGGAGGCGCAGGCGAAGTTCTCGTTCCTGACCGAGACCCGCGGCGTCACCGTTTCGGGTGACGTCAGGCTGATCAAGCCGGATGCGGCGATCTACGATCGCCACGCTGCCGATTTCGGGCTGGAGCCGGCGCGGACGCTGTTCATCGACGATGCCGCCGCGAATGTGGCCGGCGCGCTGGACGCCGGCTGGCAGGCCATCCACTTCGTCTCCGCCGAGGCGCTGGCACGGGAACTGTCGGACAGCGACCTGCCCGTGCAGGCCCTGCCCGCCCGACGGGCAGATCCCGAACCTCACGCCTCCACGGCGCCGAGACGCTCGCGGATCGTGCGGCGCAGATCGTCGATCGGGGTCAGCGCCTCGCCGGTCCGCACGTGCCAGAAGGTCCAGCCGTTGCAGGCATCGAGCCCCTGTACGCGGGCGCCGATGCGATGGATCGAGGCCGCGTGGTCGCCGATGGCGATGGTGCCGTCGGCGCGCACACGCGCCGTCCAGCGACGCTGGGCGTCTGTGAGTTCGGCGCCGGGCGCCACCAAGCCTGCTTCGACCAGGCTGACGAAGGGGACCCGCCTTTCGGCGCGCTTGCCGACGGCGGCCCGCACCGAATGGTCGTCGAGGGGCTCGACGGCGGCAATCCGCGCTTCGGCGGCCTCGATATAGGCATCTTCCCGCTCGATGCCGATGTAATGGCGACCGAGACGCTTGGCGACGGCGCCGGTGGTACCGGTGCCGAAGAACGGATCGAGCACCACGTCGCCCGGCTTGGTGGACGACAGCAGCACGCGGGCGAGCAGCGCCTCGGGCTTCTGCGTCGGATGCGCCTTGCGCCCCTCGGCGTCCTTGAGCCGCTCGCCGCCCGAGCAGATCGGGAACAGCCAGTCCGAGCGCATCTGCACGTCGTCGTTCGCCGCCTTCATCGAATCGTAGTTGAACGTGTAGGCCTTGGCGTTCTGGTCGCGCGACGCCCAGATCATCGTCTCGTGGGCGTTCTGGAAACGGCGGCCGCGGAAGTTCGGCATCGGGTTGGTCTTCCGCCAGACGACGTCGTTGAGGATCCAGAAGCCGAGATCCTGCATCGCCGCGCCGACGCGGAAAATATTATGATAGGAGCCGATGACCCAGATCGTGCCGTTCGGCTTCAGCACCCGCCGTGCCGCCAGCAGCCAGGCGCGGGTGAACGCGTCATAGGCCTGGAAGCTCTCGAACTGGTCCCACTCGTCGTCGACCGCATCGACCTTCGACTGGTCCGGCCGCGTCAGATCGCCCGCCAGCTGCAGGTTGTAGGGCGGATCCGCGAAGATCACGTCCACCGAGTTTTCCGGCAGCGCCTCCATGCGGGCAACGCAGTGGCCCTTGTGGATTCGATCGAGCCATTCGGCCCGATCCTCGACTGTCGTCGCAAGGGACGCGGAGCGCTTGTATGCCATCATCACCACCGGTTACGCAGGTACATCGACCGGCATCATGGTTACCGAACGGCGTAAACAATCGGTGAAATCGCCGCTTTGTCCCTCCATGTGCCGCGTGCTACCGGGACGCACCCCCGCCAGCCGCCGCAACCGGGCCGCGGCGGGCCCAGCCCGAACCCTTTTTCCGGAGACCGTGATGGCCGACCCCCTGCTCGTGATCTTCGACTGCGATGGCGTGCTCGTCGATTCGGAGATCATTGCCGCCGCGGTGGAAACGTCGATGCTGCAGGAGCAGGGAATCGAGATCGAGGCCGGCGATTTCGCCACGCGCTTCGCCGGTCTCACATGGCCGACGGTCATGCGCCGCCTGTCCGAGGAGACCGGCGCGCGCTTCCCGGATGATTTCGCAGCGCGGGTCGATGCAGAGATCGACCGGCGCCTGGAAAGCGAGGTCGAGGAGATCGCCGGCGCCCGCGAGGCGCTGGAGCGGCTGACCCTGCCCCGCTGCATCTGCTCGAACTCATCGACGCGCCGACTGGAGCTGATGCTCGACCATGTCGGGCTCTGGGACTTCTTCGCGCCGCACGTCTTCAGCGCGCCGGAATCCGGCACGATGAAGGTCAAGCCCGCGCCGGACGTCTTCCTCTACGCCTGCGAGCAGTTCTCCGTCCCGCCGAAGGCCAGCATCGTGATCGAGGATTCGGTGCACGGCGTCGCCGGAGCCGCCGCGGCGGGTTGCCGCGTCGTCGGCTTCACCGGAGGCGGGCACAGCTATCCCGGCCACGCCGAACAACTCGCGGAGGCCGGCGCCGAGACGGTGATCAAACGGCTCGCCGACGTTCCCGCCGTGGTCGAGGCGCTGGCGCTGTGGTCGGACGCCTAGAGCGGTTCATGTTTTGACGGAAGCGTATCCGGCATTGGCGAAGTAGTTCGCGCATTCGCTGGGCTGGATGGTTTCGACGAGGGCGCCGAGGTGGCGCCAGGTCTCCTCGATGCTGCGCTTTTCGGCCATCCGCATC
>DASYHY010000116.1:0-6559 GCA_036252795.1 Aurantimonas sp. | reverse complement strand
TCGGTGAGCTGGTCGGCATTGATCTGCGTCTGGGTGGCGCGGGCGCGCGCCTCGACCACGGCGGTCAGCACCTCGCGCTCCTGCTCGGCGAAGCCCTTCACCGTCTCGACGAGATTGGGGATCAGGTCGCTGCGGCGCTGGTACTGGTTCTCGACCTGCGCCCAGGCGGCGACCGCCTGCTCCTGATAGGTCGGGATCGCGTTGATCCCGCAGGCCGACAGCAGCGGCACGAGCAGCATCACCACGAGCCCCGTGAAGAGGGCGCGGGAGCCGGTCGGTCGGGCGCGTTCGGCGATCTGCATGGTGGTCTCCGGTAAGCCTGGGCCGAGGCCCGATGCGCGGCACTCTAACGCATCGGTTGGCGATCCAGAAGCCGAAGATGGCGGCGGACAGTTGCCCTCGCGCGGCTTTTCCGACACTGGTTTGGCATGACACGCCATCATGACGACGAAGCGCGGCAGCGCGAGGCGAAGGCCATCCTGGAGCGGGTCCGTCGGGAGACGGAGCCGCAGGTGGGGGCGCATACCGAGGCGATGCTGACCCGCACGCGGCAGCATTTCATGGCCGGCGACGCGGAGCAGAACGACCGCATCGAGGTGATCGGGACGCGGATCGGCCGGCTGGCGGGCATCGTCGGCTTCGTCGTCCTGGCACTCCTCCTCGCCTCCCAGCTCATCGGGAACTGACCCGGCCGTGTCGACAGCCGAGCCCCAGCACCAGTGCGACCGGCCCGCCGTGATCTCGATCTCCAGCCACGTGGCGCGCGGGACGGTGGGCAACCGCGCCGTCGTCTTCGCGCTGGAATCGCTCGGCTTCCCGGTCTGGTCGGTGCCGACGGTGACGCTGCCCTGGCATGCCGGGCACGGCAGGGGAACCCGCATCGTGCCGCCGCCGGCGGATTTCGCAGCTCTGGTCGACGACCTCGCCGGCTCGCCCTGGCTCGGCGAGGTGGGAGCGATCCTCACCGGGTATTTCGGCGACAGCGCGCAGGTGGAGCCGGCGGCGCGCCTGGTCGAGGCGGTCAAGCGTGCGAATCCGAAGGCGATCTATCTCTGCGATCCCGTCGTCGGCGACGAGGGCCGGCTCTACCAGCCGCAGGCGACGCTGGCGGCGATCCGCGACCGGCTGATCCCGCTCGCCGACATCGCGACGCCGAACCGCTTCGAGCTGGAACTGCTGAGCGGGCTGGAACTCGCCGACAACGCCCATCTCGCCGAGGCGGCCAATGCGCTCGGGCCGGACAAGCTGCTGGTCACCTCCGCCTATGCGATGCTGCGCGGCGGCATCGGCAACCTGCTGGTCCACGACTTCAATGCGCTCCTGGCCGAGCACCGCTCCATCGAGGACGCTCCGCACGGTCTCGGCGACCTGACATCGGCGGTGTTCCTCGCGCGCATCCTGTGCGGCCTTCCCCCGGAGAAGGCGCTGCAGACGACCACCGCGACGGTGTTCGAGATCCTGGCGCGGACGCGCAAGCGCGGCGCCGACGAGCTGACGGTGGAGATCGACGCCGACAGCCTGCGCCACCCGATGGCCATGGTGCACATGCGCCGCCTGGCCTTTCCGGGCGGCAACCGGCGGGCCTGAACGGCGCCCCGCGCGCCGTGCCATCGGGCGCCTGATCCCGATTGATCGCGCCGCAGCAAGAGGCTACTGCTGCCGCCATGACGAAGCTTCTTCCAGAGCACCTTCTCACCGGCTACCAGAGCTTCCTCGCCAAGCGCCTGCCCTCGGAGCGGCAACGCCTGCGCGAGCTGGCCGAATCCGGCCAGAAGCCGACGACGATGGTCATCGCCTGCTGCGACTCGCGCACGGCGCCGGAGATCATCTTCGACACCGCGCCGGGCGAGATCTTCGTGGTACGGAACGTCGCCAACCTGGTGCCACCCTACGAGCCGGACGGGGAGTACCACGCGACCTCTGCCGCGCTGGAATTCGCCATTCACGCCCTGAAGGTCCAGCACATCGTCGTGCTCGGTCACGGCGGCTGCGGGGGCATCCACGCCGCCCTGTCGCCGTCCGCCGAGCCGCTGTCGCCGGGCGATTTCATCGGCAAGTGGATGAGCCTGCTCGATCCGGTGGCGCGCGCCGTGGGATCGAACGACCACATGACGGATCTGGAGCGCCACGCCGCGCTGGAGCGGATCGCCATCCGCTACTCGATCGCTAACCTACGGACCTTCCCGCCGATCGCCGCGCTGGAGAGCGAGGGCCAGCTGTCGCTGCACGGCGCCTGGGTCGACATCGCGCGCGGCGAATTGTGGGCGATGAACCCCGACACGGGCGATTTCATGCGGCCGCTCGACGATTCGTGAGACGGGATGACGCCGGCCTGTCAAGCGCGCCGGCCGCCGCTCGATCAGGCCGCTGACCGGTTTTTCGTGGACTGGAGGCCACATTCACGCCGTTGCGTCGCATTTTGGCACAGTTGAGCCTTGCGATACGAGGCCGGTGACCGCTTTATGGCCGGGAACGGTATCGGGCAGGCGGCCCGAACCGGCCAGATGCAGAACATATCCCGGGGGAATGTGCGATGACGCGTTGGATGAAGACCGGAGTGGCGCTTGCCGCGCTCCTCGTGGCGGCAGGGTGCTCTCGCTCGATGCCGACGATGAGCAGCGGCGGTCAGAGCGTTTCGAGCGCGCCGAGCCCGCTCACGCCGGCGCCGACCGGACAGGTGGCCAGCAACCAGTTGCCGCCTCCGCCCCCGCCGCCGCCGCCGAGCACGCCGGGCATGAACGACACGACCGGCACGGACATTGGCTCCGCCGCGCAGGACGGCTCGGGTGGCACACAGGTCGCCTCGCTCGGCAGCGGCCAGCCGCTGACCCGCGGCGAGGTGCTCGGCGCCTATCGGGTCACCACCACCGGCGGCAACTGCCAGATCATCCTGTCGCTGACCCAGTGGACCGGCGGCTACCGCGCCGCCTCGCGCGGCTGTCCCGGAACGGTGGCGGACGTCTCCGCCTGGGACGTCTCGGGCAGCCAGGTCGTGCTGAAGGATTCCGGCGGCACGACGGTCGCCAACCTCAACTCGGCCGGCGGCTCGCGCTACGAGGGCACCACGACCAGCGGGCAGCAGATCAGCCTCTACCGCTGAGGCGGCAGAAGCCGGCCGCGCGGGACGCGGCCGGCCTGGTGCCAGCGATGGGCTGGCGCCCCGGTTTCGCCGGACCGGGCGCACGCGATGCGACCCGCGCGGCATTCCTCTTCTCGTTCTTCTGGAGTCTCGATGGCGAGCCCCATCTCGCGTGAGCGGGCCCCGGCCCGAGGGCCGGTCCGCTCCGCTCTCGAACGCCTGATCGCCGCAAAGGAGATCGAGGCCGATCCGGCGCAGCGCCGCATCGCCGACCGGCTGGACCGGCTCGACCAGGTGCTGTCCGCCGCGACGGTGGCCTCCAAGCAGAGCGCGCTCGGCTGGCTGTTCGGCAAGTCCCGGCCGACGGAGCCGATCCGGGGGCTGTACGTCTACGGCGACGTCGGCCGCGGCAAGACCATGCTGATGGACATGTTCTTCCGCCAGAGCTCGGTGGCAGCCAAAAGGCGGGTGCATTTCCACGACTTCATGGGCGACGTGCACGCCCGCATCGGCGCGCATCGCGAGGCGGTGAAGGCCGGGCGCGCCAAGGGCGACGACCCGATCCCGCCGGTGGCGGCGTCCCTCGCCCGGGAGGCGAAGCTCCTGTGCTTCGACGAGTTCTCGGTCACCGACATCGCCGATGCGATGATCCTGTCGCGGCTGTTCAAGGCGCTGTTCGAGGCGGGCGTCGTTCTCGTCGCGACCTCCAACGTCGCCCCGGACGACCTCTACCGGGACGGGCTCAACCGTCCGCTCTTCCTGCCCTTCGTCGCCATGCTGAAGGCCCATGCCGACATCGCCGAGCTTTCGGGGGAGGAGGATTACCGCCTGGCGACGATCGGGCGCGACGATTGCTACGTCACGCCGCTCGGGCCGCAGGCCGCGGAACGGATGGATGCGGCCTGGGAAGCGCTCCTGGGCGGCGCTCGCGAAGCGCCCGCCTCGCTCTCGGTGAAGGGCCGGACCGTGCCGGTGCCGCGAGCCGGCAACGGTGCGGCCCGTTTCACCTACGACGACCTCCTCAGGCGGCCGCTCGGGGCGCAGGACTACCTCGCCATCGCCCGGCGCTTCCACACGGTGATGATCGACGACGTGCCGGTCATGGGCGAGGCCGAGCGCAACGAGGCGAAACGCTTCATCATGCTGGTCGACGCCCTCTACGATTCCGGTCGGCGCCTGGTCATGTCGGCGGACGCGCCGGCGGAAAGCCTCTATCGCGGTGCCAGCGGCACGGAGGCGTTCGAGTTCGATCGTACCGGATCGCGCCTGATCGAGATGCGCTCGGACGATTATCTGGCGCGATCGAGCGCCAAACCCGCCGCTCCGGTGCAGGCGTCGGCACCCCGCACGGCGGGCGGACAAACCGCATGATCGGCCTGTCGCATTGAAAGCAATGCCACTTCCGATTTACTCTTACGTAAGTCCCGAGTATTACAACCGTTTGAAATTGCTGGCACCGCTTTCGGCAGTTGCATGAAACCGCCAGCCGGTCTATTGGCTCGACCCCAACGGCGGCACCGTTGCGGACATCCTCTCATGCGCCCGAGCGCCTGGACGGATCTCATCGGCGCTGGACCGGCACGGGATGGCGGGTTCTGTGCGCCGTCGGGAGTCATGGCGCGCCGTCCACCATCGCGCGCTTCAGGAGGGAATGGCGTTGGCACGTAACAAGATCGCACTCATCGGTTCCGGCATGATCGGCGGCACGCTCGCCCATCTGGCGAGCCTGAAGGAACTCGGCGACATCGTCCTGTTCGACATCGCCGAGGGGATGCCGCAGGGCAAGGCGCTCGACATCGCCCAGTCCGGCCCGGTCGAGGGCTTCGACGCGCATCTTTCCGGCGTCAACGACTATGCCGGCATCGAGGGCGCTGACGTGTGCATCGTCACCGCCGGCGTGCCGCGCAAGCCCGGCATGAGCCGCGACGACCTGCTCGGCATCAACCTGAAGGTCATGGAACAGGTCGGCGCAGGCATCGCCAAATACGCGCCCGACGCCTTCGTGATCTGCATCACCAACCCGCTCGACGCGATGGTCTGGGCGCTGCAGAAATTCTCCGGCCTGCCCAAGGCGAAGGTGGTCGGCATGGCCGGCGTCCTCGATTCCGGCCGCTTCCGCACCTTCCTCGCCGACGAGTTCAAGGTCTCGGTCGAGGACGTCACCGCCTTCGTGCTCGGCGGTCACGGCGACACGATGGTGCCGCTGGCGCGCTACTCGACCGTCGCCGGCATCCCGCTCACCGACCTCGTCAAGATGGGCTGGTGCTCGAAGGAGCGGCTCGAGGAGATCGTCCAGCGCACGCGCGACGGCGGCGCCGAGATCGTCGGTCTGCTGAAGACCGGCTCGGCCTATTACGCCCCGGCGGCCTCGGCGATCGAGATGGCCGAGAGCTACCTGAAGGACAAGAAGCGGGTCCTGCCCTGCGCGGCGAACCTTTCCGGTCAGTACGGCCAGCGCGACATGTATGTGGGCGTTCCCTGCGTCATCGGCGCTGACGGCGTCGAGCGCATCATCGAGATCGACCTCGAGGGCGACGAGAAGGCGCAGTTCGAGAAATCGGTCGGCGCGGTCAAGGGCCTGATGGAAGCCTGCCAGGGCATCGCACCCAACCTGAAGTAATCCCCGAGGGGCCGGCTGATCCCGGCCCCTTTTCCTTATGCTCCGCCCACAGGCCGGGAGACCGACATGAACATCCACGAATATCAGGCCAAGGAACTGCTCAAGGGCTTCGGCGCGCCGGTCGCCGCGGGCGTTCCGATCACCCAGGCGTCGGAGGCCGAAGCCGCCGCCAGGCAGCTGCCCGGCCCGCTCTACGTGGTCAAGAGCCAGATCCACGCCGGCGGCCGCGGCAAGGGCAAGTTCAAGGAACTCGGCCCGGACGCCAAAGGCGGCGTACGGCTGGCGAAGTCGGTGGACGAAGTCGTCGCCAATGTCCGCGAGATGCTCGGGAACACGCTGGTCACCAAGCAGACCGGCGATGCCGGCAAGCAGGTGAACCGCCTCTATATCGAGGACGGCGCGGACATCGACCGCGAGCTCTATTTGTCGCTGCTCGTCGATCGGGCGGTCGGGCGAGTCGCCTTCGTCGTCTCGACCGAGGGCGGCATGGACATCGAGGCGGTCGCCGAGGCGACGCCGGAGAAGATCATCAACGTCGCGATCGATCCCGAGGCCGGCGTCACCGCCGCCGACGTCGCGAAGCTGAACGAGGCGCTGCAGCTTTCGGGCGACGCGGCGAAGGATGGCGAGGCGCTGTTCCCGATCCTCTACAAGGCGTTCACCGAGAAGGACATGAGCCTTCTGGAGATCAATCCGCTGATCGTCATGACCGACGGGCATCTGCGGGTGCTGGACGCCAAGGTCTCGTTCGACGGCAACGCGCTGTTCCGCCACGACGACGTGAAGGCGCTGCGCGACGAGAGCGAGGAGGACGCCAAGGAGATCGAGGCGTCGAAATACGACCTCGCCTACGTGGCGCT
>DASYHY010000115.1:0-17051 GCA_036252795.1 Aurantimonas sp. | reverse complement strand
AATGGCGCGCCCGAAAGGATTCGAACCTCTGACCCCCAGATTCGTAGTCTGGTGCTCTATCCAGCTGAGCTACGGGCGCACGCGGCAGTCGCTTCAAGGAAGCGTCTCGTGCCGGTGCCGGGCTAACTAGCCGCTCGGGCGGACGATTGCAAGCAGCCACGGGCAAAATCTCTGTCCGTCCGTGTCGCCGCGTGCTGACGGGCCAGCCCTCGGCTGGCGCCTTCGCGGCGGCGCGTAACTCAGGCAGCGTCGGGCCCGGCCGCAAGGCTCGTCGCGGCCCGGACGGGCAGGCGGATGTCGAAGCGGGTGCCGGGCAGGCTGCGCTCCGCGAGATCGATCCGCCCGCCATGCGCCTCCACGATCTCGGCGACGATGGCGAGTCCGAGGCCGGTGCCGCCGGTCCTGGCCGATCCCTGGAACGCCCGGAAGAGGTTTTCCCGCGCCCGCGCCGGCAGTCCCGGCCCGGTGTCCTCGATGCTGATCAGCACCTCGTTTCCCGCATCCAGCCGCGCGTCGATCGTGACGCGGCGCACGAGCGAGGGCAGGTCCGCCGCGTCTCCCTCGAGCGCCTGGACGGCGTTGCGGCAGAGATTGACCAGGACGCGGTGGAACTGGTCCGGGTCGACGGCGATCTCCAGGTCTTCAGGCACCGCGTTGACGAGTTCGATGCCTTCGGGCGGCGCCACCACCTCGAACACGTCGTCCACCAGCCGTGCCAGCCGCACCGCGCGCCGAGCCGGCGGGCTCTCGACGGCGCGGCCGTAGGAGAGAACCGACTGGGTGTAGGCGAGCGCGCGGTCGAGGCTGCGCACCAGTGGCGGCACGACCCGCTGGACGCGCGGATCGGGCACGTCCGTCAGCCGGTCCGAGACCATCTGTGCCGAGGCGAGGATGTTGCGCAGATCGTGGTTGATCTTGGCGACGGCCAGGCCGAGATCGGCGAGATGGCGCTGTTCGCGCAGCGTGTCGGCGAGTCGCGCCTGCATCTCGGCCAGTTCCAGCTCGGCGATGCCGATCTCGTCCTGGCGGTTGCTCGGCTGGATGATCCGGCCCGGATCGGAAGGGTTTTCGCCGAAGCGGATCATCGCGCCGGTCATCGCCTGGATCGGGCGGACCAGATAGAGGCTGATCGCGGCATAGACGAGCAGTGCGGCGAACGTGGCGATCGCCAGCGACAGCAACAGGATGTTCCGCGAGTAGATCAGCATGTCGCGGCGGAGCGGGCGCTCCGACATCACCACCTCGGCGATGAGCGAGCTGTCGCCAACCGGCCCGTGGATGCGCATTGTCCGGTCGCCGCCGAGCAGCAGCGTGTCGAAGGCGCCGAATACCATCGGCACCAGGCTGCGGTCGGCGAGATCGATCTGCAGTTCGGCGACCTCGACCGTCTCGGCCCGGGCGATCAGCCTCGAGGCGCCGCCTTCGATGATCGCCACCAGCATGGCGTCGAGGGCGCCGAGCAGGACGACGCCCTGATCGGCTCCGAGCGCCGTCGCGCCCTGCGCCTCGTTGCCCTCGGAGGCGACGCCGGCGACGGCGGCCGTTTCCAGCTTCGCCGCCATCCAGCTCTCGCGGAAATTGGCGATTGAGGGCACGAAGATCAGGACTTCCGCGAGCATCACCGCCAGCATGGTGATCAGGAGTAGGCGCCGCGACAGCCGTCGGCCCCCGCCGGGGAGGCGCTTCGGCCTCGTCGCCTTACCGGCGGCCGGGCTTTTCACCGAATGCTGCACTGCCGCGCGTCCCCTCGCCCCTTCGTCAGGGCCTTCAGGAGCGATCGGCTACCGCCCTGTCGCTCTCAGCCGAACCGTCGCAGAAAGGCGATGGTGCGGCGCACGAAGGGGCGCCGCGTATAGGGCACATAGTAGGAAGTCGCGGCGCGTTTGCCAATTTCCGACAAGGTCGGGTAGGGCGACACGAAGTCCCGCAGATCGTCGACGCTCAGGCCGCGCGAGATCGCGAGCGACAGGAGATTGGTGATCTCGTCGGCGGCATGCCCGACGACGCCGGCCCCCAGGAGCCGGCCGCGCCGTCCCACCACCAGCTTGATCAGCCCGTCGATTCGACGCTCTGTCTGGGCCCGGTCGTTTTCCGCATAGGGCCATGCCAGCACCTGTGCCGCAATGCCCTGCACGTCTGCCTCGGCACGGGTGAGTCCGACCTGCCCGAGCGGCGGATCGGTGTAGGTGACCCGCGGCAGCGTATCGCGGGGCACGCGGATCGGCAGGCGGAACAGGATCGCCCGGATGACGAGCCCGGCATGCAGATTGGCGAGATGGGTGAATTGCGGCCCGCCGGCGATGTCGCCGATCGCGTAGGCCCTCCGGTTGCTGGTCCGCAGATCCCTGCCGACCTTGATCCCGTGCGAATCGTGATCGATCCCGGCCGCTCCGAGATTCAGCCCCTCGACATTGGGCTTACGCCCGACGGCGAGGAGAAGATGCGAGCCTTCGATGCTGGCCGCCGAGCCGTCGCGGCGCTCGATCTCGGCCCGGATCTGCCCCTGCTCGCCCTCGACGCGCATCACCCGGGCGCGCTCCTCGATCGCCACGCCCTCCTGGCGCAGCCGGCCGAGGACCACGGCGGCGAGCTCGCGATCCTCGCGGGCAAGGGCCGTCTCCGCCTCGATCACGGTGACGCGGGCGCCGAGACGGCGATGCGCCTGCGCCATCTCGAGGCCGATCGGCCCGCCGCCGACGATCACCAGATGCTCGGGGCAGGCGGTCAGGCCGAAGATCGTCTCGTTGGTGACATACGGCGTCGCCGCCAGCCCGTCGATCGGCGGCACGGCGGGCGAGGAGCCGGCGGCGATCACGAAGCGGCGCGGGCGCACCAGCCGCCCGCCGGCGGACAGGGTACGCGCGTCGACGAATGCCGCGTGCGCCTTGAGCACCGTGACGCCGAGGCTTTCGAAGCGCTCGACCGAATCGTGGGGCGCGATCGTATCGATGACGTCGGCGACGTGACGCTGGACCGCCGCGAAGTCGATCTCTGGCTCGCCGACCTTTATGCCGAAGCGCGGCGCCTCCCGGATCGCCGCCGCGTGACTTGCCGCGGCGATGAGCGCCTTGGACGGCACGCAGCCGTAGTTCAGGCAGTCTCCCCCCATCCGGCCGCGCTCGACGAGCACCACGGGGACGCCGAATGCAGCGGCCGCGGCGGCTGTGGTGAGGCCGCCGGAGCCGGCACCGATCACGCAGATGTCGGGGGTCAGAACGTCCGGCATGGGGCGTCAGTCTCCTTGCTTCACCGGCGCCGGTGCGCCGCGCCTGCGGCCCTTCAGGAAGGTCTTCTTCAGGACGAGGCCCAGCACCGCCAGCGCGCCGAGGCCCAGCAGCGCCACGGTCATGTCCATCGTGACCAGCCTGGCGAGCGTCACCTCGCCCTTGCCGGCCTTCGCCAGCGCCCGGTTTATCCCGCTTCCGAGGAACGCATAGACCATCGAGCCGGGGATGATGCCGAGGAAGGTGGTGACGACATAGGTGCGCAGCTTCACGTCGAAGAAGGCCGGGGCGATGTTGACCGCGACGAAGGGCAGCACGGGGGTCAGGCGCAGGACGAGGAGGTAGGAGAAGGCGTCGTCGCGGAATCCGTCGGCGAACCGGGCGAGCGATCCGCCGGCCCGGCGCCGCAGCACGTCGCCGAACGCATGGCGGGCCGCCAGAAAAAGCACCGTTGCGCCGAGGGTCGCTCCGATGACGGTCAGCGTGCCGCCGAGGAGCCAGCCGAACAGAAAGCCGGCCGCGATTGTGAAGATCGACGCTGCCGGAAAGGCGAACGTGACGAGGATGGCGTAGGCGACGACGAACCCGGTCGACGCGGCGAAGAGATTGTCCGTGACGAGCTCGCGCAGGACGGCGCGGCTGTCGATGAACGCCTGCAGCGAGATATGCCGGTGCAATCCTGCGGCGTAGGCGAGCACCAGACCGCCGACGATGACCGCCAGCGGAGCGAAGCGGCGAACAACCATACCCGGCTGGACCGTTTCGGCCGGGTCTGGTTTCACCTGCTTTGCGGGAGGATCTCGTGGCGACATTCTCGAACCGGCTTTCAAGGCTGGCAGGTTGGGCATTAGAGCCGGGTAGGCAAGGGCGATCGTGGGATCGGCTGAGGAATCACGCGTGATTGAACCGGCCGTGCGGCCGGACCGGTGATTGACTTTTCCGCCCGTCTCTTCCAATAAGCCCCCATACGAGCGGGCGGCGTCCGCGCGACAACGGATGCGCGCTCGCTTTCTGCCCCGACATCCATATTCGGAAACGACGAAGGGCCGCGCAACCGGGCGCGGAATCGCCACGATGAAACGTACTTACCAGCCGTCCCGCCTTGTCCGTAAGCGCCGCCACGGGTTCCGCTCGCGCATGGCCACCACCGGCGGCCGCAAGGTCATTGCCGCGCGCCGCGCTCGCGGCCGCAAGCGCCTCTCGGCCTGATCCGACGACCGGCCGCCGCACGGCTGCCTGATGGCCGTCGGCAGGATGAAAAAGCGCGCCGAGTTTCTGGCCGCGCGCCGGGGCCGCCGCCTGAACGGCCCCAGCTTCTTTGTGGAGACACGGGACCGAGGCGACGGGGATGAGCCGCGCTTCGGGCTGACCGTGACCAAGAAGGTCGGCAACGCCGTCGTGCGCAATCGCATCCGTCGCCGCCTGCGTGAGGCGATGCGGTTCGGCGCCGAGGCTGACATGGTGCCCGGGTTCGATTATGTGATCGTCGCCCGGCGCGAGGTCCGCGACATGCCCTTCGCCGCGCTGAAGGATGAGTTGTCCCGGCGGCTTGCCCGGACGAAACAGCCGCAAGGCGGGCCGGCGACGGCCAAACGGCGCGATCCGCAGCGTCGATCGGGGTCTGACTGATGCAGAACAACCGCAACTTCCTGATCGCCATGGCGCTGTCCATCGCCGTGCTGGTGGGCTGGCAGTTCCTGGTGATGGCGCCGCGCATGGAGGCGCAGCGCCAGATCGAGACGAGCGAGAGCGCGGCGCCGCAGAACCCGGGATCGTTGCAGACCCCGCAGACCCCGGCCGGAACGCCCCAGGAGAACATCGCTCCGCCCGCCGGGCGCGAGAGCGTGGTGCCGGGCGGCCAGGTGGCTGCTCCCGCATCGCTCGGCCGCGAGCAGGCGCTGGCGACGACGGCGCGGATCCCCATCGAAACGCCGGCGGTTTCCGGCTCCATCAACCTGACCGGCGCGCGGCTCGACGATCTGCGGCTCAAGAACTACCACGAGACCGTCGACGACGATTCGCCGAGCATCGTCCTTCTGTCCCCCGAGCAGCTCCAGACCGGCTATTTCGCGGAGTTCGGCTATCTCGGCCAGAACGCCGGAACGCTGCCCGGTCCCGCCACCGTGTGGGAGGCGGAGGAGGGCGCTGCGCTGACGCCCGCGACGCCGGTCACCCTGACGGCAACGAACGGCGCCGGCGTCACCTTCAGCCGGCAGATCTCCATCGACGACAAGTTCATGTTCACTGTGGTGGACACGGTCCAGAACGCCGGCGAGGCGGCGGTGACCCTGTCGCCCTACGGCCGGATCGCCCGCTACGCAAAGCCGGAGCACGCCTCGATCTTCGTGCTCTTCGAGGGCCTCATCGGCGTGTTCGGCGAGGATGGCCTGTCCGAGGTCACCTTCTCGTCGATCGAGGACGATGGCCGCTACTCGCCGCCGCCGGCTTCGAGCGGCTGGCTGGGCATCACCGACAAATACTGGGCGACCACGCTGATTCCGGAGAATGGCCGGCCGTTCCAGTCGCGCTTCCTCTATCTGACCGGGGAGCGCCCGCACTACCAGACGGAATATGTCGGCGATCCGCTGATCGTGGCGCCGGGCGCGGCCGCGACCACCACCGCGCGCACTTTCGCGGGAGCGAAGGTCGTCGACGTCATCGACTCCTACGAGGAGACGCTGAACATCCGGCAGTTCGGCCAGCTGATCGACTGGGGCTGGTTCTATTTCATCACCCGGCCGATGTTCCACGCGATCGACTGGTTCTATAATCTGCTCGGCAATTTCGGCCTGGCGATCCTCGCCGTCACCGTCGTGCTGAAGCTCATCTTCTTCCCGCTGGCCAACAAGTCCTACAAGTCGATGGCCCGCATGAAGAACATGCAGCCGAAGATCATGGAGCTGCGCGAGCGCTTCAAGGACGACCGGCAGAAGCAGCAGCAGGAGATGATGCGAATCTACCGGGAGGAGAAGATCAACCCGGCGGCCGGCTGCTGGCCGATTCTCATCCAGATCCCGGTCTTCTTCGCCCTCTACAAGGTGCTCTACGTGACCATCGAGATGCGTCACGCGCCGTTCTTCGGGTGGATCCAGGATCTTGCCGCGCCGGACCCGACGAGCATCTTCAATCTCTTCGGCCTGATCCCGATCGACCTGCCGACCTTCCTGATCGTCGGCGTCTGGCCGATCCTCATGGGCATCACGATGTTCGTCCAGATGCGCCTCAATCCGACGCCGCCGGACCCGACGCAGCAGATGATCTTCACCTGGATGCCGGTGATCTTCACCTTCATGCTGGCGTCGTTCCCGGCCGGCCTGGTGATCTACTGGACGTGGAACAACTTCCTGTCGATTCTCCAGCAGGGCGTGATCATGAAGCGCAACGGCACCAAGATCGAGTTGTGGGACAATCTGCGGGGCATGTTCCGCAAGAAGGCGCCGGAGAGCTGATCGGATCGGCCACGCGGGCCACGTCGGGGCTCACCACCCACGGAGCGGAGTGAGCGTCGATGCACGGTCCAGATCCGGCCAATCCCCATCCCGTGGCGGGGCACGATCGGGTCGGATTCCTCAAGCCGCTCGTCGACCACAGGCAGATCGAGATCGGCGAGTACACCTATTACGACGATCCGGGCGGCCCCGAACGCTTCGTCGAGACCTGCGTCGGCCATCTCTATCCGGGTCTCGGCGACCGGCTGGTGATCGGGCGCTTCTGCGCCATCGCCTCGGGCGTCCGGTTCGTCATGAATGGCGCGAACCACGCCATGACCGGCCTTTCGACCTATCCCTTCAACATCTTCGGTCACGGCTGGGAGAAGGGCTTCGACGTCGCGACGGTCGAGGCCGGGATGAAGGGCGACACGGTGGTCGGGAACGATGTCTGGATCGGCGAGCGGGCGACGATCCTGCCCGGCGTGTCGATCGGTGACGGCGCCATCGTCGCAAGCCTCGCCGTGGTGTCGCGTGACGTGGAGCCCTACGCCGTCGTCGCCGGCAACCCCGCGCGGCAGGTGCGCCAGCGCTTCGATCCCGGAACGATCGAGCGCCTCCTCGCCGTCGCATGGTGGAACTGGCCCGCCGAGAAGATCACCCGCAACCTGGACAGGATCAGGGGCGGCGACGTGGAAGCACTGGAGAAGGCCCGATGAGCGCGACGGACGACAACGCCGAAGGGCGCGGGGCAGAAGCGCCGCCGCCCGCCGACCACCGGTTCTTCGCCCGCCCCTGGGTCTTCGTGCGGGGCGTGCCCGCGATGAAGTTCCTGCCGCCGGAAGGCCCGCCGGAGATCGCCTTCGCCGGGCGCTCCAATGTCGGCAAGTCCTCGCTGATCAACGCGCTGCTCGGTCAGAAGGGTCTCGCGCGGACTTCGAACACGCCCGGGCGGACTCAGGAGCTGAACTTCTTCGTTCCGGACGGCTACGGCGGCGAGACGCTGGAGCTGCCGCCGATCGCGCTCGTCGACATGCCGGGCTATGGCTATGCCAAGGCGCCGAAGGACCACGTCGATGCATGGACGCGGCTCGTCTTCTCCTATCTGCGCGGCCGCGCCAGCCTCAAGCGCGTCTTCCTGCTGATCGACGCCCGCCATGGCATCAAGAAGAACGACGCGGAGGTGATGGACCTCCTCGACAAGGCGGCCGTCTCCTACCAGATCGTCCTGACCAAGATCGACAAGATCAAGCCGCCGGCCGTCGCCAAGCTGCTCGATGCGACGGCGCTGGCGATCGTCCGGCGTCCGGCAGCCTTCCCGCGGATCCTCGCTACCTCCTCCGAAAAGATCGTGGGGCTCGACGAGCTGAAGGCCGAGATCGCCACACTGGCGGACTGAGCACGGGCGCCGTCAGCTGTTCGGCGGCAGCAGGCGCTCGCGTATCCGGGCCTCGATGCGCCGGAAGACGTCGCGATAGGCGTCGAGGATCTGGTCCCGGCTGCCGGCGGCGGCGGAGGGATCCGGCATCGGCCAGAACTCGACGTCCACGGACGAGGTGCCGGTGGCGTCCAGCGCCACATGGTGCGCCTCCGGCGCCATGGTGACGATCAGGTCGAAATAGCTGTCTTCGAGGTCGTCGAAGCGCTGCGGTCGCCGCTCGCCCAGATCGAGACCTTTTTCCGACAGGACCGCGTCCACGAACGGGTCGCGCTGACCGCTCCTGACGCCGGCGGAGGCGATGTAGGTCGAAGGCGGCAGGATCGACCGCGCAATGGCCTCGGCCATGGGGGAGCGGATGGCGTTCATGCCGCAGACGAAGAGCACCGAACTCGGCGGCAGCTTTTTGTCGTGCGGATCGGCTTCGCTCACCGCCGCGCCTCGCGGGCAAAACGTGGGCGGCCCATCGCCCTTACGGGCTTGCCGCTTCCCGGCCCAAGATCCGGGATCGCTCGGTGCTCGCTCGGCCGCGCCACGGCGTTCAGCTCCGCCAGTGCAGGACGCAGATCAGCGTGAACAGACGGCGGGCGGTATCCAGATCGACGTCGATCTTTCCCTTCAGCCGCTCCATCAGCGTCTGCGATCCGTCATTGTGGATGCCCCGGCGGCCCATGTCGATCGCCTCGATCTGCTGCGGCGTCGCGCTGCGGATCGCCTGGTAGTAGCTGTCGCAGATCAGGAAATAGTCCTTGATCACCCGGCGGAAGGGGGTGAGCGACAGGATGTGGGTGGTGACGGCCTCGCCGGCCTCGTCCCTCACGTCGAAGACCAGCCGCTTGTCCGCCAGCGACAGCCGCAGCTTGAACCGGCCGTCCGCGGCAGCGCCCGCCGGCACGAAGTGGTTCTCCTCGATCAGGTCGAAGATCGCCACGGCGCGCTCGTGCTCGACGTCCGGCGTGGCGCGGCCGATCGTCTCGTCGAGTTCGACGTCTATCAGTCGGCCGCCGGGCTGGGTGTCGGAGTCCGTCATCGCCGGTCAGAGATTGAGGCGGATGGAGACGGAGCGGCCGTGCGCGTCCAGACCCTCGACGCGGGCGAGCTCCACTGCCGCGGGCCCAAGGGCGCGCAACTGCTCCGGCCCGAGCTTGAGAATCGAGGTGCGCTTGACGAAGTCGAGTACCGACAGGCCGGAGGAGAAGCGCGCCGAGCGGGCGGTCGGCAGCACGTGGTTCGAGCCGCCGACATAGTCGCCGATGACCTCGGGCGTATGCCGGCCGAGAAAGACGGCGCCCGCATTGCGCACGCGGGCGAACAGCGGCTCGGGGTCCTCGACGGCGAGTTCCAGATGCTCCGGCGCGATCCGGTCGCTGAGGGCGGGAGCGTCGTCGAGGCTCGGCACCAGGATGATCGCGCCATGGTCGCGCCAGCTCGCCCGGGCGGTCTCGCCGCGCGACAGCTGGCCGAGCTGGCGGTCGACTGCCCCGGCGACGGCATCGGCGAAGCCCGGATCGTCGGTGATCAGGATCGACTGCGCCGCCGCATCGTGCTCGGCCTGGCTCAGCAGGTCGGCCGCGATCCAGTCCGGGTCGTTCTCGCCGTCGGCGATCACCAGGATTTCCGACGGGCCGGCCACCATGTCGATGCCCACCGTGCCGAAGACCCGGCGCTTCGCCGCCGCCACATAGGCATTGCCGGGACCGACGATCTTGGCGACCGGCGGGATCGTCTGCGTGCCGTAGGCAAAGGCCGCGATCGCCTGCGCGCCGCCGATCCGATAGATCTCGTCGACGCCGCAGAGCCGTGCCGCCGCCAGCACCAGCGGGTTCAGCGCGCCGCGCATCGCCGGCACCGCCATCGCGATGCGCTCGACGCCGGCGACCCGGGCCGGAATGGCGTTCATCAGGACCGAGGAAGGGTAGCTCGCGGTTCCGCCGGGCACGTAGAGCCCGACCGATTCAACCGCACTCCAGCGGCTGCCGAGCTCAACGCCGATCGCGTCGACATAGCGGTCGTCGACCGGGCGCTGGCGCTCGTGATGGCTCCTGATCCGCTCGTGGGCGAGTTCGAGGGCGGCGAGCGTCTCCGGCGCCGTGGCCGCATGAGCCGCCTCGATCTGGTCGGCACCAACCCGCAGCGACGAGGCCTCCAGATCCAGCCCGTCGAAGCGGGACGTGAGCTCGATCAGCGCCGCATCGCCCTCGGCGCGCACGCGGGCGATAATGTCTCGAACGGCGTCGTCGACGTCTGCCGCCGCCTCGCGCTTGGCCCCGAGCAGCGCCCGGAACTCCGCCTCGAATCCGGCGTCCGTGCTGTTCAATCGCGATGGCACTGCGGCAAGACCTCTCTACTCTGTCCGCGCGACCGCATCGCGACGGCCCGCGCCTCAGGCGGCGGGGTCGGAACGGTCGTGATCCGGGCGGGCATCGGTGCTCCAGGAGCCGCCGATATCGGAAAGCTGGGCCTCGATCACCTCGACGTCCAGCCTTATCGTGGAGCCGCCGGCAAAGACAAGCTCGACGGTTCCCGACGGCGCCGTGGTCTCGGCAAAGCGGATCGCCAGGAGGGCCAGCACCTGGTCGCCCGCCGCCGGGTCGAGGTTGAAGCGCTGCACCGAACGCACGCGGTCGAAGTGGAGCACCGAGCGCCGGCGCTCGTAGCTTTCCCTGCGGAACAGCCGGAAGCGTGGTCGCTGCGCGGCGGCCTCCCAGACGAACCGGTTCATCTCCATGACGAACTGCCCCGCGCGCGGACGGAACTGACAGTCCTTCAGCTTGACGACGGCGTCTTGGCAGTGCGCCGAGACGATGGCGAGATCGTCGGTGTCGACGGCGAGAAGGCGCAGTTGGTCCATGTTGCGCGGCAATCCATTCGTGGTGCGGCCAGTTCGCTGTGGGGCCAGCCGGCCGATGACAGCATGACGCGGCGCACATAGCGCAGCAGGCAGCGAGAACAACGCGTCGCCTGGCGGCTCGCCGGCGCCCTTCCGTTTTGCGGCGGGCTTATTGCCGAGCGTTAACACTTCGTCGCTATCGTCGGGGGCGACGGGCTCGGGGCAGGGGCGGGGCAACTCGGATGCAGGACGAACGCGGGGGTTTCGAAGGTTAGCTCCGTCCGACGGCGGCGCGGTTTCAGGCGCTCGACGGGCTGCGCGGAATCTGCGCGCTCCTGGTCGTGGTGTTCCACGCGCCGGTCGCCGGGTTGGTCTATCACGCCAGCTTCTTCCGGCACGGCTTCCTGTTCGTCGACTTCTTCTTCGTGCTTTCCGGATTCGTCATCGCCCATGCCTTCCACGACAGCCTCCGGCGCGAGCGCAACGTCCTGCAGTTCCTGCGCGGCAGGTTCTTCCGGGTCTACCCGCTGCACCTCTTCATGCTGGCGCTGTTCGTCGGCTTCGAGCTGTTCCTCCTCGCCACCCGCGGCGGCGGCGACGCGTTCCAGGGCGGGAACGGGCCCGTCGCGCTCGTTCACAACCTCCTGATGACCCACTCCCTCGGGGTACTCGACACGCTTGGCTGGAACTATCCGAGCTGGAGCATCTCCGCCGAGCTTCTCGCCTACGGCCTCTTCGCCCTCGTGGTGGCCGCCGCGCCGCGCGCGCTGCTGCCCCTGATGGTGCTCTGCATCGTCGTCGGCATCGTGGTCATCGGCGCGGCCGAGGGCACGATCGACACGACCGTGGGCTATGGCTGGCTGCGCTGCCTGATGGGCTTCTCGCTCGGCGCCATCGTCCGCCTGGTGATCTGGCCGCGCACCGAACAGGCCGTCCCGGCCGACCAACGGCTCGTCTGGACGCTGGCCGAGACCGCCGCCGTCCTTATGGTGGCCGCCTTCGTCACGGCGCTCGGCGGCACCATCCTGTCGCTGGCCGCGCCCTTCGTCTTCGCCTTTGCGCTCTATGTCTTCGCCCATGAGGGGGGAGTGGTCAGCCGCCTGCTGCGATCCAGGCCCGCGACCCTTCTCGGCCTCGTCTCCTACTCGATCTATCTCACCCATGCCTTCGTCATCTCGCGGGTGGAGAACGTCGCGACGGTGCTGGGTGGAAAGACCGGATGGGCGTTCTTCTCGACCGGGGTCGACGGCAAGCGCCTGCTCGGCGCGAGCGAAGGCCAGGTCTTGCTGGCGCTGGGGCTGATCGTCGGCGGAACCCTGCTCGCCAGCATGCTGACCTGGCGCTTCGTGGAGCGCCCCGGCATGGCGCTCGGGAGGCGCCTGCGCGAGCGTCAGGCCCGCATCGGGCGGACGGAACGCACCCTGTCCGCTCGCGCCGGTCTCTCAGTTGCCGACTGACGGTTTCACCGCTGCAGCCTGTGGCGCGCCAGGAGCCGCAGCCCGACGACGGACATCCACAGGATCATCCAGATCGGGTTGGCCCGGTCGAAGAGGAAGCTCTCCAGGAACGAATTCAGCAGCAGGAAGGTGAGGACCATCAGGAACATGTCGGCAAGGCGCTGGCTGTCGAGCCCGCTCCCCACCTTGACGTAGTCCCGCAGGGGCAGGAGGACCAGCACGAGCACGGCAAGGCAAAGGCCCGGCCAACCCATCGCCAGCGCCACGTCCAGATAGCCGTTGTGGCCGTTCGGACTGGTCCTCACGTCCCAGGCAAGCTCGAAATTGCGCTCCGCGCCATAGACGTATCCGGTCTGCCAGAAGGAGTTCAGGCCGAAACCCGTCCACTCGCGGCCCTGGAAGAGATCGAGCGCAAAACGCCAGAGGTCGGTCCGGCCGGTGAAGGTCGTGCTGGGCAGGATCGCCTGGAGCAGGGAATCGAGCGTCGGCGAGAGCACCGTCCCGAGCGTCAGGAGGGCCATGACCGCCACCGCCGCGCCGACGGCGAAAGCGGGCAGCAGCCGCCCGCCGAACACCCGCAGGCCGATCACCAGGCAGGCGACGGCAGGCAGCAGCGCGGTTGCCGTCTTCGAGCCGGTCTTGAGGACGAAGAGCACCGACAGGCCGGCGATCAGCAGTCCCGTCCAGCGCTGGCCCGCCCGTAACAGGTAGAGCCCGCAGAAGAACAGCGCGCCCATCACGGCGCCGGCGACGTTCTTGTGGCTGTAGATCCCGCGCCAGAGGCCCGCGTGCTGCGGCTCGGTTCCGCCCCCATCGTGGATCGCGAAGCCGGGCATCGCGATGATCCCGAAATATGAGAGCCCGAGCACCGCGAGGGCCGCAACGGTCAAACAGAGGCGGAACGAGCGCCCGTCGCGCGGCAGCGACAGCGCGCCGGTGACGGCGATCATCGCGAGGACGGTGAAGGCTGCCGTCCGCAGGGCGTTCTGCGGACTGAAGGCGAAGAGCGCGCTGATCACCAGCCACGCCGCCATGACCAGCCAGGCCGGCCGCAGCAGCGACGCCGCCACCGCGCGGTCGGTGAACATCAGGTGTCCGGCCAGGACGATGACCGCCAGCGCCGAATAGCCGACCTGGTTCACGAGGTCGCCCGCGTCCCGGCTGCCCTCGAACGACACCTCGAAGGGCGAGAGCGTCACCAGCAGCAGCGTCAGCAGGCCGGCGCCGAGGAGAAGCCGGGCGGCGTCGACCACCCAGGCGCCGGTCGGACCGTGGCCGGTTGCGTCAGTTCTGGTCGGGGCGGCGGTATTGCTCATTCACGATCCCGAATTCCGCGAGGAGGCGGCCGATCGCCACCTGCATCGGATAGAGGCCGGCGATCGCCGAGCCGGTACGCGCGGCGAGTGCCGCCGAACGAAACGGCGAGGCGGCCAGCAGGGCGGCGCTCTTGGCGAAGCGGCGCAGATCGCCGCGGCGGCCGCCCTGGCGCCGGCGCTCGATGATCGACGACAGGGCCCCGTTGCGCATGCCGCGCGCATTGAGCCAGGAAAACTCCATCCGGCGCGGCGGCGTCGTCTCGAACACCGGCGCCTCGGCGCACCAGCCGAAACGGAAGCCGCGCTCGCGGCAGCGCGAGTAGAAGTCGCTGTCGCCGCCGCCGATGAAGTTGAACGCCGTGTCGAGGAACGGAGCGCCCATCGTCTCGAGCACTTCGCGGCGGATCAGGACATTGCCGGAAGAGAACAGGATCGGCACCGGGCCGCTCGCCGCATAATGGGGGACGAACACCGGGTGGCGGGCGAGGCTGCGTCCCGCTTCCTTCTCGAACACCGGCACCTGCGGGCCGCCCACGATATCGACCGGCAGCGCCTCGGCCGTCCCGACGAGGCGCTCCAGCCAGTCTTCCCCGGCGGTCTCGTCGTCGTCGATGACCGCGAGGTAGCGCATCGACGGAAAACGCTCCAGCGCCGTGGTCCAGCCGGCATTGTAGGCCGAGCAGTTGCCGCGCGCATGGGCGGTGATGATCAGGCCGGCGATCTCGCCGCTGGCGAAGAGCGGGTCGGCGGCGCGCCGCCCGGCACCTTGCTCCGCGTCGTTCTCGATGACGATCGCCGCGAAGCGGCGGCGGGTGCCCTGCGCCTTGAGCGACTGCAGCGTGCGCAGGAGATGGTCCGGCCGGCGGAAGGTCGGCAGCGTCACGACGATCTCGACGGCCTCGGCGCTGAGATCCGGGGAGATGCGTTCGATGCTGACGGCTTCGGGCATTCGGGCACCGCGGATGGAGGATCGTCCCCGATGAACAACAGAAGAAGGTGAAGAAACCATCGCTCCCGGCCCGAAAATAGCGTCGAGCAGGAACTGCCCGAGGGTAATCCCGCTCATTCGCGGGAATTGCGCCGGCGGATTAGGCTAATCTCAATGTCGAACTGCGATATCCCGTCATCTGAACCGAGCCGGGCCGGGTGAGCTGTGCATCTTCTGTTCGTGTCATCGCTGCTGCCGTCGCACGATCCGACCACCGGGTTCGAGATCGCCAACCGTGCGATCATCGCGGCCTATCGGCGCCAGGGGGTCAAGCTGAGCTTCGCCGGCTTCCGGCGGCGTGACGACGCGCCGTCGCCGCAACGGGCGGGCGAGGCGATCTGCCTCGGCGAGATCGCGTTGGAGAATGCCGGCGCCAGCCGGGCGCAGAAGGCTCGTTGGCTGGCCGGCGCCCTGAGTCGCGACCTGCCGGTGACGGCGGCCAAGCTTGCCGGCCTGTCGAAGCGCACGCTGCTCGCCCGCCTCGCCGAGGCGGGAGAATTCGACGGTCTGATCCTCAACTCGCTGCAGATGCCGACCGCGTATCCGTACCTGACTCGGTTCCCGGCGATCTTCATCGCCCACAATGTCGAGCACCGGTCGGCGGAGGAGAACGCCGCCAATGCCGCGGGCTCCCTGACAGGCCTGCTCTACCGGCGCGAAGCAGCGCTGCTGAAGCGGGCCGAGACGCGTCTTTGCCGCGAGGCCCATGTGGTTCACACGCTGAGCGCCGCAGATGGCCCAGGGCTCGGGCTTGCCGGCGATGCAAGGTGCCTGCCGCTGGCGTTGACGGTCGGACACGCCCAAGGCGCCGACGACGGAAGCCGCCATCACGATGTCGGGCTGATCGGGACGTGGAGTTGGGCCCCGAACCGGGTCGGCCTCGACTGGTTCCTCGGCGAGGTGGTGCCGCGCCTGCCCTCCGACCTGACGGTCGCCATTGCCGGCCGGCTCGACGGTCCGCCGCCGGCAGCGCCGGCGAATGTAGCCTTCCTCGGCCGGGTCGAGGATGCGCAGCGTTTCGTGAGGGCCTCGCGGGTCCTGGCGCTCGCCACCAGAGGCGGCACCGGGGTGCAGCTGAAGACGATCGAGGCTTTCGAGGAAGGCATGCCCGCGGTGGCAACGCCGCAGGCGCTGCGCGGCGTCGACGCGATGCCAGCGAATGTAGGTGTCGCGGACGATCCGGCGGAATTCGCCCGCCAGATCGTCGTCCGGGTCGCCGCCGAAAAGGCCGGCGAGAATAGCCGGCTGGACGGCAGCGTTTTTGCTGCCTCCCAGCGAGCCGCGCTCGACAGGGGTGTTTCCGCCGGACTCGACCTCCTGTCGCTGTCGATCGCCCGCCGCGCGGCTGGCGCCGAGACCATCTTGCAGCCGGTGCTGGCGGGAGGCCGGGAGTGACCGCCTTGACCCCAATCCGCTCCGTCGCGCCGCAGCCGCCGATGCCGGTTCGCGAGATCGCCGGCGTTCCGGTGGCCGACGTCACCGCCGAATCCGTCATCGCGGCGCTGGCGACCTCGCTCGCCGCAGGCGTGACAGTCCGCCTCGCCTTCCTCAACGCCCATTGTGTCAATCTGGTGCGCCGCGACGCCCGCTACCGGAGCGCGCTCGCGCAGTTCCTTGTCCTGCCGGACGGGATCGGGATCGACCTCGCCGGGCGGATCCTCCACGGCGCGCCGTTCCGCGAGAACCTCAACGGCACCGATTTCGTGCCACGCCTTCTGGCGGGGCTAAGCGGCCCGCTGCGCGTGGGGCTCGTCGGTGCTGCTCCTGGGGTGGCGGAGGCTGCGGCGGCCCACCTTGCCGCCGACATTCCGGCGCATGTCTACCTCCCGCTCTCCGACGGCTTCTTCGGCGACGAGCCCGCGCCGGTCCTTGCGCTCCTGGCGCGGGAGCGCCCCGACATCGTGCTCGTCGCGATGGGGGTTCCCGCGCAAGAGCTTTTCATCGCCGGCCATCTCGACGAGCGGCACGGACGCCTCTTAATCGGCGTCGGCGCGCTGTTCGACTTCCTGGCCGGCAATGTCGTCCGGGCCCCGCTTATCGTGCGGAAGGCGCGCCTCGAATGGCTTTGGCGCCTCGGTCTCGAGCCCGGCCGGCTCTGGCGCCGCTACGTCCTCGGCAATCCGCTCTTCCTGCTCGATACCGTGCGAGATAGATTGCGGCGCAATCGAACCGTGGCCTGACGTCAGCCGGTGATGATGTCGGAGGATCCGTGCAGACCGCGATCGTAACGTCGAGCTACCGCGGCGATTTCGAGCGATGCCGACTGCTCTGCGAGAGCATCGATCGCCGGGTCACCGGCCATACCCGCCATCTCGTCCTCGTCGAAGCGCGCGACGTGGCGATGTTCCGCAGCCTGGCGGGGCCGCGCCG
>DASYHY010000114.1:0-8920 GCA_036252795.1 Aurantimonas sp. | reverse complement strand
ACGAAGGCGCCGAGCGCACCGAAGGCTGCCGCCTCGCTGGGCGTCGCGAAGCCGGTATAGATCGTGCCGAGCACGATCGCGATCAGCAGCAGCGCATGCCAGATGCCGCCGAGAGCCCTCAGCCGGTCCCCCCAGCTGTATTCGACGAAGGTCTGCGCCGGCGCTTCCGCCGGATTGAGCAGCACCCGGACGTAGATGTAGAGACAGAGGGCGAAGGCCAGCGCGATGCCCGGCACGATGCCGCCGATGAAGAGGTCGGCGACCGAGACGTTCGACACGGCGCCATAGATGATCAAGGGCACGCTCGGCGGGATGAGCATCGCCAGCGCCCCGGAGCTGACGACGCTGCCGGCGGCCAGCGTGCGGCTGTAATTGCGCTTCAGCATCTCGGGGATCGCAATGGAACCGACGGCGGCGACGCCCGCGATCGAGACGCCGCTGACCGCGCCGAAGACGGTCGAGGCGCCCACCGTGGCGATGGCGAGGCCGCCCCGAAGCCATTGCAGCCACACGACCGCCGCGTGGAAAAGGTTCTTGCCGACGGGCGTCGCCGCCAGGAAATTGCCCATCAGGACAAAGAGCGGCAGGGCCAGTAGCTCGAAGCTGTTCAGCTGGCCGAACAGCGAGGTCGGCCCAAAGAAGAACGCCATCGAGCCGCGTGCCATGTAGAGCCCCGTCAGGCCCGCCGCGCCGAGCGCCAGGAAGATCGGCGCGCCGATGGCGATCAGCACGAGAAGGATGACGACGACGATGATCGGCTCGATCATCCCGTGTTCTTTCCGCCGGCGGCCACACGGTGGACGGCGGAAGGCAGGGCGTCGGCATCCGCCGGTCTTGGCCGCTTCTCGATCTGCCTGCTCACGTCGTTTCCTCCCGAAGCGTTGCCGTGCGGTGCTTCGCCGCCGGCTCAGATGATGCCGTCGTCGCGAAGCCGGGCGATCCGGTCGGCGTCGTAGTCGAGCCATTCCTGCAGCACCGCATTCGTGTGCTCGCCGAGACCCGGCCCGGTGTGGCGAACCTCGCCCGGCGAGACCGACAGGCGCGGAAAGACGTTCTGCATGGCGGTCGGCCCGAGCCGTTCGTCGTCGATGCGCACGATCGACTCCCGCGCCTGGAAATGCGGGTCGCGCAGCATGTCGTGAGCGCGGTAGGTCAGACCGGCGGGAACCCCCGCGGCGGCCAGCGCCTCGACCAGCCACGCCGCGGTCCTGGTCGCCGTCCACTCGCCGATGATGCGATCGATCTCGGCCTGGTTGCGGCCGCGCGCCTGGTGATCGGCAAATCGCGCGTCGTCAGCGAGTTCCGGCTGGTCCATCAGCGCCGACAACCGCCGGAACAGGCTGTCCTGGTTGGCGCCGATGATGATCATGTCGCCGTCAGACGTCGGATAGGCATTGGACGGCGCGATGCCCGGCAGGAAGCTGCCGGAACGCTCGCGCACATGACCGCCGCGGTCATATTCGGTGACGACGCTTTCCATCACCGAGAGAACCGCCTCGTAGATCGAGGCGTCGACCATCTGGCCCTCGCCCGTGCGGTTTCGGTGCTGGAGGGCCAGCAACGCCCCCTGAAAGCCGCTCTGGCCGGCCAGCGTATCGCCGATGGACAGCCCGACGCGCACCGGCGGCCGGTCCGGATAGCCGCCGAGATAGCGCAAGCCGCCCATCGCCTCGCAAACGGCGGCAAAGCCTGCCCGATCGCTGTAGGGCCCGGTCTGGCCGAACCCGGTGACGCGAACCATGATCAGGCGCGGGTTGATGGCCCGCAGATCCTCGTAGCCGAGCCCCCATTCCTCCATGCGGCCGACGCGGAAATTCTCGACGATGATGTCGGCACCCGCGGCGAGCTCGCGGACGATCGCCTGGGCTTCCGGCTTGCGCAGGTCGAGCGTGAGGGATTTCTTGTTGCGGGCGATGACCGGCCACCAGAGCGTGTTGCCGTCCGCGTCGGTGCGGCCCCACTGGCGCATCGAATCGCCGCCCTTTGGCGGCTCGATCTTGACGACTTCGGCCCCGAAATCGGCAAGCAGCTGCCCGCAGAACGGACCGGCGATCAGCTGGCCCATTTCAAGCACACGAATGCCTTCGAGTGGCCTCATGCCGGCTCATCCTCCCTCGGAAGCGGGCTCCCGCGACCGCGCATGTCGCCGCGCCCTCCCGGCGCGGGCGGCGCCAATGTGGTGCCGTGAGTCAAAGCTAGACGCGTTGTATCCAATTTGTCAAACTACAGCCGTCAACATTGCGTCCGACTGCCGATATTGCACTGCAATGTATCCAATGGCGCGCACTCGGAAGAGAGAGGGAGCCTGTATGGTCGATCGACGGCGCAGCGCGAAGGAGCGGACGGTCGACCGCGTCTATGACAGCGTCCGGGAGACCATCCTCGCCGGCGGCCACTCCGGCGAGACGCGCCTGACCGAGGAAATGCTGGCGGAGCGACACGGCGTCAGCCGGACGCCGGTCCGTGCGGCGCTGCAGAAGCTTGCAAGCGACGGCTTCGTCGACATGATCCCCCGCGTCGGCGCCGTGGTGAGACGCCGCACCCTGGCGGAGGTGGCCGAGATCTATGAGGTGCGCTCGCTTCTGGAGAGCCACGCCGCGGGTCTGGCCGCGACACGGCGAAGCGAAGAGGATGTCGAGGCACTGAAGCGGCTGCAGGACAAGATGGACCGCATCGCGGGCAACGGCGACGTGGAGGGCCTGTCGACACTCAACCGCGACTTCCACACGGTCATCCTGGAAGCCAGCGGCAATCGCACGCTCGCGGGATCGACGAACAGGCTGATGGAGATCGGCTTCCTCGTCCACACCTACGGCAATCTGGGGCGGCAGGACGTGGCGCGCAGCTTCGCGGAACACCGCAACCTGATCGAGGCGATCGGCTCACGGGACGTCGAGTGGGCAACGGCGATCATGCGCGGTCACCTGCTCGGCACGCGCAACGCGCTGACGCAGATCATGAGCGAGAGACGCAACGCGGCCGCGACCGACGACGAGACGGAGGCGCAGAGCCCGCGCGTCGGGCGGTAGAAAGCGCCCGGCATCCGGATCGTCGACCCTGGCAGATCAGACTTCGACCCGGACGCTCCAGACGAAGTCGCGGCTCTCGCCCGGCGCCAGCACCAGGATGCCCGGCTTCTCCATGAAGTCCCCCGTCCACCCGACGGGGCTCGCCATCGAATACCAGGGCTCGATGCACAGGAACGGCGCGCCGCCCGGCTTCGACCAGATGCCGAGATCCTTGTAGCCGTCCCACGCCACCGTCAGCGCCCGCACGACGCCCCCGGCATCGTCCCGAGCGAGGAAGCGAACGCTGCGACTGGCGATGTCGGGCATCACCAGCGCATCGCGCTCGAACAGCGCCTCCGTCAACGCCAGGGTCTTGCCGTCGAAGGGAAGCGACTTCGCCTCCCCCAGCAGCCCGTCCTCGACGGCTAGCGCAACGCCCGTCTCCACAGCCTCGAACTCGATCGCATGGGCCGTCTTGGCGACGCCCTCAACGAGCGGCCAGCCGAAACCCGGGTGCGCGCCGACGCCACAAGGCAGCGTCACCTCGCCGGGGTTGGTGACGCGGCTGGTAACCGTCAGCGTATCGGCGGTGACCGCGAACTCCATGTCCAGCGTGAACGCGAAGGGAAACGCCGCCCGCGTCTGCGTGTCATCCTGGAGGCGCAACGACAGGCGCTCCGCCGCGCGTTCGACCCAGGTGAAGTGGCGGTCGCGCGCAAAACCGTGCTGGCCGAGCGGGTAGTCGCGCCCTTCATGGCACAGCCTATCGCCGGCCAGACGCCCGACGACCGGAAACAGCACCGGCGCGTGGCGCGGCCACTCCGGCCCCGCCTGCCACAGCAGTTCCTCGCCGGCCGCATCCTTCAGGCTGACGAGTTCCGCGCCATGGCTGCTGATGACGGCGCCGATGCCGCCCGCCGAAATCAGGTGCTCGTCCGCCATCATCCGCCCCTCGCCCCAGCCTGCGACCAGGAACCGATTGCTCCTGCCGGCCCGACACATCGGGCACCCGCTTCCGGATACGTCCCTACTCGACGGCACCCGCGGTGAGAAGGTCGTCCCGCCCGGTCGCGGCCGGATCGCCGGCCAGGCCGAACACCTCCATCACTTCGCCGAAGCCGCGGAGCGGAAACGAGCCGAGTCTTTCGAAGGCCGTCGGCGTGTTCGCGATGTCCGCGAACGCCCTGGACAGGAGCACCGGCCGCCCGACCGTCTTGGTCAGGTTCTCCAGCCGCGCCGCGGCGTTGACCGCCGGACCGATGACGGTGAAGTCCAGCCGCGAGCGCGAGCCGATATTGCCGTACATGACTTCGCCGATATGGATGCCGACGCCGTAGCGCAGCACGGCGCGACCGTTTCGGGCATGGTCCTCGTTGAGCATCCGCATCGATTCCCGTGCCTCGACCACCGCGCCGATCAGGTCGGCGCAGGCGTTCGGCCGGTCCAGCGGAAAGATCGCCAGCATGCCGTCGCCGACGAATTTCAGGATCTCCCCACCCCGGCGCTCCACCGGCTCGCAGACGGCGTCGAAATACTCGTTCAGGAGATTGATGACATCGTCGCGGGGCCACAGCTCGGAGATGCCGGTGAAGTCCCGCAGATCGCAGACCATGATGGCTGCCGAGACGCTCCTGCCGCCGCCGCGCGTGATCGCCCCGGCCAGGATCTCGTCGCTCGCATGTGGCCCGACATAGGTCTCGAGAAGCGTGCGCGCGAGCCGATTCTTCAGCCGGATCTCGCTGACCAAAGCGAATGCCGGCAGGAGATCCTGCAGGAAGTCGAGATGCTCGTCCGAGAACCCTTCCGGCAAATCGGTCGCGAAGGTGATCACGTGCCGGCGGCCGAGCGTGTGCTCGAGCGGCCACGCGACGTATTCGGTCAGTCCCTCGGCCCGCAACTGCGCGAACAGCGAGTACTCGCCGGGCTCCGGCGGAAGGTTCAACCGGCGTCGCACCACCGCAGCGCCCCGATGGACCTCGGCCACCGGACTGTCCAGATATTCGGAAGTCTGCCTTGCCGCGTGGTCGTAGGTCAGGATCTCCGCCTCCGCCACGCCGGCGCGCCAGAGTATACGCGCGCCGCCCCACTGCGGATGCTCGATCCTGAACTGGACGGTGGCGCGACGGATCGGGATGCCCCCGAGACGCAGGCGATCGCAGAACTCCTGGAAGATCCGGTCCACGAAGCGTTCGCCGCGCGTGCCGCGAACCAGCCAATCCAAGATCTGCGTGCAGTGCATCGGCCACTGGCCGGGGTCGCGATAGGCCGGCGCCATAGGTTCCGTCTCCCTTGCCCTCGTCGCCCCGTGGACCGAGCTCCGTGTAACCTGCACCGGAACGGCGGCCGGCCATTTCGCACCTGCCGCCGACCGAGGGTGCGGCGCACAGCCTGCGGCGCGGTGCAGAGGCTCGTCGGAGATATCATGGACGGCCGACGCCGGAAAACCGTCTGGCCGCATGCGGCACAGCGCGCAGCGCCAATCTCTCCGAGATCGCGACCGTGATGCTTGCGCCAGCGGCCGATCGGCGTATCTGCGACGGACAGCAGACCTTGAGGATTTTCCGATGCGTGCAATCGGCTACCAGAACTCGCTTCCCTCCGACGACGAGAGCGCGCTGCTCGATCTCGATCTGCCGCGCCCCGATCCGGGCCCGCGGGACCTTCTCGTTGCGGTCCGGGCCGTCTCGGTCAATCCGGTCGACACCAAGGTGCGGATGCGGGCGCAACCCGAACCGGGCGAGGCCAAGGTGCTGGGCTGGGATGCCGCCGGCGTCGTCGAGGCAGTGGGTTCGGCGGTGACGCTGTTCCAGCCGGGCGACGCCGTCTACTACGCCGGTGCGCTGCAGCGGCCGGGAACGAACGCGCAGTATCACCTCGTCGACGAACGGATCGTCGGCAGGAAGGCCGCCTCGCTGTCCGACGCCGAGGCCGCCGCACTGCCGCTGACCGCCCTCACCGCCTGGGAGGCGCTGTTCGACCGGCTGGACGTCGCGCGCCGGGTGGAGGGTGCGGCACCGGCGGTGCTGATCGTCGGCGGCGCCGGCGGCGTCGGATCGATCGCCACGCAGCTGGCGCGGACCCAGACCGATCTCAGTGTAATCGCGACGGCCTCCCGGCCGGAGACGCGCGAGTGGTGCCTTTCCCTCGGCGCCCATCACGTCGTCGACCACGGCAAGCCGCTGGCGGCAGAAGTCGCGGCGCTCGGCATTGGCAGCCCGGCCTTCGTCTTCTCGACGACGCAAACCGACCGACACCTCGCGGAAATCGCCAAGCTGATCGCGCCGCAGGGCCGCTTCGCTCTCATCGACGACCCGAAGACGCTCGACGTCTCGCTGCTCAAGCAGAAGAGCGTCTCCCTGCACTGGGAGTTCATGTTCACCCGCTCGATGTTCGAGACCGCGGACATCCAGCGCCAAGGCGACATCCTCAACGAGACGGCCCGGCTCGTCGATTCCGGGGTGCTGCGCACGACCCTCGCCGAACGGCTCGCGCCGATCAACGCCGCCAATCTGCGCCGCGTGCACGCGCTGATCGAAAGCGGCCGAGCGAAGGGCAAGATCGTCCTCGAGGGCTGGGAATAGCCGGCACGGGTCGCGCTTCCGCGACAGAGAGAGGCGTCCGATGACCCACGAAGAGCCCCCCGCGATGCGTATCATGCCGCCGACCGGCTTGGCGCTGCCGCGATGATCCCGTTCGCGTTCTCCACCCCGGACGGGGCCGCGCTCGAAGCCTGGCGCAGCGGTGCCGGACCCGCCATCGTCCTCGTCAGCGGGCTCGGCGGCACGGCCGGCTTCTGGGCCCCCGTGGTCGCCGGACTCTCCGGTTCCCACGAGATGATCAGCTTCGACCAGCGCGGCATCGGCGCCTCCTCGCGCGGGACGGCGGCAATCAGCATCGAAAGCCTCGCCGACGACGTCCTCGCCCTGCTCGATTCGGCGCGGGTCGAGCAGGCTCTGGTCGTCGGACATTCCACCGGCGGCTGCATCGCCCAGACTCTCGCCGCCAAGGCGCCGGAGCGGGTGCGCGGGCTCTGCCTCAGCGCCACCTGGCTCTCCCCGAGCCGCTACATGACCGCGCTGTTCGAGACCCGGCTGCGGATGCTGGAGCGGGACCCCGTCGCCTATACGGCGACCGCAACGCTGATTTCCTTCGCGCCGGCGTGGCTAGAGGAGAATTGGTCCGCCTACGAGCGAGCGCTTGCGAAGGCACCGCGGGGCGAGGCCGAACAGGCGGTCGTCGCCGAGCGGATCGCGGCACTGCTGGGCTTCGACGGCAGGAGCAGCATCTCCGCGATCACGATGCCCACGGCGATCATCGGCGCGGAAGACGACATGATCGTTCCGGCCTTCCTGCAGCGGGCACTGGCCGAGGCCCTGCCATCAGCCTCGCTGACCATGCTGCCGGACGGCGGGCACTTCTTCCCGCTCTCCCGGACCGCGGCTTTCGTGAAGCACCTCGCCGGCTGGGCGGGCGAGGTGAATTAGGCCTCGAACAAGGGGCGACGTATCATGCCGGCGAGATGTCCCTGGTGCGCCGCTGGCCCATGAAGTGCATGAAGCGCGTGTGGACCTCCTCGGCATGCTCGCGGGCGAGCTGCTCAGCCCAGACAACGTCCTGCCGCTCGATCGCCTCGATGATCCGGTCATGCGAGGCCGGCAGTTCCGGCGGCAGGTCGTCGTCATAGGACTGGTAGTAGAGGCGCAGCATCCGCCTTCCGCCGACCAGGAGCCGCCTGTAGGCGTCGTGCAGGTAGGGATTGCGCGCCGCCTCGCTCACCGCGAGGTGAAAATCCATGTTGGTCTGGATCATGCCGAGCGCGTCCCGGGCCAGAACAGTGGCGCGGAAGCGTTCCTGCTCGCGCCGGATCTTCTCCAGGGCGAGCTCGGTGCGGAGCTGGGCGGCCAGCCGAGTGACGGCTCGCTGCACCAGGTCGAGCGCATCGATATATTGCGGGAACTCCTCGACGTTCAAGCCGGCAACGACGGTGCCCTTGTTCGGCAGCGTGTTGACCAGCCCCTCGGCCTCCAGATGCACCAGCGCCTCGCGCACCGGCGAGCGCGAAGCGGCGAAGCGATCGGCGAGGCGCATCTCGTCGAGCAGCTGGCCCGGCCGCAACTCCAGCGACAGGATCTCCTCGCGCAGCCGGTCGCGGATCATCAGCGAGCCGAAGCCCCGCTTGCGCGGCGGCTCCTTCGGATCATCTTCCCTGATGCGCTTGCTCACGGAGCACGTCCTGTCCTTTTGAGGGTTGCGGCCAGCTTTTGCCCGATCATGGCCGCGCAGAACCGGCCGCCTGCTTCCTCAGAATGTCGGCACCCACCGCCGGGACTGTTCGCGCGCGTCGTCGTAGCTTCCCTCGAAGATCGGCGAGGCGACCGTCGCGCGAACGCGCAGGATGTCTTCGCCGATGTTGCGGAAGCCGTGCCTGGCGCCGGCAGGGATGAGAACCGACTGGTTGGGCTCGACGGACTGGCGCTCCGCCTCGACCCATATCTCCGCACGGCCCGCCATAACCTCCAGCACCTCCTCGACGGCGTGGTGATGGGTGGGGGCGCCCAGCCCCGGCTCGCACCATTGCTCGAAGATGCAGATCTGGTGGGAGCCGGCCAAAGCCGATATCCGCATCTGGGTCATGACGCCCTCGCGCCATTTCTCGCGTTCGCCGTCCGTGTGGTCGCGTGTCAGCATGTCCGTCCAGCCCCTTCTGCCGTGCAATGGCGGGCCGGCAGTTACCCGCCGCCAGTAGCCCGCTGCGGGACGCTAGCGCTTGTGCACGCAGCCTGTCGACAGAAAACATGCGCAGTTTACAGCACGGGCTTTGTCTGCGACAGCTTGGGCGCACCGGGTTTCACGCCCTGCAGCCGGGGACGCGCATGCGCTGGAAGAAGACCGCCTCTATGATCGAGGTCCAT
>DASYHY010000113.1:0-15405 GCA_036252795.1 Aurantimonas sp. | reverse complement strand
GACTGTAATATTTTGTGATGGAAGCGCCCGGAACCTGCCCGATTTCGGTGTGAGACATAAGCCGTAGCCGCTTGGGGCAGTTGGAGCTTCGGCTCTGGGGACCGCCGCCCGGCACGCATGTAGACTGCGAGCGACTTCGAGGGGAAACCACCGAATGACGATACTGAGCGCCGCTCTGGCGGCCGCCCTGAATCTCGCCTGTGCCGCAGTAGTCGGCACCGCACTCCTGGCGACGCCGGCTTCGGCCGCGTGGAACGCGCCCTGGAAGTCCGAGGACAAGGCCCTCGTCATCGACGCCTACGAATTCAATCCCATCAACTGGCAGGAACTGGCGTCCGACAAGCGGATCGCGGGTTTCATCAACAAGGCGTCCGACGGCCTGCCGCCGCAGTGGAACTGCGGCAAGGCGGACGACGATGCCTACAAGCTCTGCAAGAACCGGTGGTGGAAATATTCCGTCACCAAGGAACTCTACATGACCCGCCGCGAGATGGCGAAGATGAAGGGGCTGCTCTGGGGCGCCTATCATCTAGCCCGTCCCGGCAATCCGCGCGAGCAGGCCGACCATTTCATCGACTTCGCCGAGCCGGCCGAGGACGATCTGATCGCCCTCGACATCGAGGACATCTCCGACGAGTGGATGAGCCTCTCGGACGCCGAGATCTTCGCCGACCAGGTCAAGATCCGCACCGGCCGCTATCCGGTCCTCTACACCAACGGCAATACGGCCGAGTTCATCTCCAAGAACAAGGCCGAGTACCCGCTGCTGTCGCGCCTGCCGCTCTGGTACGCCCGCTACCGCGAGGACATTACGGGCAAGTTTCCGGAAGAGACCTGGCCGAGCTATGCGCTCTGGCAGTTCTCCTCGATGCACAACTGCAATACCCGCAGCTGCCCCTACCGCGTGAAGGGCGCCAAGACCGACATCGATGTGAACGTCGCCTCGATGGACGTGGCCGAGCTGCGCCGGGCCTGGCCCTTCAACGACCTCATCGATGCCGTGCCTGCCGAGGAAGATCCGGCGATGCTCATCGCCTCGGTGGACGATTCGGCCAAAGCGGCCGTCGCCGAGATCGCCGTGCCGAACCGCCTGGAACTGCCGGAGCCGGCGCGACGTGTGCCCGAGGCGCCGCTTCCCGGAACGCTGGCGGCAGCCTATGCACCGGCCGCCAAGCAGGCCGGTCTCGATCCGCTGCAGCTTCTTGCCGATGTCGCCCGCAAGGAACACGAGCACGAGGGCGCGGCCGGTGCCGTGGCTCTCGCCGCCGGCGCCCCGCAGGCCGTGGAGAAGACCGCGGCCCTGTCCCAGGAAACCGCCCGCAAGCTGCAGGCGCATATCGGGACGCTCCGTTCCGCGATCGCCATCGCCGCCGACGAGGTCGACCGTCTGTTCATCGGACGTGCCGAAGCGGCGACGCGGCCCGGCGCCGACGAGCCCGACGAGGAAGCCGCGCTCGAAACGATCACGCAGCGCTCGCGCTTCGTCGAGGTCGTCAAGGCCGCGACGGCCGCGCGCGAAGCCGGCGCCCTGCCGATGCCGGCCCGCATCCTCTCGCAGTTCGGCGGCGACACCTCGTCGCGCGGGCCGCGCGTGACCGGCGATGCCGGACAATTCGCCGAATTGGCGCTGCCCGACCAGCGCATCCTCGGCGCGTTCGCGGCGACACGGTAAGAACAGATCAGCGCCGCCCGCCGACAGGACGTCGCTTTCCGCTTCCCTTCCAGGGCGGCTTCTGCGATCCGGTTCCCGTGCAGACCGACCTCATCCCCCTCGCCGACCCTGACGCCGAGCCCCGCGCGCTGGACCTCTTGCGCGCCGGCGAGGCGGTGGCCCTGCCGACCGAGACAGTCTACGGGCTGGCCGCCGACGCGACCAACGGCACCGCCGTCGCCCGGATCTTCGCTGCCAAGGGGCGGCCGCGCTTCAATCCGCTCATCGCCCACGTGTCCGGCCTCGCGATGGCCCGCGGCGTCGCGGAGTTCGGCCTCGTCGCCCAGCGGCTGGCCGATTGCTTCTGGCCGGGGCCGCTGACGCTCGTCCTGCCGCTGCGCCCGGATACGCCGGTCCACCCGCTGGCGACGGCGGGGCTTGCGACGATCGCCATCCGTGCGCCGCAAGGCGTCATCGCGCGGCTGGCAGAGGCCCTCGGGCGCCCGGTCGCGGCGCCCAGCGCCAACCCGTCCGGCCGCGTCAGCCCGACGAGCGCGGCGCAGGTGCTGCGGGGGCTGGGCGGCCGCATCCCCCTGATCCTCGACGGCGGGCCGTCTTCTGTCGGCGTGGAATCCACCATCGTGCGGCCGGAGGCGGACAGGCTGGTGCTTCTGCGCGCCGGCGGCGTCGACCGGGCGGCGCTCGCCGCCGCGACCGGTCTTGCTGTGGTCGATCCGGCGCCGGACGCGGCGGTATCGGCGCCGGGCCAGCTTGCCTCGCATTATGCGCCGGCTGGCCGGGTCCGCCTGGATGCGGCAAGAGTCGAGCCGGGCGAGTATCTGATCGCGTTCGGCCCCGATCCGCTGCCGGGGGAGGGCGGAGCGGCGCGGATTTTCAATCTGAGCCCCGCGGGTGACCTTGCGGAGGCGGCGAGCAACCTCTTCGCCGCGCTCGCGGCCTTCGACGCCCCGCAGATCGAGCGGATCGCCGTCGCCTCGATCCCGAACACCGGGCTCGGCGAGGCAATCAACGACCGGCTGCGTCGCGCCGCCGCACCCCGGCCACCTGCGGGCGGGCGCGAACCGTAGGCTTCCGCCTCGACTCCGCTCCCGCCTCCGCCTATCTGGCTGGCTATGGACACGATCGAAACGCCGCTTTCCGCCGGGCTCCTCGCCCGCTTCGCCGCCATCGTCGGCGAGCGCAATGCGCTGACAGACCCCGAGCTCGTCGCGCCTTATCTGCACGAGCCCCGCGACCTCTTCCATGGAAGCACCGCCATGGTGCTGCGGCCGGGCAGCACCGACGAGGTCGCGGCGATCCTGCGCCTCGCCAGCGAGACGCGCACCCCGGTCGTCCCGCAGGGCGGCAATACCGGCATGGTCGGAGGCCAGTCCCCGCGCTCCGCCGGCGAGATCGTCGTCTCGCTGTCCCGCCTCGACAAGGTCCGGGAAGTCGATCCCGTCGGCCGTACGCTGACGGTCGAGGCCGGCGTGGTGCTGAAACGGGTGCAGGAAGCGGCGGACGAAGCCGGGCTCTTCTTTCCGCTGTCGCTCGGCTCGGAGGGTAGCTGCCAGATCGGCGGCAACCTCTCGTCCAACGCCGGCGGCACCGGCGTCCTCGCCTACGGCAATGCCCGCGACCTCTGCCTCGGCGTGGAGGCGGTGCTGGCGTCCGGCGAGATCATCCACGGCCTGCGCCGGCTGAAGAAGGACAATCGGGGCTACGATCTTCGCCACCTCTTGATCGGCGGCGAAGGCACTCTCGGCATCATCACGGCGGCTGTCCTGAAGCTCTTCCCCAGGCCAGCGGGACGGGAGGTCGCCTATGTCGGTCTCGCCTCGCCGGCTGCCGCGCTGCAATTGCTGCGGATCGCCGAGCGTCTCGCCGGCCCGCAGCTCTCCGCCTTCGAGCTGATGCCGCGCATCGGCCTGGAGTTCACGCTTCGCCATACGCAGGGAGCCCGCGATCCGCTGCAGACGCCGCATCCCTGGTACGTGCTCATCGAGATCAGCTCCAGCCGCTCCGCCGAGGATGCGCGCGACACGCTGGAGGCGGTCCTTACCGACAGCTTCGAGGCGGGCGTCGTCGACGATGCCGTGCCCGCCAAGTCGCTGGCCGAGGCGAACGCCTTCTGGGCGATGCGCGAGGAACTGAGCTGGGCGCAGAAGCCGGAGGGCGGCTCGATCAAGCACGATGTGGCGGTGCCCGTGGCACGGGTGCCGGATTTCCTCGCCGAGGCGGACCGGGCGGTCGAGGCGGCGATGCCGGGGGCTCGGGTCGTTGCCTTCGGCCATCTCGGCGACGGCAACATCCACTACAACATCTCCCAGCCGATCGGAGCCGACACCGAGGCCTTTCTCACGCGCTGGCCGGAGATGAACGCGATCGTCCACGGCATCGTCGCGTCGATGGACGGCACGTTCTCGGCCGAGCACGGTATCGGCCAGCTGAAGCGCGACGAACTCGCCCGCACCAAGCAGGGGGCGGAGATCGAGATGATGAGGCGCATCAAGGCAGCCCTGGATCCTGATGGTATCTTAAACCCCGGCAAGCTGGTTTAGACTTGATTCAAGTTTTATCCTTGCTAACCTTCTTCCGGGTCATGAAGACTTAACTGACTTTCTTAGCGGGGCCGCAAGGCGCCGCCGCTACTGTCTCCATAAGCAAGGCCGGGATCACATCGGCCGCACGGAGAGACCGACCATCGGCTCTCAGGAGAGACAGAGGCGTCAACCTATGAGTACTGCTCCGTTCGATGCAGCGTTGAAGCCCGGCTGGGCGTCGCTCCCGGTCCGGCTCGATCCGGCTGCCTGCGATCGTCGCCAGACCGTCGAACTGGTCGAGGACGGCGAGGTCATCGTCTGCCGCGTCGATCGGCGCGGCGCGGTGATCCGTCGCACGCTGGAGGGCTCCGGCCTGCCCGTATCGATCGCCCTGCCGCCCCGCGCGTTCCGCGGCGTCGCCGCACGTGCGATGGAGACCGCCGACGGCGAGGTCACGGTGACGCTCGAGCTTCACCACGAGGATCCGCGCTGTACGGTCCCGCTCCTGGTCGCCACCGACCTCTTCGACGTCGCGGCCGACTGGCGCGGCTGGTCGGAGCTGTTCGGGCTCCCGATGCTGATGGTCGAGGCCGACGGCACGATCCGCCCGCTCGAGGATACGCTGGGCGCGATCAAGGCGGCGCAGCCTGCCCCGCGCCGCCGCTCGGCTAACCGCCAGCGCCGGCCGCGCTTCCTGGCGCGGCGCAAGCCCGGCGGGCTCGGGATGCGCATGGTCGTGTCCGGCGAGGAGATCATCGCCCGCAGTTGAGCGGGCGAGGCGGGCGCGGCTGGCGTCAGCCGGCCGCGACCGGGAACGACAGCGCCCACAGCGCCGAGAAGATCAGGCCGAAGAACACGATCCAGCCGAAAAGCGTGTTCGACTTGAACAGTCTCAGGCACTGGTCGGGATCGTCGATGTCGAGCGTGCGGATCTGCCAGCCCATCTGCGCCGCTCCGATGGCGAGCCCCGCATAGGCCGGCCACGCCGGTCCGCCGCCGACGCCGTTGCCGGTCAGCGCGTAGGCCGCGAGAAACAGGCCGATCGTCGCGGTGTAGAGCAGGACGAGCGCCGGCTTCGTGCGGTTCCCGAAGAGCCGCGCGGTCGAGCGCACGCCCACGAGCGCGTCGTCTTCCTTGTCCTGATGCGCGTAGATCGTATCGTAGCCGATCGTCCACAGGATGCAGCCGGCGTAGAGCAGCACGGCGGCGGGCGCCAGTTCTCCCCAGTATCCGGCCCATCCCATCAGCGCACCCCAGGAAAACGCCAGGCCGAGCCCCAGCTGCGGCCAGTCCGTGAAGCGCTTCAGGAACGGATAGATCGCCACCACGCCGAGCGATGCGATTCCCAGCATCACGGAGAAGGCGTTGAACTGGATCAGCACCAGGAACCCGACCAGCGACTGGAAGACCAGGAACAGCTTGGCCTGCAAGCGCGACACCCGCCCCGACGGAAGCGGGCGCGAGCGGGTCCGCGCGACCATGTCGTCGATCTTCTGGTCGACCAGGTCGTTGTAGGTGCAGCCGGCGCCGCGCATGGCGATCGCCCCGACGAGGAACAGGAAGAGCTGCCACAGGCTGGGCAGCCCGAGATGCACGGAACTGGGCGCCACCGCCTGCGGTGCAAGCGCTGCGGCCCACCAGCAGGGCCACAGCAGTAGCTGCCAGCCGATCGGTCGATCCCAGCGGGCGAGCTGCGCATAGGGCCATACGCCGCGCGGCAGGGTCCGGTAGACCCAGTTGTCGGAGGGAGCGTCGGCGACGCGGTCGGAGCTGTCGGCGAGGCCGCTCTTGAGATTCGACATGGCGAGAGAGTGATTGCAGAAGAGCCGCAGTCAAGGGTTTTCGCTGAAAATGACCGGCGGCTGTGCCGCAAGCCGCCTTGACGTTCCCGTCCCGGCGACGGTACCGGCTGCAACCGTGCCGCGTCACGGGCTTGCGGCGAAGGGGAGATTCATGGCGATCAACGTGCTGCTGATCGGCTCGGGTGGCCGCGAACACGCGCTGGCGTGGAAGCTCGCCCAGTCGCCGGAACTCGGCGTGCTTCATGCCGCGCCGGGCAATCCCGGCTTCGCCGAACATGCCAGCCTCGTTGCCCTCGATACGACCGACCATGGCGCCGTCGTATCCTTCTGCCGCGCCCACGAGATCGGCCTGGTGATCGTCGGTCCGGAAGCGCCGCTCGTGGCCGGGATCGCCGATGCGCTGGACGCCGCCGGCGTGCCGGTGTTCGGCCCCTCGGCCGCGGCCGCTCAGCTGGAGGGCTCGAAGGGCTTCACCAAGGATCTGTGCGCCCGCCAGGCGATACCCACCGCGCGCTACCGCCGCTTCACGGAGGCGGCGAGCGCCCGCGACTACGTCGAGAACGGCGGCGTGCCGGTCGTCATCAAGGCGGACGGGCTGGCGGCGGGCAAGGGCGTCACCGTGGCGACCACCCGCGACGAGGCCTTGAAGGCGATCGACGCCTGCTTCGACGGCGAGTTCGGCGCGGCAGGCGCCGAACTCGTGGTGGAGGAGTTCCTCGAAGGAGAAGAGGCCAGCCTGTTCTGCATCTGCGACGGCGAACGGGCGCTGTTCTTCGGCACGGCGCAGGACCACAAGCGAGCCTTCGACCGCGACCGCGGCCCCAATACCGGCGGCATGGGCGCTTACTCGCCGGCGCTGCCGATGACCGAGGCGGTGACCGCCCGGGTGATGCGCGAGATCATCGAGCCGACGCTGGCCGGCATGAAGGCCGCCGGCACCCCGTTCCGCGGCGTCCTCTACGCGGGGCTCATGCTGACCGAGGCGGGCCCGCAATTGATCGAGTACAACGTCCGGTTCGGCGATCCGGAATGCCAGGTACTGATGCCGCGGCTGCAGAGCGACCTCCTGCCGATCCTCCTGGCAGCCGCGCAGGGCGACCTCGCGGGAATCGAGCCGCGATGGTCCAGCGAACGCGCTTTGACGGTCGTCATGGCGACGGACGGCTATCCGGGCACCTATGAGACCGGCAGCGAGATCCGCAGCCTGCCGATTGCGACCGACGAGGCGATGGTCTTCCACGCCGGAACCACGCGACGCGATGGCCGCCTCGTCGCCACCGGCGGCCGGGTGCTCAACGTCACCGCGACGGGCGAGAGCGTGCGCGAGGCGGCGCGCCGCGCCTACGATCTCCTCGAGCAGGTCGAGTGGGACGAAGGCTTCTGGCGCTCCGACATCGGGCATCGGGCGATCATGACGGAGCCGCGCTGAAGCCGGCATTCGGACCGGCCTCGTCCGATCATCGCTGCCGCGGCGTCCCATGACGTTTACGTAAATCCGTCGCCGACTATGGGAAACCGCGTGCGGGGGCATACATATCGACCACGCAGGCTGCGAACGGGAGAGCGCCCCATGTCATTCCGCCAGGAGAAGCTGACGCGCCCCATCTATCGGTGGGCCAAGACGGCGATGCCGCCCATCTCCGAGACCGAGCAGAGGGCCATCGACGCCGGCACGGTCTGGTGGGACGGCGAGCTCTTCACCGGCAATCCTGACTGGGCGAAGCTGCTGGCCATGCCGCCGGCGCGGCTGTCGCCGGACGAGCAGGCCTTCATCGACGGGCCGGTCAACGAGCTCTGCGCGATGATCGACGAGTGGAAGATGGTCTGGGAGGACAAGGACCTGCCTCCCGAGGTCTGGACGTTCCTGCGCGAGAAGAAGTTCTTCGGGATGGTGATCCCGAAGGAATATGGCGGGCTCGGCTTCTCCAACACCGCCCATTCCGAGGTGGTGCGCAAGGTATCTTCCTGTTCGGTCGTGGCGGGCGTGACGGTCATGGTGCCGAACTCGCTCGGACCCGGCGAACTCATGCTGCATTTCGGCACGCAGGCGCAGCGCGACCACTGGCTGCCGCGACTCGCCGATGGCCGGGAAATCCCCTGCTTCGGCCTGACCTCCCCCGAGGCAGGCTCGGACGCCGCCGCGATGACGGACAGCGGCATCGTCGAGTATGGCGAACACGAGGGCGAGCGCGTCCTCGGCATCAGGCTGAACTTCAACAAGCGCTACATCACGCTCGGCCCGGTCGCGACGGTGATGGGGCTCGCCTTCAAGATGTTCGATCCCGACAATCACCTCGGCAAGGGCGAGGACATCGGGATCACCGTGGCGCTGCTGCCGACGGCGACGCCCGGCGTCAGCCACGGCGATCGCCACATTCCGCAGTTCACCTTCTTCCAGAATGGCCCGCTCTACGGCAAGGACGTCTTCATCCCGCTGGACTGGGTGCTCGGCGGGCCGGACCGGGTCGGCCAGGGCTGGACGATGCTGATGACGGCGCTGGCCGCCGGCCGCGGCATCTCGCTGCCGTCGCAGTCGGCCGCTTCCGCGGCGATCTGCGCGCGCACGACCGGCGCCTATGCGCGGGTGCGCACGCAGTTCAACGTGCCGATCGGCATGTTCGAGGGCATCCAGCAGCCGCTCGCCGACATCGCCGCGAACGCCTACCAGATCGACGCGGCGCGGCGGCTGACCGTCGCGGCCCTCGATGAGGGGCACCGTCCCTCGGTGATCTCGGCGATCATGAAAGCCCATGCCACCTACCGGATGCGCGAATCGATCGAGCGGTCGATGGACATCCATGGCGGCAAGGCGATCATCGACGGGCCGAACAACTATCTCGGCCAGCAGTACAAGTCGGTGCCGATCGGGATCACCGTCGAGGGCGCCAACATCCTCACCCGCAACCTCATGATCTTCGGCCAGGGAGCGATCCGCGCCCATCCCTACATGCTGAAGGAGCTGATGGCGCTGTCGGACAAGGACGAGGAGCGCGGCCTCGAGGCGTTCGACAAGCATTTCTGGGCCCATGCCGGACACGCCGTGAAGAACGCCTTCCGCACCTTTGTGCGCGGCTGGACCGGCGGCCTCGCGGCCCCCGCGCCGAAGGGCGCTGCCTTCACCAGCCACTGGCGCCAGCTGTCGCGTTATGCCTCGGCCTTCGCCCTCATCGCCGACCTGTCGCTGCTGACGCTGGGCGGCGCGCTGAAGCGCAAGGAAATGATCTCGGCCCGGCTCGGCGACATCCTGTCCGAACTCTACCTCCTCGGCGCGACGCTGAAGCGCTTCGAGGTGGAGGGCCGGCCGGAGGCGGACAAGCCGCTGGTCGAATACATCATGCTGCAGGGCTACAACCGCATGGCGCTGGCCTTCAACGGCGTTCTCGACAACCTGCCGGCGCGCTGGGCAGCGGTGCTGACGAAGGCGCTGGCGTTCCCGCTGGGCGTTCCCTACCAGGAGCCGGCGGACGAACTGACCAGCGAGGTCGCCGCCATCCTGATGCGCCCGTCCTCGCAGCGCGACCGGCTGACGCCCGACATCTATCTCGGCGAGGGCCGCGCGGAGCATCCGGTCAAGGATCTCGAGCTTGCCTTCGAGCTCGTTTCCGAGGTGGCACCGATCGAGAAGCGGATGCGCGAGGCCAAGCAGCGCGATCCGGCGCGTGCGCGTGACGAGGGGCTGATCACCGAAGCGGAATTCGCGCGGCTGGCGGAGGCCAAGGCAGCGGTGGACAAGGTCGTCGCCGTCGACGCCTTCCCGATGCACGACGTGTCGCCGATCGCCGCCCAGCATGATCGCCGGCAGGGCGACGGCTCCGGTGACGGTGCGCGGCGCGAGGCGGCCGAGTAGATGGCTCGCGCGGTCTATCTCGTCGACGGCGCCCGCACGCCCTTCATCAAGGCGCGCGGCCGCCCCGGTCCCTTCTCTCCGGTGGACCTCGCGGTCCAGTGCGGCCGGCCGCTGCTGATGCGCCAGGCGTTCGAGCCGGACGCTATCGATCTCGTCATCCTCGGCTGCGTCAACGTCGTCGCCGACGAGATGAACCCGGCGCGGGTCGCCGCATTGCGTCTCGGCCTGTCCGATGAGACGCCGGCCTTCACCGTGCAGATCAATTGCGGCTCCGGCATGCAGTCGATCGACACCGCCTTTCGGTACATCGAGAGAGGCACGGCGGACGTCGTGCTCGCCGGCGGTGCCGAGGCGCTCAGCCACTCGCCGCTGGTGCTGCGGCGCGGCGCCGTCGACTGGTTCGCCGAGCTGAACGGGGCACGCTCCACCGGCGAACGGCTGAAGGCCCTGGCGGGGTTGAAGCCAGGCTTTCTCAAGCCGATGATCGGGCTGGAGCGGGGTCTCACCGACCCGATCACCGATCTCAACATGGGCCAGACCGCGGAACTCCTGGCGCATTATTTCGGCATCTCCCGCCGGGAGGCGGACGAGTATGCCGCCGAAAGCCACAACCGGCTCGACCGGGCGACGAACGAGGGCTGGCTGAACGACGAGATGCTGCCGGCCTTCGCGCCGGAGGGCGACGTCCATGATCGGGACGACGGCGTGCGCCCGGGCTCGAGTGCTGCGAACCTCGCCAAGCTGAAGCCGGTGTTCGAAAAGCCCTACGGCAAGGTGACGGCCGGCAATTCCTCCCAGATCACCGACGGCGCCTCCTGGGTGGTGCTCGCCTCGGAGGAAGCCGTGGCGCGGCACGGCATGAAGCCGCTGGCGCGCATCGTCGATTCCGAATGGGGGGCGCTCGATCCGGCGATCATGGGGCTCGGCCCGGTGGTGGCGACGGCGCCGATCCTCAAGCGCCAGAACATGGGCGTGTCGGACGTCGATCTGTGGGAGCTGAACGAAGCCTTCGCGGCGCAGGTGCTCGCGTGCCTGCGGGCCTTCGAGACCGAGAAGGTGGCCGACGGCGTGCTCGGTCTCGACGGGCGCGGCGGGGCCATCGACGGCGCGCGGCTCAATGTCGACGGCGGGGCGATCTCGCTCGGCCATCCGGTCGGCACCAGCGGCAACCGCATCACCCTGCATCTGGCCAACGCCATGCGGCGGCTCGGCCACAGGCGCGGCATCGCCACCGAATGCATTGGCGGCGGCCAGGGCGGGGCGATGCTGCTGGAAGCGGCCTGACCCGCTGACCGACGGTCCCTCCCTATCCGCCGACGTCCGACCGACAGTCCTGAGAAGACGAGACAAGCCATGAGCCGAATGCTCTCCGCCCTTTCCGATCAGGCCCTCGAATTGGGTCCTGCCAGCGACGCCGAGCCGGAGGGGAACTGGCGCTGCGCCACGGATGCCGACCACGTCACGTGGCTCGTCCTCGACCGGCCGGGCAAGTCGGTGAACACGATAGACCGCAGCGTCATCGAAGAACTCGCCCGTCACGTCGACCGCATCGCGGAGCGACGGCCGACGGCACTGGTCATCCGCTCCGCCAAGCCCGCCGGTTTCGCGGCCGGTGCCGACATCCAGCAATTCGCCGGCGCCTCGACCGCCGAGATCGGCGGCATGCTGGAGGAGGCGCATCGCGTCCTAGACAAGCTGTCGCAACTGCAGGCGCGGACCATCGCGGTGATCCACGGCCATTGCCTCGGTGCGGGGCTGGAACTGGCGCTCGCCTGTGACCGGCGGATCGCCGTGCCGGAGGCAAGCCTCGGCTTTCCCGAGGTGATGCTCGGTCTTCACCCGGGGCTCGGCGGCACCTACCGTGCGACAGCCATCGCCGATCCGCTCGAAGCCATGACGATGATGCTGACCGGCAAGCCGATGCCGGCGAAGAAGGCGAAGGCCATCGGGATGGTCGACGCGGTGGTGGAGGAGCGTCACGTGCGCGCCGCCGTTCAGGCGGCGGTCCGCGGCGAGCTCGAGGCGGCCGGCGGCAGCTTCAAGGCGCAGGCGTTCTCGCTGCGCCCGGCGCGCGCCTTCGCAGCCAGCCAAATGCGCCGGAAGGCAGCCGACACGGCGCCGAAGGAGCATTACCCGGCACCCTATCGGCTGATCGATCTCTGGGAGGAACATGGCGGCAACGCCAGGACGATGCAGGCGGCCGAGATCCGGAGCTTCGCCGAGCTGATCGAGACCGAGACGGCGCAGAACCTCGTACGGGTATTCTTCCTGCGCGAAGCCATGCGCGGCCTGAAGCAGGGCGCGTCCGCGATAAGCCGGGTGCACGTCGTCGGCGCCGGTGCGATGGGCGGCGACATTGCCGCCTGGGCGGCCCGGGAGGGCTTCCACGTGACGCTGGGGGACGTCGCCAACGAGCCGATCGGTCGCGCCATGAAGGCGGCGACGAAGATGCTGACCGGCACGCTGAAGGACCCGCTGAAGATCCGCGACGCGCTGGACCGGCTGACGCCGGATCCGCGCGGAGTGGGCATTCGCCACGCTGATCTCGTCATCGAGGCGGCGCCCGAGCGGATCGACCTCAAGCGCAGCATCTTCGCCGAGATCGAGCCGCAGCTGAAGACCGGCGCGCTGCTCGCGACCAACACGTCGGCGCTGCCGCTGGAGGATCTGGCCGAGGGCCTCGCCGATCCCTCGCGCCTGGTCGGGCTGCATTTCTTCAACCCCGTGTCACGCATGCAGCTGGTCGAGATCGTCCGGCACGAGCGGATCAGCTCGGAGACGATGCGCCGGGCGACGGCCTTCGCGGTCGAGCTCTCGCGCCTGCCCGCGCCGGTGACGTCGGCGCCCGGCTTCCTCGTCAACCGCGCATTGACGCCGTACATGGCCGAGGCACTGCTCATGGTGGACGAGGGTATCGCCAAGGAGCGCGTCGACCGCGTCGCCGAGCGATTCGGCATGCCGATGGGGCCGGTAGAACTCGCCGACCAGGTCGGGCTGGATATCGCGATCGAGGTCTCGGCGTCGTTGCGCCAGCGGCTCGCCGTGCCGTTTCCCGATACGCCGAAATGGCTGGAAAGGCTGGTTGCGGACAAGAAGCTCGGCCGCAAGACCGGCAGCGGCCTCTACGAATACGACTCGGATGGCAAGCCGAAGAAGCAGCGCGTCGAGAAATCGACGGAGGACGCGGCGGGCGATGCCGAGTTGCTCGACCGCCTCGTCCTGCCCATGCTGAACGCCGTGGTCGCCTGCCTGCGGGAAGGGGTCGTGGAGCGCGAGGACGTCGCCGACGGAGCGATGGTCTTCGGCACCGGCTTCGCGCCGTTCCGCGGTGGGCCTCTCCACTATGCCCGGCAGCGCGGCATCGACGACATCACGGCGAAGCTTTCAGCTCTCGCGGCCAAGCACGGTCCGCGCTTTGCGCCGGACGCGGGTTGGGAGCGTCTCAAAGGCTGATCGGGCGGCGTCGACCGGCTGCAGCGCTCAGAGCGCCGTGCAGACATAGTCCTGGGTGCCGAGACCGGTGCCGCCGAGGGTCACCCGGTCGCCGGCCCGCAGGAATCGCGGCGGCTCGTAGGACAGGCCGACGCCGCCGAGCGTGCCGGTCAGGATCACGTCGCCTGGCTCGAGCCGCATGAAGCGCGAGATGTAGGAGATGAGATAGGGAACCTTGAAGATCATCTCCCGCGTGTTGCCGCTCTGCTGACGCTCGCCGTTGACGTCCAGCCAGAGGTCGATGTCGTCGTGCGCCACCTCGTCCGGGGTGACCAGCCAGGGCCCGAGCGGCGCGAACGTGTCGTGGGACTTCCCCTTGGTCCACTGGCCGCCGCGCTGGAGCTGGAAGCTGCGCTCCGTCACGTCGTTGGCGAGCGTGAAGCCGGCGACATGACGCAGCGCTTCCTCGACGCGGACATACTTGGCCACCCTCCCGATGACGATGGCGAGTTCTACGCCCCAGTCGACCCGGTTGGCGAGCCGCGGGATCTCGATCGCGTCGTTGGGTCCGGAAGCGGCGGTCGCGGCCTTCTGGAACAGGGTGGGTTCGGGATTGATCTTGAAGCCGGCGAGGGCGGCGCTGTCGCTGTAGTTCGGGCCGACGCCGATGATCTTGCCGATGCGCCGCACCGGCTTGCAGAGCCGCACGCCTTCGTCCACGAGAGGCAGCGAGGAATGATCGATGGCGGCAAAACGGGCAAGGTTGTCCGGGTCGAGCCAGGCGCCCTCCAGGGAGTCAAGCTGATCGCCCAGATCGCGGATGCGGCCGTCACTGTCGATGCATCCGGGGCGTTCCGCGCCCCGGTCCCCGAACCGTACAAACCGCATGAATGCATCTCCCTGTCCCTGATGACAGAATGGCGACGAACGCCCTTCGGTTCCTTGTGGTTGATTGACTATTACGTAAGATGCATATCGAGCTGCGGTGCCGGTCCAGGCGCCGCATGCGCCCAATGAACGGGAGAAACGGCCAATGTACAATGCGCCCGTCGAGGACATCGCCTTCGCGCTGGAAAGCGTCGCGGGCTTGGGACCTGCCATGGATCAGGGGCTCCTGGGCGACCTGACCCCGGATCTTCTGAAGGCCGTGCTCGAGGAGGCAGGGCGCTTCGCGAGCGAACGCGTGGCGCCTCTGGCGAAGAGCGGCGACATGCAAGGCGCTGCCGCAAAGGATGGGGTCGTCACCACCCCGGCAGGATGGAAGCAGCTCTACAGCGACTGGACCGATAGCGGCTGGAACGCGCTGACCGGGCCGGAGGAATTCGGGGGCCAAGGGCTTCCCACGGCGCTGTCCGCCGCCGTCTTCGAGATGTGGAACTCCGCTTCGATGGGCTTTGCCATCGGCCCGACGTTGACGGTCGGGGCGGTGGAGGCGCTGGAGGCGCATGGGTCGGCCGAACTGAAGGAACTCTATCTGCCGAAGCTCGTGTCCGGCGAGTGGATGGGGACGATGAACCTCACCGAGCCCCAGGCGGGGTCGGACCTGTCGGCGCTGAAGGCGCGCGCCGAACGCGCTGCGGACGGCACCTACCGGATCTTCGGGACCAAGATCTACATCACCTATGGCGAGCACGATTTCACCGACAACATCGTGCATCTGGTGCTGGCGCGCCTGCCGGATGCGCCGCCCGGCGTGAAGGGCATCTCGCTCTTCCTGGTTCCGAAGTTCCTGCCGGGCACCGACTGCTCCCTCGGCCGGCGCAACGACGTGTTCTGCTCGGCACTGGAACACAAGCTCGGCATCCACGGCTCGCCGACCTGCACGATGATCTACGGCGACGGCTTCGTCGAAGGCGAGGAGGCCGGCGCCGTCGGCTGGCTGATCGGCGAGGAGAATCGCGGCCTCGCCTGCATGTTCACGATGATGAACAATGCCCGCCTGCTCGTCGGCATCCAGGGTATCGGCGTGGCCGAGGCGGCGTGCCAGCAGGCGCTGTCCTACGCGCGTGAACGGCGGCAGGGCAAGGCGACCCGGCTGACGGGGGAGAGCGCGACGCCGGGGCAGATGAGCCCCATCATCGAGCATCCCGACGTCGCGCGCATGATCCTCACCATGAAGGCGCTGACCGG
>DASYHY010000112.1:0-4922 GCA_036252795.1 Aurantimonas sp. | reverse complement strand
CGGCCAGACCGTCGACGCGAATGCCGAGCTGTACCGGGTGGCGAACCTGTCGCGCGTCACGATCGCAGCCTCGGTGTCGCCGGCGGATGCGGGTCGGATCCGGCCGGGCATCCGCGTCGAGGTGACCGCTGCCGGTCGCCGGCAGGAAGGCCGGGTGTCGTTCGTGTCGCCGGCGCTCGACGAGAGCACCCGTCTCGTCCAGGTCATCGCCACGCTCGACAATGGCGGGGGCACATGGCGCGTGGGTGAGCCGGTGACGGCGAGCTTCATGCTGCCCGCTACCGGTGACCGCAGCATCGCGGTGCCGTCGACGGCAGTGCAGAGCGTCGAGAACCGCACGGTCGTCTTCGTCCGAACGTCGAACGGCTTCCGCGCGGTGCCCGTCACGGCAGGCCGACGCAACGGCGACCAGGTCATCATCAGCTCCGGCCTCACCGGCCAGGAGCGGATCGCTACCACGAACTCGTTCACCCTGAAGGCCGAACTCGGCAAGGGTGGCGAGATGGACATGGACTGAGCCCATGATCTCCCGCCTCGTCACCTTCTCGGTCGAGCGGCGCTGGCTTGTCCTGCTGCTCACCCTCGTCGCCGCGCTTGGAGGCATCTTCGCCCTCCAGCGCCTTCCCATCGATGCCGTGCCCGACATCACCAACAACCAGGTCCAGGTGAATGTACTGGCGCCATCGCTGTCGCCCGATCAGATCGAGCGACAGGTCTCCTTCACCATCGAAACCTCGCTCAAGGGCATTCCGGGCCTCGCCTATACCCGGTCGCTCAACCGCAACGGCTTCGCCCAGATCACCGCCGTCTTCACGGACAAGACGGACATCTATTTCGCGCGCCAGCAGGTCGCGGAGCGGATGCGAATGGCCGAAGAGCGCCTGCCACAGGGCGTGATGCCCGAGATGGGGCCGATCGCCACCGGCCTCGGCGACATCTTCATGTGGACGGTCGAGTATCAGGAACTCAACCGCGTGAAGCACCGTGACGGCGAGCCCGGGCTCCAACGCGACGGCAGCTACATCACGCCCGAGGGCGAGCACCTCGTCAGCGAACGCGACAAGGCGACCTTCCTCCACACTGTCCAGGAGTGGATCGTCGCGCCGCAGCTCCGCGGTACCGAGGGGGTCGCGGGCGTGGACTCGCTCGGCGGCTTCGACCGCGAATATCTGGTCATCCCGGACCTCCAGCGCCTGGCCTCGATGCGGCTCACTGTTCAGGACCTCGCCACTGCGCTCGAGCGCAGCAACACCAGCATCGGCGCGGGCACCGTCGACCGGAACGGCGAGGGTCTGTTCGTCCGCTCGGATGCGCGGGTTCGGACCGCAGACGAGCTGTCGCGCACCGTGGTCGCAACCCGCGAGGGCGTGCCCGTGCTTCTCAGCCAGGTCGCCAGCGTGAAGGCGGGGCAGGGGATCCGCACCGGCTCGGCGTCGGAGAACGGCCATGAGGTGGTGGTCGGCACTGCGGTCATGCGGATCGGCGAGAACAGCCGCACCGTTGCGACCAACGTCGGTGAAAGGCTGCAGGCCATCGGGCGCTCGCTGCCCACCGACATCGTGGTCAAGCCGGTGCTCGACCGCACCAAACTCGTGAACTCCACGATCGCGACGGTCGCGCGCAATCTCGCGGAAGGCGCTGTGCTGGTCATCGTCGTGCTGTTCGCGCTGCTCGGCAATTTCCGGGCGGCACTGATCGCGGCGATGGTGATCCCGATCACCATGCTGCTCACCGCCACGGGAATGCTGCGCGCCGGCGTCTCGGCCAATCTGATGAGCCTCGGCGCGCTCGACTTCGGCCTGATCGTCGATGGCGCAGTCATCATCGTCGAGAATGCGCTCCGTCACCTCGGCGCTCGCCAGCACGAGACCGGAGGGCTCCTGCCGCTCAAGGAGCGGCTGGCGATCGTGGCGGCCTCGGCGCGCGAGATGATCCGGCCGTCTGTCTATGGCCAGGCGATCATCATCCTCGTCTATGCGCCGTTGCTCACCTTCGCCGGCGTGGAGGGCAAGATGTTCGAGCCGATGGCGCTTACCGTCATCATCGCGCTCATCTTCGCCTTTGTGCTGTCGCTGACCTTCGTGCCGGCCGCCATCGCCGCGTTCCTGGCCGGCAAGGTCGAGGAAAAGGAAAGCCGGATCGTGGCATGGCTCAAGCGCCGCTACGAACCGGGGCTCGATGCCGCGATGCGGCGCCCGAGCCTCACCATGGGCGGCGCGCTCGCGGCGGTCGCGCTCGCCGCGCTCGCCTTCACGACGCTCGGCCAGGAGTTCCTGCCGCAGCTCGATGAGGGCGACATCCTCGTCCAGGCGTGGCGTCCGCCCGGCACCTCGGTCGAGCAGAGCCAGCGCATGCAATTCGCCGTCGAGAAGACGATCAGCCGCGAGCCGGAGGTGCAATATGCCTTCTCGCGGACGGGCACGTCCGAGATCGCCAGCGACCCGATGCCGCCCAACGCCACGGACACCTTCGTGATGCTCAAGCCGCGCGACCAGTGGCCCGATCCGAGCCTGCCCAAGGAGGAGCTGGTCGAGCGGATCGAGAAGAAGGTCTCGACCATCGCCGGGAACGGCTACGAGATCACCCAGCCGATCCAGATGCGCTTCAACGAGCTGATCGCCGGCGTGCGCGGCGACATCGCGGTGAAGGTATTCGGCGACGACTTCGGCAGCATGAACGCGACCGCGGTCCAGATCGCCGAGGTGCTGCGCAAGGTGCCCGGTGCGGCCGATGTCCGGGTCGAACAGACCGAGGGTCTGCCGCTCCTCGACATCCGTCCCAACCGGGACGCGATGGCCCGGGTCGGGGTGTCCGCCGGCGACGTCCAGGACGTCGTCGCGGCGACGGTCGGCGGCAAACAGGCGGGCGTGATCTTCGAAGGCGACGCCCGCTTCCCGGTCGTGATCCGTCTCGGCGAGACGGCGCGCGCCGATCTGCAGACGCTCGGCCAGATTCCTGTGCCGACCGCGAGCGGATCGTTCGTGCCGCTGTCCTCCGTGGCCGAAATCGGGTTGGGAGACGGGCCGAATCAGATCAGCCGAGAGAACGGCAAGCGCCGCGTGGTCGTCCAAGCCAATGTGCGCGGACGCGACGTCGCCGGTGTCGTCGAGGAGGCGCAGGCCAAGATCGCGGCACAGGTGGCGTTGCCCGCCGGCACCTACCTGACCTGGGGCGGCCAGTTCGAGAACCTGGCCAGCGCCCGGTCGCGGCTCGCCATCGTGGTGCCGGTCTGCTTCGCGGTCATCATGCTGCTGCTCTACGGGGCGCTCGGATCGGTGCGCGACGCCGCGCTGGTCTTCACCGGCGTGCCGCTGGCGCTGGTCGGCGGCATCCTGGCGCTGCTGCTGAGGGGCATGCCGTTCTCGATCTCGGCCGCGGTCGGCTTCATCGCGCTGTCGGGCGTGGCGGTGCTGAACGGACTGGTGATGGTCTCCTCCATCCACGACTTGATGCGAGAGGGCATGGACCGCGCCCGGGCCGCGCGCGAAGGGGCGCTGCTCCGGCTGCGGCCCGTTGCGATGACCGCATTGGTGGCGAGCCTCGGTTTCGTGCCGATGGCGCTAGGGCACGGCGCGGGCGCGGAGGTCCAGAAGCCGCTCGCCACGGTGGTGATCGGCGGGCTGATCTCGGCGACCCTGCTGACCCTGTTCGTTCTGCCGACGCTCTACGCCCGGTTCGGCGGGTGGCGCCCGGCGGCGATCGACCCTGACGAACCGGGCATCGTGCCTACAGGAGCGCACGCGTGAGCCACGATCACGATCATGCGGGGCATGGCCATAGCCATGCCCCGGCGAGCTTCGGGCGTGCCTTCGCGATCGGTACCGCGCTCAACATCGGCTTCGTCGTCGTCGAGGCGGTGTACGGCATCCTCGCCGGCTCGATGGCGCTGCTCGCCGATGCCGCGCACAACCTGTCCGACGTGCTCGGGCTGGTGATCGCCTGGGGGGCGGCGACACTCGCGAAGCGGTCACCGAGCGCCCGCTACACCTACGGCCTGCGCAGCTCCTCGATCCTGGCCGCCTTCCTCAATGCGCTGCTGCTCCTCGTCGCGATCGCTGTGATCGCAGTTGAGGCGATCCGCCGGTTCAGCGAACCCGCGCCCGTCGCGGGCACGACCGTGATGATCGTGGCTGCCATTGGGATCGTCATCAACGGCGTCACCGCCTGGCTGTTTGCCAGCGGCCGCAAGGGCGACCTCAATGTGCGTGGTGCTTTCCTCCACATGGTGGCCGACGCCGCAGTGTCGGCCGGCGTGGTGGTGGCGGGTTTCATCATCTCGCGTACGGGCTGGGCGTGGATCGATCCGGTAACGAGCCTCGTCATCGTTGCCGTCATCGCGATCGGCACCTGGGGACTGCTGCGGGACTCGGTGAACATGTCGCTGCAAGCGACCCCGCCGGGTCTCGATACAGAGGAAGTCGCCGACTTCCTTCGCCAGCGGCCGGGCGTCGCGGCGATCCACGATCTGCACATCTGGCCGCTGAGCACGACCGAAACCGCGCTCACGGTACATCTGCTCATGCCCGGCGATTATCCGGGGGACGCCTACACCGCCGATCTTGCCACGGCGCTGCACGACCAGTTCGGGATCGATCACGCAACGGTGCAAATCGAGACCGACGCGGGAACGCCGTGCCGCCTCGAGCCGGATGGCGTGATCTAGTTGCAAACCGGTGCCAAGGAGCCCGCAGGATGCCCGAGAGGAGGGGGGCTCAAGGCCAGCGCGTGGAATGCAGCGTCCCTGGAGATGACGGCGTTCTTGTTCAAACCTGGTATCGCAGCGGTATCGCAGAACGGCGATGTTCCTAACCTGTTCTTGCTGGTATCGCACCAGAAAACCGTGCAAAATCAACAAAAGAGCGAGTTATTTGAGCAATGGCATTGCGAAGGTCAGGGGTTCGATCCCCCTCGGCTCCACCATT
>DASYHY010000111.1:0-6226 GCA_036252795.1 Aurantimonas sp. | reverse complement strand
CCCGGCATCTGGATCGACATCGGCGACGAGGGGGACGTGGTGGTCGGCGCGGTCGCCCGATAGAAAAAGGTCCAATCGCCAGGAGCACAAGCCCGATACGGGCTCCGGCCCCTTGCCCCTGCCCCTGCCGCTTCCGCGCCGGCTGCGGGATCGGTCGGGCGAGGCAGAGCCCTGTATCGGCGCAGCGCTTCCGAAACAGCCCGGCGACGAACCGTTGTTTAAAGCATTTGATATCGCGCGCAGGATATCCCTCTATTGTCGTGTCACGGCTCACCATCAGGATGGACGCCATGTCCCACGACAACAACGACGACCGGCATCTCGCCAGCGAAGTCGAAGATGCGCTGCGCGCGCTCGGGATCGTCGGCCAGGAGAAAGACCCGCGGGTCGCACCTTTCGTACGTGAGCTGCGATGCTGGAACAGTCATCGATCGAGCGGCGAGTCGGGCGCGGGAGAAGGCGACCGCACCGCCTGAGCTTTCCGGCTTTCAGCGGCTCGTCAAGACTCCGCAATCCAGGACTGCCGGCACGCTTGGTGCCCGGCAGTCGGCTCAGTTCGATCCGTCGGACGGTTCCTCTTCACTGGCGGGAATGACGTATCGTCCGGTCAGCCAGCGATTGAGGTCGACCGACTTGCAGCGGGGCGAACAGAACGGATAATTCTCGCGGTCGGAAGGCCGCCCGCATTCCGGGCATTGCCGCCGCGGGCGCAGCGGCGTGACGTTTGCCGTCCCGCCGGTCATGCGTCTTCCGCTTCGACCGTCGCGGCCTTCCACCGTCCGTGGATGTCGTAGCCCTCGCCGGCCAGCAGCGACAGCGTCTCGTAGAGCGGCAGTCCCACCACGCTGGTGTAGGAGCCGACCAGCCGGACGACGAAGCTGCCAGCCAGACCCTGTACGGCGTAACCGCCCGCCTTGCCGCGCCACTCGCCGGAAGCGAGATAGCTGTCGATGTCTTCGCGCGACAGGCGCTTGAACCGCACGCGTGTCTCGATCAGCCGCTGGCGCAGTGCGCCCTTCGGCCCGACCAGACAGACCCCGGTGTAGACGCGGTGGGTTCGACCGGAGAGCGTGCGCAAATTGGCCAGGGCGTCCTCAACGAGTTCCGCCTTCGGCATGACCTGGCGCCCGACGGATACGACCGTATCGGCCGCCAGCACGAAGGCGGGGCCGAGATCGAGCTCGCGGACCGTCTCGAGGGCGGACTCGGCCTTCGCCTTGGAGAGCCGCTTGGCCAGCGAGCGGGGGTGCTCGTTACGCTGCGGCGTCTCGTCGAGATCGGCCGGCAACAGGCGATCCGGCTCGATTCCGGCCTGGTTCAGAAGTTGCAGCCGCCGGGGCGAACCGGAGGCGAGCACCAGAAGGGGGCGCGCTGGCATCGATCCGTCCCGTTCGAGGGGCTACTTGAAACGATAGGTGATGCGACCCTTGGTCAGGTCGTAGGGGGTCATCTCGACGAGCACCTTGTCGCCGGTCAGCACGCGGATGCGGTTCTTGCGCATGCGGCCGGCCGTATGGGCGATGATCTCGTGATCGTTCTCGAGCTTGATCCGGAAGGTCGCATTGGGCAGCAATTCGGTGACTACCCCCGGGAATTCCAGAACTTCTTCTTTTGCCATGGGAATGCCTTGAATGTTGTTCGGGGTGCGGCGCCGGAGCGTCGCACAGTCGCCGCGGTCGCGGCGACGAAACGGAAATCGGGCTCTAGATCGGAGGAAACGGCCGAAAAAGCAAGACGGGCCGCAGATCGGCCCGCCCGAGCCGAAGCGAGACGATCAACCGCTGACGCGGACGATGTCCGCCCCGCACTGGCCCAGCTTCTCCTCCAGGCGCTCGAAGCCGCGGTCTAGGTGGTAGACGCGATTGACGGTGGTCTCGCCCTCGGCGACGAGGCCCGCGATGACCAGCGAGACCGAGGCGCGCAGATCGGTCGCCATCACCGGCGCACCTCTCAGCCGCTCGACGCCCTCGATCGTCGCGACCTGCCCGGACAGGCTGATGCGGGCGCCCAGCCGCGCCAGTTCCTGCACATGCATGAACCGGTTCTCGAAGATCGTCTCGGTAATGTGCGAGATGCCGCTCGACCGCGTCATCAGTGCCATGAACTGCGCCTGCAGGTCGGTCGGAAAGCCGGGATAGGGATCGGTCACGACGTCGACGGGGGAGATGCCGCCGCCGTTGCGGTAGACCCGGATGCCGTTGTCGACGCTCTCGACTGTCACGCCGGCGTCGCGCAGCGTGCCGACCGCCGACTGGAGGAGCCCGGCACTGGTGCCCGTCAACGTGACGTCGCCGCCGGTCATCGCCACGGCCATGGCGTAGGTGCCGGTCTCGATGCGGTCCGGCAGAACCGGGTGGCGCGCTCCAGACAGGGCCTCGACACCCTGGATGGTGATGGTCGGGGTGCCGGCGCCTGAGATCTTCGCCCCCATGGCGTTCAGGCACTTGGCGAGATCAGCGATCTCCGGCTCGCGCGCGGCGTTCTCCAGGACGGTCTCGCCCCTGGCGAGCGAGGCCGCCATCATCAGGACATGGGTGGCGCCGACCGATACCTTGGGGAAGACGTAGCGGTTGCCCACGAGGCCGCCCTTGGCCTCGGCGACGGCATAGCCGGCGTCGATGTCGATCGTCGCCCCGAGCGCGCGCAGACCGTCGATGAACAAATCGACCGGCCGCGTTCCGATGGCGCAGCCGCCCGGCAGCGAGACCTTGGCCCGGTGCATGCGCGCCAGCAGCGGGCCAATCACCCAGAAGCTCGCCCGCATCTTGGAGACCAGCTCGTAGGGGGCGGTCGTGTCGACGATGGTGCGGGCATTGAAATGGATGGTCCGGCCGAGGCCCGGATCCTGGTGCAGGCGCTTTCCGGCCACGGAATAGTCGACGCCGTGATTGCCGAGAATGCGGATCAGCTGCTCGACGTCGGCGAGATGCGGCACGTTCTCGAGCGTCAGCGTGTCGTCGGTCAGCAGCGCGGCGATCATCAGCGGCAGAGTGGCGTTCTTGGCGCCGGAAATCGGGATCGTCCCGTTCAGCTCGTTGCCGCCGCGAATGCGAATGCGATCCATGTAATGTCCTGATCCCGCGTCGAGGTCCCCCGCAGAGGCGGTTCCTACACCAGCCGACCCGGCGAGACAAATGCCGCGCCGGCGACCGCCTGCCCGGCGGGTTCGGCGCCGGCTATTCCGGGCGCATCAGCACGACGACACCGAAGACGAAGAGGCCGATGAGCGCGATCTTCCAGAAGTCGCCGCGCCGCCGCAGTCCCGGCAGCCCGAGCGGGCGGACCAGATGGACCGCCATCAGGAGGATGAAGAGGACCGAGAAGAGCTTGTTCATCGCCAGGGGCGTAGACGATCGGCCGTTCTTTCGCCAGCGCCGCGGTCAGGCGATCCGCGCGTGAACGGCGCCCCGTCGGCGGGAGGGACGATGAAGCGGGCGCTCGCCTCCCTCAGTAGGGTGCTTCGCTCGTGCCCATCTCGACATAGACCGACTTGACCTGGCTGTAGTGCGCCAGCGCCTCGCGGCCGTTCTCGCGCCCGATGCCCGAACGCTTGACGCCGCCGAAGGGCATCTCGACCGGGGTGAGATTGTAGGCGTTGATCCAGCACGTGCCGGCCTGGAGCTTGCCCACGACGCGGTGGCCGCGCTGGATGTCGCGCGTGTAGACGCCGGCGGCCAGGCCGAACTCGCTGGCATTGGCCCGGGCGATCGCCTCGGCCTCGTCGTCGAAATCGAGGACGCACATGACCGGCCCGAAGATCTCCTCGCCGGCGATCCGCATGGCGTCGGTCACGTCGGTGAAGACGGTCGGCTCGACGAACCAGCCGTCGGCGAAGCCATCGACCGACGCCGCCCCGCCGCCGCAGGCGACGGTCGCCCCTTCCTCGCGGCCGACGTCGAGATAGCCCAACACCTTCTCGTATTGCGCGCGCGAGGCGATGGGGCCGAGATCGGTTGTCAGTCTCAGCGGGTCCCCGATGGCGATGGCGCGCGTGCGCTCGACCAGCTTCTCCACGAAGGCCGGCCGGACCGAGCGCTCGACGAAGACGCGCGTGCCGTTCGAGCAGATCTGGCCGGTGGAGTAGAAATTGCCGAGGATCGCGCCGGAGACGGCGGCATCCAGATCGGCGTCGGCGAAGACGATGATCGGCGACTTGCCGCCCAGCTCCAGCGTCACGTGCTTGGTGGTGGCGGAAGCGGCCTGCATGACGCGCGCGCCGGTCGGCACCGAACCGGTCACCGAGACCTTGGCGACGCGGGGATGCGTCGCCAGCGCCGCGCCGACCGGGCCGAGGCCCTGCACGACGTTGAAGACGCCGGCAGGCAGTCCGGCCTCCGACAGGATCTCGGCGAGCTTCAGCGCCGTCAGCGGCGTCGTCTCGGACGGCTTGAAGACCATCGCATTGCCGCAGGCGAGCGCCGGCGCCGCTTTCCACGAGGCGATCTGGATCGGGTAGTTCCAGGCGCCGATGCCGGCGCAGACGCCGAGCGGCTCGTGCCGCGTATAGGCGAAGGAGCCGCCGAGATCGATGTAGTCGCCGCGCAGATCGGCCGCGAGCACGCCGAAATATTCGAGGGCGTCGGCGCCGGAAGCGGCGTCCGCCACCAGCGTTTCGGCGAGCGCCTTGCCAGTGTCGAGCGTCTCCAGTTCCGACAGCGCCTGGTTGCGGTCCCGCATTATGGCGGCGGCACGGCGCAGGATCCGGCCGCGCTCGGCGCCGCTCATCGCCGCCCACACCGCCTGCCCGCGCTCGGCGGCCGCCACCGCCTGCTCGATCAGCGCCGGCGTCGCTGCATGCAGCCGGGCGATCGTCTCTCCGGTTGCCGGATACAGGCTGTCGAAGGTCTCGCCCGCTTCATCCTCGACATAGAGCCCGTCGACATAATGGGAGGCCGGTGGTTGCGCGCGCATGGAAAGTTCCTTCGGCAAGAGACGTTTCGTTGACGCTTTCTACGCGTGCGGGTCCGGTTCGGCTACACGGCGCCCGGCCTGCGCCCTGGCCAATATTGACGGCACGATGGCGAGCCACCATCTGGACGGAGGGCCGAGGGACCCTGCCGCTCGCGGGCGAAAGCCATGGTGAAATCCCTTCCCCGTCATCCGTGATGTCCCATCGAGAGGCATGCGGCCGGCCGGCAAACGCGAGCTCCCGTACTTCAACGCCGCATGCGACGACCTCGAAAGGTTCAGCAGATGACCGGCATGACTTCGACCATTCCCGCCTTCAAGGCGCAGGCGCGGCGCCTGCGCACCGGCTTAGCCGATGGCGGCCACACGCTCAGCCATGGCGCGGCGCTGGAGCTCGTGGCCCGCCAGCACGGCTACCGCGACTGGAATACGCTCAGCGCACTGGCCGAGCGTGACCCGACCGTTGCCGACCTGACGATCGGGGCGGCCGTTTCTGGCCGCTATCTCGGCCAGGACTTCACCGGCCGGCTGGTCGGCCTGCAGGTGCTGCCGAAAGGCGGGCGCTACCGGGCGACCATCCAGTTCGACGCCCCCGTCGACGTGGTGGCGTTCGAAAGCTTCTCGGCGTTCCGGCACCGCGTGACGGTCGTGGTCGACTCCGGCGGTGCGACAAAAGAGAAGACCTCCAACGGCCGGCCGCATCTGGCGCTGGCGCTCTAGACCTGCGCGAGGCAGGGCCGGAAGCGGTGCCTCCGGCCCCCGCCTCGCAGACTGACCCGCACCGGGATCGACCCGGCGCGGGCTCCGCCCACCAAGCAGCAACCCCCGCAACCATCGGGTGACATCATGACTGCGGCAGCGAAGAACCAGACCGGGCATCGCATCACCATCGAGCCGTTCGACGGCAAAATGGTCGTCAGCTTCCACGGCGCGATCGTCGCATCTGCCAACGACACTCTCGTGCTGCGGGAAACCGGCTACGACCCGGTGTTCTACATCCCGAAGGACCGGGTGGAGATGGCCTTCCTGCAGGAGACCAATCACCACACGACCTGCCCGTACAAAGGCGAGGCACGCTACTGGTCGATCGCCGCCGAAGGCGAGGCCGCCGACAATGCCGTCTGGGCGTACGACACACCGAAAGAAGGCGTCGAGGCGATTGCCGGCCATGTCGCCTTCGACCGGCGTTTCGTGACGATCGACGCCGGCTGAACTGACGCGGCCATCGCCAGTGTATGCTCAGCGGTCGCTGTGGCCGAGGTCGCGCGCGGGATCGAGCCTGTCGCGCACGCGCTGCTTGAGGATCTTCGCCTCGGGA
>DASYHY010000110.1:0-4350 GCA_036252795.1 Aurantimonas sp. | reverse complement strand
AGCAAATACTCCAAACCGGACAACCTCCCATGCTTCGCCAGTTCGCCTCCCGCATCAAGACCTTCCGCAGCCACCGCGCCGACATCCGCCAGCTCGAGCTGATGAACGACCGCGAGCTTGCCGACATCGGCATCGACCGCGGCGATATCGCCTCCGTCGTCCGTTTCGGCCGCCGCTGAGACCTCGACGGGGCCGCTTCGCGGTCCGCTCGAATACGTCCGAATGCAAGCCGCTCGGCCATCAGGCCCGGCGGCTTTTTCGTGTCGCGGATCTGGATGCGCGCGATCCTCGCGCGGCACGGGAATGTCGGAGGGAAGGATATTCGAGGGACTACCCGGCCAAGTGCCTAAGGGTCTTGCCGAGCAGATCCGGGTCGCCCTCGACCCGCAGCGTCTTCGACCGCGCGGTGTGACCGGCGACTGTCCGCACGGCACTCTTCGGCACGCCAAGCGCCTTGGCCAGCAACTGCTCGAGCGCGGCATTGGCCCGGCCGTCCTCGGGCACGGCGCGCACCCGCGCCTTCAGGCGAACCGATCCGTCGGCTGCAGGGAAGGCGCCGTCGATGCGGTCGAGACTGGATTTCGGCGTGAGACGGATGTCGACGTAGACGCCGCCGTCGGCCGCCCGCCAGAAGCCGGCCGCCACCCGGACGGCCGTGCGATCAGACCCCGGCCTGCATGATCGCGGGATTAATGTAGTAGACGATGAGATACTGCAGGAACATGATGCCGAACAGCACGACCAGCGGCGACAGGTCGATGCCGCCGAGATCGGGCAGAACGCGGCGGATCCGGCGGTAGACGGGCTCGGTCAGCTGCCAGAGGAACCGACCGACGGAGTCGACGAACGGGTTGCCCGGGTTGACGATGTTGAAGGCGTACAGCCACGAGAGCACGGCCGAGGCGATGACGATCCACCAATAGAGGTTGAGCGCCTGGTAGAGCACGTAGGTGACTGCGAGCATGAAGATCCGGAACCTTTGCGATGGTCATCCGGATGTAGCCATCGCCCGGCGGAATCGCAAGCAAGGGCTGTGACGGCGAGCGGCCGCCGGATGCGGCGATAGACGTTGACAGGGTGGAGGCCGGCGCACTAAATGCCGCTCGCACTGGTGGACGGGGCTGTAGCTCAGTTGGGAGAGCGCGTCGTTCGCAATGACGAGGTCAGCGGTTCGATCCCGCTCAGCTCCACCATTCACCAGCTTTCCTTTCTTCCCGGATCTCCCGCATGCCTGGACGGGCTGCCCGCAGCGGCACGACCCGGACACCGGCGGGTGCGCATGTGAGCGAAAATACCGATATCGTCTCCGGGGCAGCGCCCGACGGCGCGCCGGCGGCCGTTCCCGACGACGATCGCTTCGCCGCATTTCGCAATCCGCTTTTCGTGCGCTACTGGCTGGCGCGCTTCTTCTCCACCTTCGCGATCCAGATCGTCGTCGTCTCGGTCGGCTGGCAGATCTACGACCTGACGCGCAACCCGCTGGATCTCGGGCTGGTCGGGCTTTGCCAGTTCCTGCCGGCTTTGCTCCTGGTGCTGGTGACGGGTGCGGCGGCCGACCGGTTCTCGCGGCGCCGCATCATGGGGATCTCGATCGTGGTGGAGGCGGCGGGCGCGCTGGCGCTGCTGCTGCTGACTTGGCACGGCCTCGCCTCGCCGCTGCCGGTCTTCGCGGTCCTCGTCGGCTTCGGCATCGCCAGGGCCTTTTTCGGGCCGGCGTCGCAGTCCCTGGTGGTCAACCTCGTGACCCGCAAGGAACTCGCCAACGCCATCGCGTGGAACTCGTCCTCCTGGCAGATCGCGGCGATCGTCGGGCCGGTGGCGGGCGGCCTCCTCTACGGCCTGTCGCCCATCGCCGCCTATACGACGGGAATGGGGCTGTTTCTCGCGGCGGCCATCCTCGTAATGTCGATCTCCGCGCCGGCGCAGCGGCGCAGCAGCGAACCGGCGAGCATCGAGACGATCGTCGCCGGCTTCCGCTTCATCTGGTCGGAGAAGATCGTGCTCGGGGCGATCTCGCTGGATCTCTTCGCGGTGCTGCTGGGCGGCGCCGTGGCGCTGATGCCGGTCTACGCCCGGGACGTACTCGACGTCGGCCCTTGGGGGCTCGGGCTGTTGCGCGCGGCGCCCGGTATCGGCGCGGTGACGATGGCCGTCTGGCTCGCCGCCCATCCGATCAAGGATCGGGCCGGCGCGCTGATGTTCGGCTTCGTCTTCCTGTTCGGCGCCTTCACCACGGTGTTCGGCCTCGCCACCGTGCCGTGGCTGGCGGTCGTCGCGCTGGTGATGATGGGAGCGTCGGACATGATCAGCGTCTATGTGCGCGAGACGCTGATGCAGCTGTGGACGCCGGACGAGGTGCGCGGCCGGGTCAACGCCGTCAACATGGTGTTCATCGGCGCGTCGAACGAACTCGGCGAGTTCCGCGCCGGCGTCATGGCGTTCTGGCTGGGGGCGGTGCCGGCGGTGGTGCTCGGCGGCGCGGCGACGATGGGCGTCGCCGGGCTCTGGGCCTGGATGTTCCCCGGCCTCAGGCAGGCACGAAGCCTTGCCGGCCGGGAATGAGGCGGAGCGGGCGAGCCGCCGCTCCGCAGCGGGCGACAGGTGAGGGGGCCGCCCCGTGGCGGCCTGGTCTCAGGCGGCCTTGCGGCTCTTTTCGAAGCGCTTGCGCTCGTGCGGGTCGAGATAGAGCTTGCGCAGCCGGATGGTCTTCGGCGTCACCTCGACGAGCTCGTCGTCCTGGATCCAGGAAAGCGCCCGGTCGAGCGTCATGCGGATCGGCGGGGTCAGCTTGACCGCCTCGTCCTTTCCGGACGCGCGCATGTTGGTCAGCTTCTTGCCCTTCAGCACGTTGACCTCGAGGTCGTTGTCCCGGCTGTGGATGCCGATGATCATGCCCGCGTAGACCTTCACGCCCGGATCGATGACCATGGGCCCGCGATCTTCCAGGTTGAACATCGCGTAGGCCACCGACTCGCCGTCCTCCATCGAAATGAGGACGCCGTTGTTACGCCCCGGCAGCGATCCCTTGAACGGCGCATAGGAATGGAACAGGCGGTTCATGATTGCCGTGCCGCGCGTGTCGGTCAGAAGCTCCGACTGGTAGCCGATCAGGCCGCGCGTCGGCGCGTGGAAGACGAGGCGCTGGCGCCCGCCGCCCGAGGGACGCAGCTCGATCATGTCGGCCTTGCGCTCGGAGAGCTTCTGCACGACGACGCCGGCATGCTCCTCGTCGACGTCGATGACGACTTCCTCGATCGGCTCGAGCGTCTCGCCGGTGTTCTCGTCCTTCTGCATCACGACGCGCGGGCGCGAGACCCCGATCTCGAAGCCTTCGCGGCGCATGGTCTCGATGAGGACGGCCAGCTGCAGTTCGCCCCGGCCGGAGACGTAGAAGGAATCCTTGTCCTCCGACTCCTCGATCTTCAGGGCGACGTTGCCTTCGGCTTCCTTGAGCAGGCGGTCGCGGATGACGCGGCTCGTGACCTTGTCGCCCTCGGTGCCGGCCAGCGGCGAGTCGTTGACGATGAAGGACATGGTGACGGTCGGCGGATCGATCGGCTGCGCCAGCAGCGGCTCGTTCACCTGCGGGTCGCAGAACGTGTCGGCGACGGTGCCCTTGGAAAGGCCGGCGATGGCGACGATGTCGCCCGCCTCGGCATAGTCGAGCGGCACGCGCTCGAGGCCCCGGAAGGCCAGGATCTTGGAGATACGGCCGGTCTCCAGCTGCTTGCCGTCGCGGTCGAGCACCTTGACGGCCTGGTTTGGCCTGATCGAGCCGGCCTGGATGCGGCCGGTGATCAGCCGCCCGAGGAACGGGTTGGCCTCGAGGATCGTGCCGATCATCTTGAACGGCTCGTCCTTGCCGGCGGTGTCCGGCTCCGGCACGTGCTTGACGATGAGGTCGAACAGCGGCTCCAGACCCTTGTCCTGCGGGCCTTCCGGCGCCTCGGCCATCCAGCCGGCACGGCCCGAGCCGTAGAGAACGGGGAAGTCGAGCTGCTCCTCGGTCGCGTCGAGCGCGACGAAGAGGTCGAAGATCTCGTTCAGCACCTCCTGGTGGCGCTCGTCGGTGCGGTCGATCTTGTTGATCGCGACGATCGGCTTGAGGCCGACCTTCAGCGCCTTGCCGAGAACGAACTTGGTCTGCGGCATCGGACCCTCGGAGGCGTCGACGAGGATGACCGCGCCGTCCACCATGTTGAGGATGCGCTCGACCTCGCCGCCGAAATCGGCGTGGCCCGGCGTGTCGACGATGTTGATGCGGGTGTCCTTCCACTCCACCGACGTCGCCTTGGCGAGGATCGTGATGCCACGTTCCTTTTCGAGGTCGTTGGAATCCATGGCGCGCTC
>DASYHY010000109.1:0-16915 GCA_036252795.1 Aurantimonas sp. | reverse complement strand
GCGGAGGAGTTCGTCACCTCCGACCGCGTCGCGGTGATCTGGGGCGGCTTCTTTTCCAATGTCGGGCTGGCGCTCACCGACTTCGCCAAACAGCGGCAGGTGCCGTATCTGGCGACCGAGCCGCTGGCGGACGCCATCGTCTGGTCGAGCGGCAACCGCTATACGTTCCGCCTGCGCCCCTCCACGGCCATGCAGTCGGCGATGCTGGCGGAGGAAGCGGCCAAGCTCGACGCCACGCGCTGGGCGATCGTCGCGCCGAGCTACGCTTACGGCACCGACGCCGTCGCCGCCTTCAAGGCCGAGCTGTCGAAGCGCAAGCCGGATGTCGAGTTCGTCGGGGAGCAGTGGCCCCCGCAGGGCAAGATCGACGCGGGCCCGACCGTGCGGGCGCTGGAGGCGATGAAGCCCGACGCGATCTTCAACGTCACCTTCGGGCCGGACCTCGCGAAGTTCGTGCGCGAAGGCGAGATCCGCGGCCTGTTCGAGGGCCGCGACGTGGTGAGCCTCCTTTCCGGCGAACCGGAATATCTCGAGCCGCTGGGCGCGGAGGCGCCGGAAGGCTGGATCGTCACCGGCTATCCCTGGTACGCGATCGACACGCCCGAGCATCAGGCCTTCGTCGATGCCTACGAGACGGCCTACGGCGAGCATCCCTATGCGGGCTCGCTGGTCGGCTACAACTCGATGCTGTCGCTGGCCGCGGCGCTGCGCAAGGCGGGTTCGACGGATGCCGACGCCCTGGTGGAGGCCTTCGAGGACCTCGAGATCGTCGATGCTCCCTCGGGCACGTTCCGCTACCGCGCCTCCGACCACCAGTCGACAATGGGCGCCTGGGTCGGGCGCACCGCGGTCGAGGACGGCAAGGGCGTCATGGTCGACTGGCGCTATGCCGACGGCGCCGACTATCTGCCGACGGACGAGGCGGCAAGGGCGCTGCGGCCGGCGGAATGATCCACCGGCCCGGCTTCGCCCGGCAGAAGCAGCGATGACGGCATGACGGTCGGCTTCTTCCTCGCCCAGCTGCTCGCGGGGCTGGCCGACGCCGCGGCGCTGTTCCTCGTCGCGGTCGGCCTGTCGCTGATCTTCGGCGTGACGCGGATCGTCAATTTCGCGCACGGCTCGTTCTTCATGCTCGGCGCCTATGTCGCCTATTCGGCGGTGACCTTCTTCCCGGCGGGTCATTTCGGCTTCTGGGGCGGCGTGCTAATCGCCGCGACCGTGGTGGCGCTGATCGGCGGGCTGGTCGAGATCGTCATCCTGCGCCGGCTCTACGCCTCGACCGAGCTCTACCAGCTGGTCGCGACCTTCGGCGTCCTGCTCATCGTCCAGGATGCCGCGCTCGCCATCTGGGGGCCGACCGATCTCCTGGCGCCGCGGGCGCCGGGGCTGGGCGGCGCGGTGCGCATCCTCGGCGAGCCGGTGCCGGAATACGATCTGGTGCTGATCGCCGCCGGACCCATCGTCCTCGGCCTCGTCTGGCTCGCCCTCAACCGGACGCGCTGGGGCATCCTCGTGCGCGCCGCCACGGAGGATCGCGAGATGGCGGGGGCGCTGGGCGTCGACGAGGCCCGGCTGTTCACCAGCGTCTTCATGCTCGGCGCGTTCCTTGCCGGGCTCGCCGGCGGATTGCAGACCCCGCGCGAGACGGTCAGCCTTGCCATGGATCTCGACGTCGTCGTCGAAGCTTTCGTCGTGGTGGTCGTCGGCGGGCTCGGCAGCATCGGCGGTGCCTATGCGGCCGCTGTGCTGATCGGCGTCGCCAATGCCTTCGGGGTCCTGTTCTTCCCGACGCTGGCGATGGTGCTGCCGTTCCTGGTGATGGCGGCGGTGCTGGTCATCCGGCCCGTCGGCCTGTTCGGCAGCCAGGCGCTGGCCGCGCCGGCCGCGTCCGAGCGCGGCGCGACGCTGCGGCTGCCGGGCCGCGTCCACGCGGCTATCCTGGCCGGCGGCGCCGCGCTTCTCGCCCTCCTCCCGTTGATCACATCGGGCTTCGCACTCGTACTGGCGACGGACATCCTCGTCGCGGCGCTGTTCGCCGCCAGCCTGCAGCTGCTGATGGGCGTCGGCGGGCTGATTTCGTTCGGCCACGCCGCCTATTTCGGCCTCGGTGCCTATGGCGCGGCTCTGGCGGCGATGACGCTCGGCCTGCCGATGCTGCCGGCGATGGCGCTCGGTGTCGTCGTGGGCGGCTGCGGCGCGCTTCTCCTCGGCTGGTTCTGCGTGCGCCTCTCGGGCGTCTATCTCGCCATGCTGACGCTTGCCGGCGCGCAGATCCTCTGGTCCACGGCGATCCAGTGGCAGGGGGTGACGGGCGGCGACGACGGCATTCTCGGCGTCTGGCCCGATGCCGCCTTCGCCTCGCGGCCGGCCTATTTCCTCCTGACCCTGGCGCTGGTGGCAGGCGGGCTCTGGCTGCTCCGCCGGATCGCCCATTCGCCCTTCGGCAACCTGCTGCGAGCCTGCCGCGACGCGCCGCTGCGCGCCGAGGCGCTGGGCATCGAGGTCCGGCGCTGGCAGCTTGGCGGCTTCGTCCTCGCCGGGATCTTCGCGGCGCTGGCCGGCGCGATCTTCGTGTTCTCCAAGGGGAGCATCTTTCCCAACGAGATGTCGGTCGCCCGCTCGGTCGATGCGCTGCTGATGGTGCTGATCGGCGGCGTGCAGTCGCTGTCGGGACCCATCGTCGGCGCGCTCGTCTTCACAGGGGTCGAGGACTGGGTGAGCCGGCTCGACTACTGGCGCTCGATCTTCGGCGCGATCATCCTCGCCGTCTGCATGTTCGCGCCGAGGGGCCTCGCCGGCGGGGCCCGCCAGTTGGCGGACCGGCTGCGCCGCCGGCCCGACCAGACGGCGGCGCCGACATGAGCGTCCTCGCGGTCGAACAGCTTCGAAAGGCGTTCGAGGGCGTCGTCGCCGTCGACGATCTCTCCTTCGCGATGGAGCCCGGCGAGGTGGTGGCGCTGATCGGGCCGAACGGCGCCGGCAAGTCGACCACCTTCAACATGCTCAACGGACAGCTGGCGCCCGATCGCGGCAGGATCCGCCTGTTCGGCAAGGACGTCACCGGCTGGCCGGCGCGCCGCATCGCCCGCGAGGGGGTGGGGCGCACCTTCCAGATCACCCAGACCTTCGGGTCGATGACGGTGCGCGAGAACGTCCAGACCGCGCTCATCGCGCATCGGCGCCGCGGGCTCGACCTGTTCTCGCGGGCCGTCGCCTTCGACCCCGCGGGCGCCGATGCCCTGCTCGCGACGGTCGGCCTTGCGGATGCGGCGGACCGTCCCGCCTCGCAACTCGCCTACGGCGATCTGAAGCGGCTGGAACTGGCGGTGGCGCTGTCAGGCCAGCCGCGACTGCTGCTGATGGACGAGCCGACGGCCGGCATGGCGGCGGGCGAGCGCCAGGCGCTGATGGCGCTGGTGAAGTCCATCGCCACGGCCGCGGAGGGACCGAGCGTCCTCTTCACCGAACACGACATGGACGTCGTCTTCGCCCATGCCGACCGGATCCTGGTGATGAACCGCGGCGCGCTGATCGCGGAGGGCGCGGCCGAGGCGATCCGCAGCGACCCGCGGGTCCGCGAGGTCTATCTCGGCGGTGGCGCGGCGCCGGTTCCGGGCGCGGGACAGGCCGATGCTTGAGTTCCGGGCGATCGACAGCTTCTACGGCGAGGCGCACATCCTGCACGGCGTGACGCTCGGCGTCGGCAAAGGCGAGGTCGTGGCGCTGCTGGGGCGCAACGGCGCCGGCAAGACGACGACGCTGAAATCGGCGATGGGCCTCCTGCGGCCGCGCCGCGGGCAGGTGCTCTTCGACGGGCAGGACATCACCGCCCTGGCGCCCTGGCGAGCCGCACGCCTCGGCCTCGGCTACGTGCCGGAGGAGCGCCGCATCTTCAAGGATCTCACGATCGCGGAAAATCTCGAGGTGGGCCGCAAGGCGGCAAGGGATGGGGCGGCCGGCTGGTCGGAGGAGAAGCTCTACGAGCTGTTCCCCAACCTGGGCGAACGGCGGGACCAGAAGGGCGGACGCCTGTCCGGCGGCGAGCAGCAGATGCTCACCCTCGCCCGCACGCTGATGGGCAATCCCTCGATGCTGCTGCTCGACGAGCCGTCGGAGGGGATCGCGCCGGTGATCGTCGAGGCGATGGCGGAGGCGCTGCTCGCCCTGAAGCAGGCCGGCCTCGCTGTTCTCCTGTCGGAGCAGAATCTGGGCTTTTCGCGGATGCTTGCGGACCGCGTCGTGCTGCTCGAGACCGGCACGGTGCGCTTCGACGGCTCGTTCTCCAGCCTCGACGGCGATCCGGAGATGATCTCGCGCTATCTCGCCGTGTGACATGCCCGGAGCCGCGGTGCCGACCGGCGTCAGGCGACCGCGACCTGGCCGCTTCCCAGTTCCTCGGCGGCGGCATTGCCGAGCCGGACGACCGCCTTGAGCGGCAGATGGTCGGACGCCATGCGGGCCTTCGGCGTGTCGTGGACCTCGATGCTGGAGATCAGGTGGTGGGGCTTGGCGAGCACCCGGTCCAGCGCCCACAGGGGAAAACGCGAGGGGAAGCTCGGGATCGCCGCGTCGAGGGGGCCGAAATGCGGCTCCAGCCCGACCAGCGAAGAACGCTTGCCGAGCCGCCATTCGTTGAGGTCGCCCATCAGGAGCGTCGGCACGTCGTCCCCCGGCTCGATCGCCTGGAGCAGCGTGTGTGCCTGAAGTGCCCGCGAACGGCGCAGCAGCCCCAAATGCGCCGCGATGATCCGCAGCGGCCCGTGATCCAGCGTGAGATCGACGACGAGCGCGCCGCGCGGCTCGGCGCCCGGCAGGGACAGCTGGTGGGCGTTGGTGACGGTGCCCCCACGGATCAGCAGCACGTTGCCGTGCCAGCCATGGCCACCCTGCGAGATCGGCAGGGAGATCGGCACCAGTCCCGTCTGCCGCTCCAGCGAATGCAGGTCGAGGAGCCCTGCCCGCTCGCCGAAGCGCTGGTCGGCCTCCTGCAAGGCGACGAGATCGGCATCGAGTTCGCGGATCACGGAGATCGTCCGGTCGGGGTCGAAGCGCCCGTCGATCCCGACGCATTTGTGCACGTTGTAGGAGGCGATCGTCGTCGCCTGCCCCAGCCCCCGGCAGCTCTGGGAAAGGAACGACTTGCGCTCCTGGCGCAAGGTCGAGACGAGCAGCGGCCGGAGCTTCTTGTGGCGGTTCGCGGGTGACTGCTTGGTACGGCGCATGCTGCACGGCTCCGGGAACGGATATTCGGCTGTGTTTCGGCGGCCGGAAAAATACCCGTCGCCGCCGGGCGGGACGCAACCGGTTGGTTACGCGTTGAGGTTGGCTCTATAAGGCGATTTGCCTCCGATGCCACGCAACGAACGCCGGAGTCGCATGTTCCCGTCGGGCTGCGTGCGATGCGGCGGAAACGGGGAACGACGACAGGATCCACCGGCCCATGGACATGGTCGACATCATCGTGGGATGCGCCATCATCCTGGGCCTCGCCTTCCTGGCGGGCTTCTACACGCTCGGCCGCGTGGCGAAAGTGGCGCCGGGCGCGCCGTCCTTCGCGCTTGCCCCGCAGGAGGATGTGACCGAACTCGACCGGCTCGTCGGCTCGATGCTGGGGCAGCACAAGGACGAGAGCGGCCTGAAGCTGCTGTCGAGCAGTACCCGCGCATTTGCCGCCCGCGTCCTGGCCGCCCGCGCCGCCGGCCGCAGCCTCGACCTGCAATATTACTACTGGCTGGACGACCTGACCGGCGGGCTGCTGGCCAGGGAGCTGATCAGCGCCGCCGATCGCGGCGTGCGGGTGCGGCTGCTTCTCGACGACATCAACACCCGCGGCAGGGATCGCAGCTATCTGGCGCTGGATCGCCACCCCAATATCGAGGTGCGGCTGTTCAACCCCGCCAAGAGCCGGTCGAACGCCCTGCATCGCGGCATCGAGACGTTGCGGCGGCCGTTCACCGCCACAAGGCGCATGCACAACAAGGCCTGGATCGCGGACGGGCGGCTGGCGATCGTCGGCGGGCGCAATGTCGGCGACGCCTATTTCGACGCATCCGACACGGCGAACTTCCGCGACATGGACCTTCTGGCGGTGGGGCCGGTGGTCGCGGAGGCTGCCGACGTCTTCGACCTCTTCTGGAACAGCAAGGCGGTACTGCCGATCCGCAAGCTGGCGCGCTACGGCAAGAGCGACCTGCCCGAACTGCAGGAGCGATGGGGCGCGCTGAACGCCAGCGAGCGCGCCGCGCCCTACATGCGGTTGGTCGACGAGGAAGGCGACGCGCAGACCATGCTCGGCGAGGACGCGCCGTTCCATTGGACACGGAAGGCGCGGGTGATCTTCGATCCGCCGGAGAAGGTCGACAGCCGCCGCCGGAAGAACTGGCTGTGGAACGAGATCATTCCGGTGGTGATGTCCGCCCGCTCGCATCTGGAAATCGTCTCGCCCTATTTCATCCCGGGCTACGAGGGCGTGCGGCGGCTGAGCGAACTGACGGCGAAGGGGGTGGACGTGACGGTCCTCACCAACTCGCTGGCGGCGACCGACGTCGCAGCGGCGCATGGCGCCTACGCCAACTACCGGGCACCGCTGCTCCAGAGCGGCATCGCGCTGTTCGAATTGAGGCCCCGGCGCCGGCGGGACGACATCTCGCTGTTCGGCTCGAGCACGGCCAGCCTCCACACCAAGGCCTTCACCGTCGACGGCGAAGCCGGCTTCATCGGCTCGTTCAATTTCGACCCGCGCTCCGTGTCGCTCAACACCGAGATGGGCGTCCTCTTCCGGCAGGCCGATCTGACGCGCGAGGTGCGGGCGGTGCTGATGGAGCAGATGGCACCGCAGAGCAGCTACCGGCTGACGCTCCGCAACGGCTCGCTGGTCTGGCAGGACGGGGCGGGTGCGGATGGGCGGGAGGCGCGCCGCGATCCGGAAACCACCATCTGGCGGCGCATGGCGGTGGCGATCATCGGCTTCCTGCCGATCGAGTCGCAGCTTTAGCCGCGGCTAGCTGGAGCTGTCGCCGAAGCGCGCGCCCTGATGCTCGCCGAGGCCGGGGGCCGGCCGGTCCAGCGTCAACTCAACGTCCCCGAAGCGGATCGGCGTACGCACGCCCGGCAGGCCCTCCGGCGCGATCTGCATGCCGCGATGAGCGATCTGCGGGTCGGCGAAGACCTCGGCCACGTCGTTGATGGGTCCGGCGGGAACGCCGACCGCCTCGAGCGCCGCCAGCAGCGCGTCACGCCGGAAGCGGGCCGTCGCATCGCTCAGCGACGCGACCAGCGTCTCGCGATGGGAGACGCGGGATTCGTTGGTCCGGTACCGCTCGTCGAGAGCGAGGTCGGCGACGCCCAGCGCGCCGCAGAGCCGGCCGAATTGCCGATCGTTGCCGCAGGCGACGATGAGATGGCCGTCGGCGACCGGAAACACCTGGTAGGGAACGATGTTGGGATGGGCGTTGCCGAGCCGGCCGGGCACGATCCCCGAGGCGAGATAGTTCAGCGCCTGATTGGCGAGAACGCCCGCCATGCAGTCGAACAGCGCCATGTCGACATACTGCCCCCGACCGCTGCGTGCCCGGTCCGCCAGCGCCGCCTGGATCGCGATCGTGCCGTAGAGGCCGGTGAAGATGTCGCCGAAGGCCACGCCGATCTTCTGCGGCTCTCCCGCCGGCTCGCCGGTCAGGCTCATGATGCCGCCCATCCCCTGGATCATGAAATCGTAGCCGGCGCGGCCGGCATAGGGGCCGTCCTGGCCGAAGCCCGTGACCGAACAATAGACGAGGCGCGGGTTGACCGCCCTAAGGCTCTCGTAGTCGAGGCCGAACTTCGCCAGGCCGCCGACCTTGAAGTTCTCGATCAGCACGTCGGCCTCGGCGGCGAGTTCGCGCACCAGCGCCTGCCCCTCCGGCGTCGCGAAATCGGCGACGACGGAGCGCTTGCCGCGATTGCAGGCGTGGAAATAGGCGGCGGTGCGCTCGCCGTTCCGCTCGACGAAGGGCGGCCCCCAGCCGCGCGTGTCGTCGCCGGCCGGGCTCTCCACCTTGATGACGTCGGCACCGAGATCGGCGAGCGTCTGGCCGATCCACGGGCCGGCGAGGATGCGGGCGAGTTCCAGGACCTTCAGGCCGGCATGGGGAGCGTGCGTCATCGTCGCGCCGTGCCGGGACACGGCCGCCGTGTCAAGCGCTGCCGACGTTGATCGTGATCGCGCCGGTCGACGTGAGTACCAGGAAGGTGATCGCCAAGGAGATCAACCAAGCAACGACATTCCAGACAATCGTCTGCCACCACGCGGTTGCCGATCGTATCCGTTCGCTCAACCGCTCCTCGACGCCTTGGATGGCGTCGATGCGGGTTTTTTCCTGGATCTCCGGGCGCGACCTGTCGAGAACGGCTTCCGCGTAGCTCTCGAGCCGAAGCAGCGCACTTTCTCGATATTGGTGGATCAACCGCGGCGTCAACGTGAGGTGGTGACGCGCCAGGGCTTCTTCGTTTAGATCGCCCTTCAGTGCCAGATCCCGCTTGTCTCGCTTGTAATAGGCGTAGGCGAGATGACCGACGACGTCTTCATCGATGTCATCAAGCTGGTCGATCTGCTCGAATGCGGTGGAATGCTCCCCCGGCACCTAGTTAACGCTTTTTCGATGCGGAGTCGGCAAGAGCCTCATAGATGACATCGCGGGATATCCTCGTCCTGACAGTGCCATCCGGGCCGAGAACTTGCCGCTCGACGAATTTGCCGTTGCGGCTGTCGCGTGTCCCCGTCGCGCCAGTCGCCCGCTGGTCCTTGCCACCGGAGGCCGTCGCGAACCTCCCCGACCTCGCTGGTCCGCCTGGCTTCGTGTCAACCGTCATTACGTACCCCTCTCTGGGACCCGAGATACTGACTGTAACCTGTATCTCAGGATACCCCAAGATGCCTTTGCCTGCAGCATGGGGACGGGTCGTGGCCAGTCTAGTCCACGAACGCCCGCTCGACCACGTAGGTGCCCGGCTTGTTGTTGGCGCCTTCCGTGAAACCGCGCGCGTCGAGCAGCTTCTCGGTATCCTTCAGCATCGCCATCGAGCCGCAGATCATCGCCCGATCGGCAGCGGGATCGAGCGGCGGGATCGACAGCGCCTCGAAGAGCTGCCCGGTCTCGATCAGCGTGGTGATGCGGTGGCCGCGGGTCTCGCCCTCGCGGGTGGCGCTGGTGTGAAACAGCAGCCTGTCGCCAATGAACTCGCTCATGAGCTCGTCGGTCCGTGCCGCCTCGACCAGTTCGCGCCCGTAGCGAAGCTCGGCCTCGCTGCGGCAGGTCTGGGTGAGGATGACCTGATCGAACTTCTCGTATGTCTCGGGATCGCGCACGACGCCGGCAAAGGGCGCGATGCCGGTGCCGGTGGAGAACAGGAACAACCGCTTGCCCGGGATGAGCGCGTCGAGCACGAGCGTTCCCGTCGACTTCTTGCGCATCAGCACCGTGTCGCCGACGGCGATCTTTTGCAGGTGCTCGGTGAGCGGGCCGTTCGGCACCTTGATCGAGAAGAACTCCAGTTCCTCGTCCCAGGACGGACTGGCGATCGAATAGGCCCGGAACACCGGCTTCTCGGCGTTCGGCAGGCCGATCATCACGAACTCGCCGGTGCGGAAGCGAAAGCTCTGCGGCCGCGTGATGCGGAACGAGAACAGCGTGTCGGTATAGTGGGTGACCGCGGTGACGCGCTCGGCGAAGACGCCCGCCGGGATGGGGAAGCCGGTTTCCTGCATCGGCTCCGACTGAGCGGCGAGAGAGTTCATCAGGCACTTCCTTTCGTTCCGCTGCACGGCATTTCCGGGCCAGCCGGGCCACGCCGCCATGACAGTTCGCCGCTACATAGACCCTGACGCGCGCCGGTTCAGCATCGGGCGTTCCAAATATCCCCCGATCCGCGAAAGAAAACTGCGCATTCCTGCCAAAGCGCCTGCCATGCGGCCTCAAGCCCCCTCGCCCTGCTCCGCGCGGGCCGCCGCGACGGTGATCTCCTCCAGGCAGGCGACGGGCACATTCGGACAGGCGAAGCCGGCGATGACGCTGCGCACGACGCGGCTGCCAACCGTCACCAGGTCGAAGCCTCCGTCGGACCGCAGCCATTCGGAGATCACCCCGCCCACGGCGCAGACATAGGCGGTGGCCGCGACTTCCGGTTGCCACTCGGGCTTCAACTCGCCGCGATTGCGGACGGCGGCGAAGATCGCGGTGATCGTCCTGTGCATGGCGTTGTCCGCGTCGGTACGTCGCATCATCGCCGCCTGCATCTCGCCCACATACTCGCATCGCAGCAGCAGGATCGTCAGGATCCTGCGGGCGCGCTCGTCGCGTTCGAGATGGCGGAACGCCTCGATCGAATTGGTGTAGAGTTCCTCCAGCGAGCGCCGCCCGTCTGGCTTGTGAGACTTGAAGAAGGCTTCCTGCGGCAGCCGCGCCCGCTCCTGCATGGCGCGGAACAGTTCGAGCTTGTTGGGAAAGTGCCAGTAGATGGCGCCGCGGGTCAGCCCGGCTTCGGCAGCGATGTGGGACAGCGTGGTGGCGGCGACGCCGAATTCGTAGAAGCGTGCCTCGGCGGCGTCGAGAATGGCCTCGCGGGTCAGCAGTGCATCCTGCTTGGTGCGTCGCAACTGGACCTCCCTTGCTGCAATACATTTATGGCTGTATGTATGTTGCAATGCAAGGGGACGGGGCCGTAGCGGCCGGAAAGTGATTCCAGATGTCCGGATCGAAAGCGTTTCTTCGGATTGCCGCCCTGACGGGGCTGCTCGCCTGCGCCGTCGCGCCGGCGCAGGCGCAAGGCGGCGACGCGCCGCCGCCGCCTGCCGTCACCGTCATGACCGTCGAGAGCCGGACGCTGCCGGTGCCTTACGAATATGCCGGACGCGTCGCCGCGTCGCGGGAGGTCGAGGTTCGCGCCCGCGTCGGCGGCATCCTCCTGGAGCGCAATTTCGAGGAGGGCGCCCGCGTCGCGCAGGGCACCCTCCTCTTCCGCATCGATTCGGCGCCCTACGAGGCGCAGGTCGCGCTGGCGCGCGCCGAGGTGCTGCAGGCGGAAGCCCAGCTCGGGCAGGCGCAGCGGACGGAGGAGCGTGCCCGCACGCTGGCGCAGAGCGGCGCCTCCAGCCGCGCCGCCCTCGACGACGCCGTGTCGGCGCGCGAACTGGCGGCCGCGCAGGTCGCCGCCGCCGAGGCGCAGCTGCGCACCGCGACGCTGTCGCTCGGCTATGCGACGGTCGAGGCGCCGGTCAGCGGCATCACCAGCCTCGAGCAGGTGCCGGAGGGGAGCCTCCTCAACACCGGCGACCTGCTCACGCGGATCAGCCAGCTCGACCCGATCTACGTCAATTTTTCCGCCGCCGACCGCGAGGCCGCTTCGATCCGCGACCTGATCGACAGCGGCCGGCTGCAGGGCGGTTCGGGCCCCTCGAACCTGAAGGTGACGGTCGCCTTCGGCGACGGCGCCACCTACGACCAGACCGGCACGATCGACTTCACCTCGACCTCGATCGACTCCCAGACCGGCACGATCCTGTCGCGCGCCGTGCTGCCGAACCCCTCGGACAAGCTCCTGCCCGGCCAGTTCGTGCGGCTGCGCGTCGAGGGGCTGATGGTGGACGATGCCATCACCGTGCCGACGGCAGCCCTGATGCAGGGGCCGCAGGGCACCTTCGTCTACACGGTCAATGCGGAGAACGTCGCGGAAGTCCGCCCGGTGCGGGTCGATCGCGAACTGGAAGGCTCGCTGCTGCTCGCGGACGGCCTTGCGGATGGCGACCGGGTGATCGTCGAGGGCGTCGTCAAGGTGCGGCCCAATGCTCCCGTCGCGCCGCACGAGGCCGGGAGCGTCGAGGCTGGCAGTGCCGAGACTGCGGCGGAGCCGGCCGCGCAGCCCGCGCAACCCGATGTGCCGGCCGCGGTGACGCCGGAAGAATCGGCGGCGACAGCGCCGGATGCCGTGCCGGACGCCGCGTCCGGCGATGTCCCTGAGGCGACGGCGGACGAAGTGCCCGAAGCAGCGGCGGCCGAAGTGCCTGAGGCGGCTGCGCCGGGCGGCGAGCAGGCGGATGCCGCTCCCCCCGTGCCGCTGACCGCCCTGCCCGACGGCGCGGCGGCGCGTGCCGGCCAGGAAAGCGCGGAGTCCGAGCAGTGAACGCCCGCTTCTTCGTCGACCGGCCGATCTTCGCGGCGGTCATCTCGATCCTCATCACGCTCGGCGGCCTGCTGTCGATCACGGCGCTGCCGATCGAGCAGTATCCCGAGTTGGTGCCGCCACAGGTGCAGGTGCGTGCCGCCTATCCCGGCGCCAGCGCCGAGACCATCGCCCAGACCGTGTCCGCGCCGATCGAGCAGCAGATCAACGGCGTCGAGGACATGCTATACATGCAGTCGACGAACTCCTCGACGGGTTCGGCGACCATCACCGTGACCTTTGCCAGCGGCACCGACCCCGACCAGGCGACGATCAACGTGAACAATCGGGTGCAGCAGGCCAACGCCTCGCTGCCGCAGGAGGTGCAGCGGCTCGGCGTGACGGTCGCCAAGCAGAACTCCTCGATCCTCGCGGTCCTGTCCATGTCGTCGCAGGACCCGCGCTACGATGCGACCTACGTGTCGAACTACGTGCTGCTGAACGTGCTCGACGAGCTGAAGCGGCTGCCGGGCATCGGCGAGGCGCAGCTCTTCGGCGCCCGCAACTATTCCATGCGCATCTGGCTGCGCCCGGACGCGCTCGCCTCCTACGGCCTGACGCCCGGCGACGTTGCCACGGCGATCCGCGACCAGAACGCCCAGTTCGCCGCCGGCCAGTTCGGGGCCGAGCCGTCGGACAGCGACCTCGCCTTCACCTATTCGGTGACCACGGCGGGGCGCCTGCCCGACGCCGCCGCCTTCGAGAACATCATCCTGCGCTCGGACGCCAACGCCGCGTCGCTGCTGCTGAAGGACGTCGCGCGGATCGAGCTCGGGGCGCAGGATTACGGGTTCAACGCCACCTATAACGGCGTCCCGACCGTGCCGATCGGCATCTACCTGCAGCCGGGCGCCAACGCGCTGGACACGCTGGCCGGCGTGCGCGCGCGCATGGACGAGCTCTCCGCCAACTTCCCGAGCGGGATCGCCTACGCGATCCCCTACGACACCACGAAGTTCATCGAGGCCTCGATCGAGGAGGTGGTGATCACCTTCATGGAGGCGATGGTGCTGGTGTTCATCGTCGTCTTCGTCTTCCTGCAGAGCTTCCGCGCGACGCTGATCCCGATGCTGGCGGTGCCGGTCTCGATCATCGGCACGTTCGGCGTGCTGCTGGCGCTGGGCTTCTCGATCAACCTCCTGACGCTGTTCGGCCTGGTGCTGGCAATCGGCATCGTCGTCGACGACGCCATCGTCGTGCTCGAGAACGTCGAGCGGATCATGCGCACCGAAGGGCTCAACGCCAAGGACGCCACCGCCAAGGCGATGACGGAAGTCGCCGGGCCGGTGATCGCCATCGTCCTCGTGCTGTGCGCGGTGTTCATCCCGGTCGCCTTCCTCGGCGGCCTCGCGGGGACGATGTACCGGCAGTTCGCGGTGACCATCGCGGTCTCCGTCACGATCTCCGGCATCGTCGCGCTGACGCTGACGCCGGCGCTCTGCGGGGTCCTGCTGAAGAATACCCATTCGGAGCCATGGGCGCCCTTCCGCTGGTTCAACCGCGGGTTCGACAAATTGACGAATGCCTATGGGGCGGGCGTCGCCTTCATCATGCGCCGGGCGCTCCTGGCGCTGGTGCTGTTCGCCGGCGTCGTCGGCGGCAGCTACTACATGTTCCAGACGATCCCCGGCTCGCTCGTCCCCGACGAGGATCAGGGCGTCAATTTCGCGATCGCCATCCTGCCGCCCGCCGCCTCGCTGTCGCGCACCACCGAGGTGATGGCGCAGGTCAGCGAAAATCTGCGCCAGCACCCGGCGGTGCAGGACGTCACCGCCTTCGCCGGATTCGATCTTCTCGCCGGCACCCAGAAATCCAGCGCCGGCGTCGCCTTCGTCAGCCTCAAGGAATGGGCGCTGCGCGAGGATCCGGCGCTCGATGCCCGCAATCTCGTCGGCCCATTCATCGGCATGAATGCCGGGATCGAGGACGGCATGGTGCTGGCCTTCAACCCGCCGCCGATCCAGGGCCTGTCGACCACCGGCGGCTTCGACCTGTTCGTCCAGGACCGGCGCAATGCCGGCGCGCAGTCGCTGATCGAGGCGACCAACGCGCTGGTCGCGGCCGCCGCCGAACGGCCGGAACTCGCCGGCGTGCGCACCACCTTCTCGGCGAACGTGCCGCAGTACCAGATCGACGTCGACCGCCAGAAGGCCAAGGCGCTCGACGTGCCGATCTCGTCGATCTTCGAGACGATGCAGTCGACCTTCGGCTCGCTCTACGTCAACGACTTCACGCTGCTGGGGCGCAACTACCGCGTGTCGCTGCAGTCGGAATCCGATTTCCGCGAGAAGCCGGACGACCTACGCTTCGTCTATGTCCAGGCGTCGAACGGCTCGATGATCCCGCTCGACACGCTGCTGACGGTGGAGCGCGTGGTCGGCCCCGACCTGATCGAGCGGTTCAACGCCTTCAACGCGGCCAAGGTCTCGGGCGGCCCCGCCCCCGGCTATTCATCCGGTCAGGCGCTGCAGGCGATGCAGGAAGTCGCCGCGGCGAACCTGCCGGACGGCTATCAGGTCGCCTGGACCGGCTCGGCCTACCAGGAGATCGCTTCGGGCGGCACCGGGCTGGTTGCGATCGGCTTCGGCATCCTGATGGTGTTCCTGATCCTCTCGGCGCAGTACGAGCGCTGGTCGCTGCCGATCGCCGTCCTTTTGGCGGTGCCGTTCGCCATGCTCGGCGCCCTGCTGGCGATCTGGCTGCGCGGCCTCGACAACGACGTCTATTTCCAGATCGGCCTTGTGACGCTGGTGGGACTGGCGGCCAAGAACGCCATCCTGATCGTCGAATTCGCCGTCCTGAAGCGGCAGGAGGGACTCTCGGCCTTCGACGCCGCGCTGGAAGGCGCCAAGCTGCGCTTCCGGCCGATCATCATGACCTCGCTCGCCTTCATCCTCGGCGTGGTGCCGCTGGCGATTTCGACCGGCGCCGGCTCGGCCAGCCGCCACTCGATCGGCACCGGCGTCATCGGCGGCATGCTGGCCGCGACCTTCGTCGCGATCTTCTTCATCCCGCTCTTCTACAGGCTGCTCGCCCGCCGAGAAGCGCCGCGCGGCACGCAGGAGCCGGCAAGACCAGCCGGCGAGACCGTGCCGGCGGAGTAGCGAGCGAGCGCCAGCGAGCGGCGACAGGTCGTGCCGCCCTCGGTTTCCGGTACGAGCATGCGGACCTGTATGAGCCACGCACCCGACATTCAGAAAGCCGGCGCCATCCGCCTCCCCGGCTTCGCTTTCCGACGACGGCGTCAGACGACGTCGGTCACCAGAGGGTGGTCGGCTTCAAGGCGGTGAACAGCGTCCTGGATATCGGGAGCCAGCATCGCCGCCACGCGCTCCAGCGACGCGATCAGCATCAGTTGCTCCCAGTCCTCCAGCGACAGGAACTGGTCGTTGAAGCGGGCATGCAACCCGTCAGGCGCGATCGTGAGGATTTCTCGCGCGCGAGGCGTCAGAGAGAGCCAGACCTGCCGGCGGTCGGTCTCGCCCTTGCGCCGCTGGACCATGCCCGACGCTTCGAGCTTGTGGATCAGCACCGTCGCCGTCGCCTGGGTGATGCCCATGCGGGAAGCCAGATGCCCGGCGGTCTGCTCCTCGCCCTCCTCCAGCATCTGCAGGAAAATCAGCTGCGAGGCGGTGAGGCCGGTCTGAACCAACAGCGCCTTGGCGTTGAGGTCAGTCGCGCGCAGGATCTTGCGCATGGCGGTAAGGGCACGCTTGGTACGGTTTTCCAATTAGCGCGATCCATCATTGGGCACGAGCGAGACACCTTAGCCGTTCGGCCGGCCGAACCCAAGCCGGTTCACGCCCTGCCATTCTCCGGTTATCTTTCAGCCTTACGAATTATTTTCGGTTCCAAATCAAGGGGTAGAGACGCGATAAATGCCCATTAATCTCACTTCGGTGGCTTGATTCGCGTGATCTCGGCGCCGGCGACGGAAGGGATCCGACGCAGCAATTGACATTTAGTTTGATCATACTAAGTTCTTGGCTGACCAGCCTCGGAGCCGCCTCATGCATTTGATCGACGTCAGCACCCGCAAGACCCTGCCTACCAGCCGCAAGGCCCACATCCGCAAGCCGCGCCCCGAGGATGGCGCCGCGGTCTGGGCGCTGGTGCAGGAAACGGCCGGGCTCGACGACAATTCGATGTACTGCAACCTGCTCCAGTGCTCGCATTTCGCCGCGACCTGCGCGCTCGCGGAAATCGATGGCGCGGTGGTCGGCTGGATGTCGGGCTACATCCCGCCCGAGGATCCCGACGTCCTATTCGTCTGGCAGGTCTGCGTCAGCGAGAGCGCGCGCGGCCAAGGTCTGGCGCGGCGGCTGATCGCCTCCGTCCTGGCACGTGACGTCTGTTCCGACGTCAGCGGCGTCCACTCGACCATCACCAGGGACAACAAGGCGTCGTGGGCGCTGTTCGGCTCGATCGCCGAATCGCTCGACGCCGATCTCAACCGCCAGCCTCACTTCAAGCGCGACGATCATTTCGATGGCCAGCACGAGACGGAATATCTGGTCTCGATCGGCCCGTTCGAGCGCGACGCGCTGCCGATGCGCAGCGTCGCCTGAGGCGCCGAAAGTCTTCACCTTCTTCGATCAACCGTCCCAAGAAAGACGTGTTCATGACCGCTAAAATTCCCGCCTTCTCGCCCGTGTTCGACCGCGTCGAAAGCCAGGTCCGCTCCTATTCGCGCAGCTTCCCCAAGACGTTCGGGAAGGCG
>DASYHY010000108.1:0-2118 GCA_036252795.1 Aurantimonas sp. | reverse complement strand
GACAGCGGCCTGCCGGACCCGGCGACCAGCAACGCGCCTTTCCGGCTGTTCAACATCGGCAACAACGCGCCGGTAAAGCTGACCGACTATGTCGGCGCGCTCGAGGCGGCGCTCGGCCGCAAGGCCCAGCGGGAGATGCTGCCTTTGCAGCCGGGCGACCTCGTCGACACCTTCGCCGACGTGACCGAGCTGGAGCGGGCCGTCGGCTACCGGCCGGCGACGCCGGTCGGCGATGGGGTGAGGGCTTTCGTCGACTGGTACCGCTCGTACTACGAAGACTAGCCCATGTGATGCGTGAGGGTCCGGTCGGCTTCTAGCCGCAGCGGACCTGGGTCACCCGGTTCTCGTCGTTGGTGTCGAGCGTCAGCCGGGTCGCGATGAATTCCTGCGTGACCGGCTGGTTCGGGAAGAGGATCCGCACGTCGCTCGCGCCGGTCATGGCCTCGGCCCGCTCGGTGGTCTGGAGATTGGCGATCTGGCCGATCAGCGGGCGCGCGGCGGCAGCGTTGCAGGCACCGTCCGCGGGGCCGCCGGGCAAGGCGCCCCCGATCGGCGCACCCGCGACGGGTCCCCCCAGCCCGGGGGCCGGTGCGACAGGGCGCTCGCTGGAGGTGCAGCCGGCCATGGCGAGGAGGGCTGCCGTTACCAATGCCGAGCTCGTTGTCCGCGTCATGCCGTGTCCTTCTCGTCCGCGAAAATGTCCTGCCAGTCCATGGACCGGCAAATTTCGCCGCTGGATTGGACAGTCTTCGCCAAGACTAGCGCACATGTTGGTGAAGGCCAGAAATCCCGGCGCGGCAGTCCTGTGCGCGACGCGGGCTGCGACTATTTCCGCCTGCCGAACAACGACGATGCCGTCGTCATCACCCCAGTGTCCGATAGGAGACGCCACGATGAAGATCATTCTCGCCTGCGCGGCGGCCGCCGCTGCCGCCGTCGCCATGCCGGCCGTTTCCGCCGCGCAGGAAGCCGAGTGCGGAACCGTCAGCATCGCCTCGATGAACTGGGCTTCGGCGGAGGTCATGGCGGCCATCGACCAGTTCGTGCTGGAGAACGGCTATGGCTGCGATGCCGTGCTGGTGCCGGGCGACACGATGCCGACCTTCACCTCGATGACGGAGAAGGCGGAGCCGGACGTCGCTCCCGAGATGTTCGTCAACCAGTTCCGCGAGCAGATCGACGCCGCGGTGGCGGAAGACCGCATCGCCTATGCGGCAAAGGTGCTGGAAGACGGCAGCGAGGAGGGGTTCTGGATCCCGCAGCACGTTGCCGACGCCCATCCCGATATCCAAACGGTGTCGGACGCGCTGGAGCATCCGGAGCTGTTCCCCTCGCCCGAGGACCCGGCGAAGGGTGCGATATACAACTGCCCGGCGGGCTGGGGCTGCCAGATCATGGTCGGCAATCTCTTCAAGGCCTACGATGCGGACGAGAAGGGCTTCAACCTCGTCGAGACGGGCTCTTCTGCGGGACTCGACGGCTCGATCGCCAAGGCCTTCTCCGACCAGACCGGCTGGCTCGGCTATTACTGGTCGCCGACGCCGATCATCGGGCGCTACCCGATGAAGAAGCTCGAATGGGACGTGCCGTTCGACGAGGCCGAATGGAAGTCCTGCACCACCCAGCCGGACTGCGAATCGCCGAAGATCAACGCTTGGACGCCGGCAGAGGTCTACACGCTGGTGACCAAGGATTTGGCGGAGTCCGCACCGCAGGCCGCGGCCTATCTCGACCGCCGCGCCTGGGGCAACGACACGGTCAACAAGCTGCTGGCGTGGAAGGAGGAGAACCAGGCGACCGGCGAGGACACGGCGCTGTACTTCCTCGATACGGAGCCGGAGGTCTGGAAAGCCTGGGTTGCGCCGGAAGTCGCCGAGAAGATCGAAGCGGCACTTTGAGAGACGCGGGCGTGACGGCGGTGGCGCGGGCCCGAGAGCCCGCGCACCACGTGAGTGGCGGCGCCGGCAGCGGCGTCACGTCAGGGCGAGGATGCCCGCGACCAGCACCGCGAGAGCCGCGCCACCGAGCGCCAGGAAGGAGAGGGCGGTGCCCGCGATCCGCTGCCAGAGCGGGGCGTCCGCTGCGGCAAAGTGCCAGGCGTGGATGAAGCGGCCCGCG
>DASYHY010000107.1:0-17186 GCA_036252795.1 Aurantimonas sp. | reverse complement strand
TGGCGGAGAGGGGGGGATTCGAACCCCCGATACGGTTGCCCGTATGCCGCATTTCGAGTGCGGTGCATTCGACCACTCTGCCACCTCTCCGGCCGTCCGCCCGTTTGGGCGGCATCGTCTTCGCTTCGGTGAGGCAGGTCGGCGCGGCCGGAGCCGCCCGCATCCGCCGCCGAACTGCCAAGGCATGGTCGGCGCCTTCCGGCGCGCCGGTTCCTTATCAAAACCCGGCGGTCCGGCACAAGCGAAAAGGCGTCGACCCGTCTTCGCCCTGCCGCAGCCTCCGGCGCCACGGCGCCCGTCGGGCCGCGTGATCCACCGGAGCTGTGGGCCACGGCGCCGACGCCGACGTCGACGCATGGGCGCTCCTGGGAATGTGGGGCACCTGGCTCGCGCAGGTCCCCGTCGCGCCACCATAGCTGGAGGCGGCGCCGCGCTCGCGCAAACCGTCGTCGCGCCACCACAGTTCGAGGCGGCATCCCCCGTCCCGCGAAGCCGAAAGCCGTCCCGCGAAGCCGAAAGCCGGGCCGCGGCCGGCGGAAACGAGGTTGCGCTCACGCTTCGATTCGCGCTGCGGCCCCCCGCAGCAATTCCGCGACATGGTCGATGCCGGGCTCCGGCGAGAAGGCCGCCCGCACTCTCGCCTCGCCGGCTTCGGCGAGCAGGGCGGCAAGGCCCGGATCGTCCATCAGCCGCGCGATCGCGGCGGCGAGCGCCGCCGGGTCGCGCGATTCCACCAGCAGGCCGGTGACCCCGTCCTCGACCAGCTCGGGAATCGCCGAAACGCGCGTCGAGACGACCGGCAGGCGGTGCGCCTGCGCCTCCATCAGGACGTTGGGCAGGCCGTCGCGGTCGCCGGAACGGGCGATGCGCGACGGCAGGACGAACAGGTCGGCGCCCGCGAGCAGCTTGAAGACGTAGGAGCGCTCCCGCGAGCCGTGCCAGACGATCCGCTCTCCGATCCCGGCACGCGCCGCCTGCGCCTTCAGCGTATCGGTGAGCGGGCCGCCGCCCACATGATCGAGATGCCAGTCGCGGTCCTTCAGCCGGCCGAGCGCCCGCACCAGGTCGCCGAACCCCTTCTTCTCGACCGTTCGTCCGATCGTCACGATGCGGAACGGGCCGTTCCGGCCGCGGCTTGCCGGCGGGCGGACCTCGGAGAGGTCGAGGCCGTGATAGACCAGCTCGACGCGCGACGGGTCCGCCGCCAGCCCCTGGAGGTGGTCGAGATTGACCCCGGTGCAGGTGACGCCGAAGGCGGCGGAGGAGAGCTTGTCGCGCAATTCCCAGTCGGGGCTCGTCCAGATGTCCTTGGCATGGGCCGAGAACGACCAGCCCATGCCGCGGATCGCGGCGGCATAGCGGGCGACGGAAGCCGGCGTGTGCAGGTAATGGGTGTGGATCCAGGAGACGTCGTCCGGCAGTTCCCGGGCGAGGACGCAGGCCTGGCCGAACCGGCGATAGCGGTTGGCGGTCCGGTCGCGGGCAAGGTCCGCCTCGAAGAGGCGCAGCGCCGCCGCAAAGCCTTCCTGGCGCTCGGCGAAGGCGCGGCCGGCGCGCACCCGCTTCGGATCGTCCTTCAGATATTCCGGCAGATAGAGGATCTCGGCCTTGATCCGCCGATGGACCGGATGGACCTGCCCCTCCGCCGGCTGCCGCAGCGAGACGATCAGCTGGGCAACCCCGCGGGCCTCGAGCCCGGCGATCTCCTGCGCGATGAAGGTTTCGGAAAGCCGCGGATAGCCTTTGACGAGGGTTGCGATGCGCCCTTCGACGGGATGCGCCCGATCATCCAATGCCTGCGTCTCCCGTTGGTCCGCGTACCCTCGCGCCGACGCTGCGGCGCGCCGGAAGGCGCCGGCATCTAGACGGATCGCACACCGGCCGGCAACTCGTTGACCGCGCCGGTGAAGGAGACGCCCCCATGCGTGTTCGGACGACGGCAGTCGATTGACAATCGCTGCGCGCTCGCCGCTAACTGCTCCGGTGGCCGTACGACAGGGACAATGCCATGCGGGGTGCGACAGAAGCGAGATCGCCGCGGCGCCACGTCCGCCGTCTCGTCGCCTTCGCTCTTTGCGTCGCCTTCACCGGTTCCGCCGACGCGGGTCCGGCCGAGACCATGGCCCTCGCCGCGGCGGTCGCCGAAAACCGCCTGCCGCCGCTCGCCGAGCGCCTTCCGCTGCTGCCGCGGGTCATGCCGGTCCAGAGCACCTGTCCTGCCGACCAGCTCGGCGGCACGCTGCGCATGCTCGGCTCCAGCGCCAAGGATACCCGCATCCTGCCGGTCTTCGGCTACTCAAGGCTCGTCGGCTACGATACGGACTTCGACATCGTCCCCGACATTGCCGCAGGCGTCGATGTCGAGGACGGCCGCATCTTCCGCTTCCACCTTCGCCCCGGCATGCGCTGGTCGGACGGAGCGCCGTTCACCTCCGAGGATTTCCGCTATTTCTGGGAGGACATGGCGAAGAACCCGGCGATCGCGAAATTCGGCGTGCCGGTCGAACTGCTGGTCGACGGCGAGGAGCCCGAGGTCAGCTTTCCCGGCCCCTACGAGGTCCGCTACGCCTGGACCCGGCAGAACCCCAACTTCCTCGCGTCGCTGGCGGCGGCAACGCCGCTCGAGATCTTCCGCCCGTCCCACTATCTCAAGCAGTTTCACGAGCGCTATCAGGACCCGGCAGTGCTTGAAGAAAAGATCGAGGCGGCCGGCCAGCGCAACTGGGCGGCGCTGCATTTCAACAAGGACCGCAGCCAGCGCAACGACAACCCGGACATGCCGACCATCCAGCCCTGGAAGCTTGCGACCGTTCCGCCGGCGGAACGGCTGATCTTCGAGCGAAACCCGTACTTCCACAGGGTCGACCAGGAGGGGCGGCAGCTTCCCTATATCGACCAGGTGTCGCTGACCATCGCGAACCCCGACCTGATCCCGGCCAAGGTCGCCAATGGCGAGGCCGATCTGCAGGCGGCCTATCTCGGCTTTCCGAACTATCCGTTCCTCAAGCGCGGCGAGGCCCGCAGCGACTACACCGTGCGCCGCTGGCGCTCCGGCCGGGGATCGCACGTCACGCTCTACCCGAACCTGAACGCGGCCGACCCGGTCTGGCGCGAACTCCTCCAGACGGCGGATTTCCGCCGCGCGCTGTCGCTGGCGATCAACCGCGAGGACATCGACAACGCCATCTTCTACGGGCTGGCCGAGCCGGGCGGCAACACCGTGCTGCCGGGCTCGCCCCTGTACGAGCCGGCCTTCAGGCAGCTCTGGACCGACTACGATCCCGAGGCTGCCGATGCGCTGCTCGACGCCCTTGGCCTTGAGCGCGGGCCAGACGGGCTGCGCCGCCTGCCGGACGGCCGGCAGATGCGGATCGTCGTCGAGACGGCCGGCGAAAGCAGCGAGCAGAGCGACGTACTGGAACTGGTCCGCGAGGATTGGCGCAGGATCGGGATCGACCTCCTGACGCGGGAGGCCCAGCGCGAGATCTTCCGCAACCGTGTCAAGGCCGGCTCCACCTTGATGTCGGTCTGGAGCGGGCTCGACAATGGCCTCCCGACGCCGGCGACCGACCCGCGGGAGCTGGCGCCGTCGAATGCCGAGCAGTTGCAGTGGCCGGGCTACGGCATGGGGGTCGAGACCGGCGGCACCGGCGGCGAGGCGCTCGGCGACAGCGCGGCCCTGGCCGGCGTCCGAGAACTGATTGCGCTGCGGCACGCCTGGCGGGAGGCGACGAGCGAGGCCGAGCGCGCCGCGATCTGGAAGCAGATGCTGGCGATCAATGCCGACCAGGTCTTCACCATCGGCATCGTCACGGAAGTGGACCAGGTGGTGGTGGTCTCGAACCGGCTGAACAACGTCCCGGAGCGCGGCACCTACAACTACGATCCGGGCGCCTATTTCGGCATCTACAACCCGGACGGCTTCTATTTCGACTGCGCCTCGGTCTCGGTGGCGGGCAAGCCCTCGTGATCCGGTATCTGGCAAGGCGACTGGTGACGATGGCGTGGACGCTGGTGGCGATCAGCATTCTCGTCTTCGCCATCATCCAATTGCCGCCGGGCAACTATCTGACCAGCTACATCGCCGAACTCCAGGCGCAGGGCGAGACCGTCAGCGGCGACAGGATCGCCTTCCTGCGCGAGGAATACGGCCTCGACCGGCCGCTCTGGCAGCAATATCTCGTCTGGGCCGGCGGCCTCCTGCAGGGCGATCTCGGCTATTCCTTCGAGTACAGCCAGCCGGTCGCCGACATCGTCGGCGAGCGCATGCCGATGACGATCCTGCTCAATGCCGCGACCATCCTCTTCGTCTACCTGGTCTCGTTCCCGATCGGCATGTACTCCGCGACGCACCAGTACAGCTGGGCCGATCACGGCCTGAGCTTCCTCGGCTTCCTGGGGCTGGCGACTCCCAATTTCCTGCTCGCGCTGATCCTGCTCTATCTCGCCAATGTCTGGTTCGGCACCTCGATCGGCGGCCTGATGGCGCCCGAATTCATCGACGCGCCGTGGTCGGCGGCGAAGATCGGCTCGGTCCTGTCGCATCTCTGGGTGCCGGTGCTGGTCATCGGCACGGCCGGGACCGCGGGCATGATCCGGCGGCTGAGGGCAAACCTCCTCGACGAGCTGAACCGGCCGTATGTGGTCACCGCAAGGGCGAAGGGCGTGCCCGAGCGGCGGCTGCTCCTGAAATACCCGCTGCGCATGGCGCTGAATCCCTTCGTGGCGGATCTCGGGACGCTGCTGCCGCAGATCGTCTCCGGTTCGGTGATCATCTCGGCGGTGATGTCGCTGCCGACGACCGGCCCGATGCTGCTCTCCGCGCTGCGCAGCCAGGACATGTACCTGGCCGGCTCATTCCTGATGTTCCTCGCGGTCCTCACCGTCGTCGGCATGTTCGTCTCCGACGTGCTGCTCGCTCTGCTCGACCCGCGCATCCGGCTCGGCAAGAGCACCCCGCGATGAGCAGCCTGCCGCATTTCGTCTCGCAGGAGCCCTTCGACCCGGAGGCGACGGTCGCGGAAGGGTTTATCGTCTCGTCCGCCTATGCGCGCGCCTCGCAGACCAGGCTGATCTGGTGGCGCTTCCTGCGCCACCGCGTGGCGGTGATGTCGCTCGCCTTCCTCGTCGTCAGCTATGTCGCGATCGTCTTCATCGAGTTTCTGGCGCCCTACGAGCTGCACGCGCGCCACACCGACCACATCTTCGCCCCGCCGCAGTCGGTGCACCTGTTCCATGATGGCGGGTTCGTCGGCCCCTTCGTCTATCCGCTGCGCTACGCGCTCGACCTCGACACGCTGCAACGCGTCTACACGCCCGCCACCACGCGCCCGATGCCGCTCCGCTTCTTCTGTCAGGGAGATGCCTACCGCTTCTGGGGCCTCGTCGAGGCCCGCACCCATCTCGTCTGCCCGCCCGAGGGCGGCACGCTGTTCCTTCTCGGCACCGACCGGCTCGGGCGGGACATGCTGTCGCGCATCCTCTACGGCGCCCGCATATCCCTCACCGTGGGGCTGGTCGGCGTGACGCTGAGCTTCCTGCTCGGCATTACCATCGGCGGGGCCGCGGGCTATTTCGGCGGGTGGGTGGATTCGGTCGTGCAGCGCATCACGGAGATCCTGCGCTCGATTCCGGAGCTGCCGCTGTGGCTGGCACTGTCGGCGGCGCTGCCGGTCACATGGAGCCCGCTGCTGGTCTATTTCGGGATCACGCTGATCCTGGCCCTGCTCGACTGGCCGGGGCTGGCGCGTGCCGTTCGCTCGAAGCTCTTCGCCCTGCGCGAGGAGGATTTCGTGGTGGCGGCGGAGATGCTCGGCGCGCGGCCGCGGCGGATCATCTTCCGCCATCTCCTGCCGAACTTCATGAGCCACCTCATCGCCTCGGCCTCGCTGTCGATCCCGACGATGATCCTGGCCGAGACCGCCCTCTCCTTCCTTGGCCTCGGCCTCAGGCCGCCGATCACCAGCTGGGGCGTCCTCCTGGCGGAAGCGCAGAATATCGAGGCGGTGGCGCTCTATCCATGGCTGCTGCTGCCGATGCTGCCGGTGGTGCTGACGGTCCTCGCCTTCAGCTTCGTCGGCGACGGCCTGCGCGACGCGGTGGACCCGCACCACTGAAGCTTTCTGCCGTGGCTGCCGGCGGCTACTCGGCCGCTGCGGGGAGACCGAGCGCGGCCTGCATCTCGGCGCAGAGGGTGAACAGCTCCATCGGCCGCTCGACCCCGTTGAGCAGGTGCTCGCCCGTCGAACACCAGCGGCCCGGCGCGAGGGCGGCGACGTTGGCGCTGGCGAGGATGTTGGTGTCGAGGGTCTTGGTCAGCTTCTCGATGCGCTCCACTTCGGTGACCGTCGAGCCGATGACGGTGAAGGCCAGGCGCTCGGGCACGCCGATATTGCCGAAGACCACGTCGCCGATGTTGAGCCCGATGCCGAACTCGATCAGGTCGAGTCCAGCTTCCCGGCGAAGTCGATTGGCTTCGTCGCGCATGCGGAAGGACTCGCCCACGGCGTCCAGCACCTTGGCCGTCAGCGCTTCGGGGTCGGTCCTCTCCTCCATCGGGTAGATCACCAGGACGGCGTCGCCGATGAAGGCGAGAACCTCGCCGCCGGCACGTATCGCCGGCCGCGCGGCGCATTCGAAATAGTCGTTGAGAAGCTGCAGGAAGGCCTCGCTCGGCAGGCGGCCGGTGAGCCGCGTCGAGTTCCTGAGGTCCGAATACCAGACGAGCGCCCTGGTGGTCGCGCCGTCACCCAGCCGGATGTTGCCATTGAGAACGCTTCGCCCGGCCTGTTGCCCGAGATAGGTCTCGACGATGTTGCCGGTGATCTGCGACTGGATGATCGACTTGCAGACCAGCGCGAAGGAGCGCTGGATCTCCTGCAGCACCCGCAGGTCCTCGTCGGTGAACCCGCCGACTCGGTCGCTCGCCCAGATCACGATGATGCCGCCCGGCCGGCCCTGCATGACCATGCTCTTCTCGGCGAACTCGCTTCTAAGCGCCAGATAGTCGGTGTAGCCCTCGGCGGCCAGTTCCTCGAAGAGCGGGAAGTCGAGCGTGCGCCCCGGACCGGCGAGCCGGCGCCGCAGCACCGGCAGGCCGGATTCGACCATGTAGCGCAGCGGGCTGCGCTGCCACGCATCGGTGTTGGAATCCTGATGATGGAAGTGATCGAGGACCGCGTTCGGCTGGTTGCGGTGCCAGCTGATCATTTCGGCGCGGAACAGCGGATGCAGCGTCGGCCAGTTGAGCCGCGCCCGGGCGATCGGCACGCCGATTCCGGTCAGCCGCAGGCACAGCTGTTCGAAGACCGTCTCCAGTTTCGGCTTGCCGAGGGCTTCCTTCAGCAGCCAGTCGTCGACCTGCTGGGTGAGGCTCATCTAGCTCGTCTCCACGATCCGGACCCGCTCGGCGATGTCGAGGGTCAGGCCCGTCTGTGCCACCAGCGCCCCCGGGAACACCGCCTGCGCCCGCCCCACGAGATCCGCCAGCCACGCGTCGGTGCGCGAGATGTCGTGGTGGAACGCGACGAGCCGCGGCACGCCGGCGGCGCGGCAGAGCCGCACCCCCTCCTCCCACGTCGAATGGCCGAAGCCGCGATATTTGGGATATTCGGCGTCCGTGTACATGCTGTCGTAGATCATGATGTCGGCGCCGGCGATCAAGTCGCAGATGGCCTCGTCGCGGACGCCGGGCCGGTGCTCCGTGTCAGTGATGTAGCAGACCGAGCGGCCGCCATGCTCGACCCGGTAGCCGACCGCGCCGTTCGGGTGGTTCAGCCGCACCGTCCGGATCCGTACGTCGTCGAACAGCTCGAGCACCTCGGGCGGTCGGAAATCGCAATACTGGATGCCGGCCGCGAACTGCTTCGGCGTGACCGGGAAGTAGGGCGGGCACATGAAGCGCTCGACCATATTCCGGCAGGTGGTGGCGTCCTCGAAGTGCCCGGCGTGGATGCGCACCGACGTGCCGGAAGAATAGAGCGGCATGAAGAACGGCAGGCCGATGATGTGGTCGAAATGGCAGTGGGTGAGCAGCACGTCGATCTGGCTCACGCCGCGATCGTACAGTTCGCGCCCGCAGCCGACGATGCCGGTGCCGGCGTCCAGGACGATGACATGGTCACCGCAACGCAGCTCGATGCAGCTCGTGTCGCTGCCGAAGCGCACATTCGCCGCGGCAGGCGCGGGTATGCTGCCGCGGGCGCCCCAGATGGTGAGTTGGAAGCGGCTCAAGCCTCGCCGCCTCTCGCCGCCGCCAGGTTGCGCGCCCGCACCAGCTCCTCGTTCATGTTGGTCAAGCGCTCGGCAAGGCCGCGCATCACCTCGGCGGCGATCTCGGGGAACTGCTTCAGGAGCTGCAGGAAGGAGTCCTTGCGCACCCGCAACATGGTCAGGCCGGTGCGGGCGGTGACGGTCGCGGTCCGCGGCGTGTCGCAGAGGATCGAGATCTCGCCCACGACGTCGCCGGGCCTGAGCGTCGCCACGAGATAATCGCCGGCCTCCGTCGCCACCGTCACGTCGGCTTCGCCCTCGACCAGCACGAAGGCAGCGTCGCCGGGCTGGCCCTGGCGGCACACCACCTGCCCCTCGCGATAGGCGACGGATTCGGAAGTGAAGGCGATCAGCTTGAGCCGTGACGGCTCAATGCCGGCGAAGATCGGCACCGTCCGCAACAGGTCGATCTCGGATTTCAGAAGCGTCAATTCGGGCCTCTTCGCTTTGCCGTTCCGGTCGCCATCACGTCACGCCGGCTCGCCGACAGGCTGCTCGACGAGGTTGTCGAGCACGGTCATCCGCCCATCCCGGAATTGCAGCGTCCGGTCGAATTGAAGCGCGTGATCTGCATGGCTCAGGACCCAGAAAACCATCTGCCGCGTCACGCCGAGTGCCTCTCGCGAGGCGAGGACGCGCGCAATTGTCGCTTGCTGGGTCTCGCCGTCAAGGGCGGAGAGCGGACGGTTGAGGACGAGAAGATCCGGCCGCTTCAGGAGGGCGCGCGCCAGAGCGAGCTTCTGCTGCTGCCCGGCCGACAGCCGCTTGCCGCCGCTGCCGATGTCGAAGCCGAGGCCGATATCGAACACCACCTCGGCGAGGCCGGTCTCGTAGAGCGTCGCGACCAGCACCTCGTTGATCCGGGCACCGGCCTCGGCGTAGCGATCGACGACACGGCCGAACAGGACGTTGTCCTGGAACGTGGCGGCGGGATTGAGCGCCGTCGGCGAATGCACCGCCACCGCCTGTGCGAGATCCGGCTCGAGCCGACCGAGGAAGCGGGCACGGGCGGCCAGCACCGCCATCTTGATCCGCTCGTCGAGCAGCCCCAGCCGGTGCTTCGGCTCGATATAGCCGAAGGCGAGCTCCTGGAAGGCGCGCCGGTATTTGCCGGGATGCGGCCCGTCCCCGGCGGTGCGACGCAGCGCCGTGCGGTAGTCGTCGACCTTGTCCGGCGACATCAGGTCGATGCTGTCCATCAGCGGGTTGTCGGGGGAGAGATCGCCGAAGATCTCGATCAGCGTCTCGGCGATCTGCCGTCCCATCTCGAACAGCATGACGTCGAGCTCCGTCTGCTTCAGCACCTCGCGCATCTGCGGGCGCTCGACGAGCGGATTGCCCATCAGCGCCTCTGGCAGCGGGATGCCGAAGACGAGGTTCTCGACCAGCGTCGCGTAGTCGGAATAGCGCTCGGGGTCGAAGCTCTCGAAATACTCCTCGTCGCCGCCTTCGGCGAGCCGCTCCCGGAAGCGGGCGCGCGCCGCCAGGATCCGCGGGCCTACCTCTTCCGGTAGATCCGTCGGCAGCCGGTTCCGCAGCCCCAGGCGGGCGACGTCTATCCGCAGGTCGACGATGTCCAGCACCTCTGCCAGCCGGCGGGACATCCCTTCGGATCCCTCGACGCCCGCCGCGGCGTAGTCGATCCAGTCGTCATCGGCCGCGAGGCGAATGTCGCCCGTCTGCCATGCCTTGGCGAGCCTTGCCGCCTCGCCCGGATCGGAGGGGTGCGGCGCGGCCGTCGGGCAATGGCGCAGACCGTAGATCAGCGCGTCGCGCACTGACATCTGGGCGAAATGCAGGCCCGAGCTGCTGTAGCCGACGCGGCGACCCAGAAAGGCGTCGGTGAGGTGGTCGAGCGGGTGCCCGTCGATGCTGATCCGCCCGCCGGCCGGCTCGGCCAGGCGAACGAGGGCATCGGCCAGATGTTCGCCGCCGCCGCCGACCGGCCCCACCGCCGCCACCGCCTCGCCCGGCACCAGCCGCAGGCTGGTCGGCTCCAGAAGATCGTTGCCGCCTTCGTCGGCGATCCGCAGGCCGACGATCGCGATGCCGCTCTCGATATGCGGCGGAGACTCCTGCGAGACCTTCTGGCGAGCCGGGTCGATCAGGTCCGGCATGGTGAACTGCTCGGTGATCTGGGCGTATTTCGACTGCACGTCGACGCGGAACTGGTCCCAGGCGATCAGTTCCTTGAGCGGCGCCGGAAGGTCGCGGTAGGCGGCGATGACGGCCACGAGCTGACCGATGTCCAGCCGCCCCACGATGACGAAATAGCCGCCGACGAGATAGAAGATGAACGGCGTCGTCTGGGCCAGGAAGTTGTTGATGAAGTTCACCATAAACTTCCAGCGGAAGAAGTCGGTGCGGATCCGCAGGATGCGCGCGAGCCGGCTGCCGATTTCCGCCCGCTCCCAGTTCGAGGTGTCGTTGGTGCGGATCGACGGGATGCTGTCGACGATCTCGCCGATCCGGCCGGACAACAGCCGCGCAGTCAGCTGCCGGGCGCGCGCCAGGACGACGAGCCGCCGGCGCATGCGCGGGATGAGGATCAGCTGGACGAGTACCACCGCCCCGGCGACGGCGCCGAGCCAGACATTCTGCAGGAAGATGAACAGCAGGGCGGTCGCGGCCTGGCTGAGCAGAAGGGCGGGATCGGCGAACGCGCTGCCGCCGAAGCCGCCCACCGGCTCGGTCTCGTCCTTGATCATCGAGGCGATCTCGGGGCCGCGGATCTGCTTGAAGCGCCCGGTAGGAAAGCGCAGCACGCGGTCGACCAGATCGTAGCGCAGCCGCTTGAGCAGCCGCTCGCCTAGCTGCCCCTTGTAGTTCGACAGATAGAACTTGAAGAGGCCGTTCACGACGACGAAGAACAGGAAGATCAGGCTAAGCCAGACCAGCATTTCCATGCGGTCGAGCTCGATGCGATCGAACGGCGCGAACGTGCCGCCGCCCAGGAAATCCGGCAGCGTCGGCATCCATCGGAACAGCGGCTGCGTCTCGCCGGCGCTCCACTCGCCCTGGATCGGCCCGTTGATGATCCGCTTCGGCAGGTCGAGCGTCAGGTAGTAGAACGGCAGCGACAGCACGAGGACGAAGAACAGCCAGAACTGCTGGCGCTTCGTGTGGCGCCAGACATAGCCGAAGATGCTCTCGTCGAGCTGGTCGGCCTTCGCCATCTCACCCCCCGGTGAGGGCGCTGGCGGGCGCCGTGTCGAGGAAGCCGAGGTTTACCGCCCGCACGAAGTGGCCGGGCGCCGCTTCCAGCAGCGGACGGGCGCGGCCTTCCACGACCGCGAACGGCTCCGGCCATCCGCGCTGGCCGATCCGGCCGACGGCGGGGAGGCTGTCGAAGTCGAGCGGCCGGGCCGGATCGGCATGCGGCACCGCCTGCATCAGCATCCGCGTGTAGGGATGCAGCGGCGCGCGGAACAGGGCCTCGCGCGGCGCGATCTCCACGATCTCGCCGTCGCACATCACCGCGATCCGGTCGGCGACGTAGTTCACCACCGCCAGATTGTGCGAGATGAACAGATAGGTGAGGCCGCAGAGCCGCTGCAGGTCCTTGAGCAGGTTCAGGATCTGCGCCTGGACGGAGACGTCGAGCGCCGCCACCGGCTCGTCGCAGATCAGGAGTTCTGGCTCCAGCGCCAGCGCGCGCGCAATGCCGATCCGCTGGCGTTGGCCGCCGGAGAAGCTGTGCGGGTAGCGGCCGGCATATTGCGGCTCGAGCCCGACCGCGGCCAGCAGCCGCTCGACGCGCTGCCGCCGATCGGCGCTCGTGCCGATCCCGTGGATCTCCAGCGGCTCGGCCAGGATCGCGCCGACCGTCATGCGGGGATCGAGCGAGGAGAACGGGTCCTGGAAGACGTACTGCATCCGCCGCCGCGCCTCGAAGAGCTGCTGGCGCGAGGCGGTCGCGATGTCGACGCCGCCTTCCCGGCAGCCATGCAGGACGACCGAACCCGTCGTCTGCGGCACCGCGCCCATGATCGCCCGGGCCAGCGTCGTCTTGCCGGAGCCCGATTCCCCCACGAGCCCCAGGCACTCGCCGCGATGGACGGTGATCGACACGTCGCGGAGCGCGTGGATCGTCAGCGCCGGCGCCCGCGACAGCAGCCGGCTGTCGCGGCGCAGGGAGAAGCGCTTGCCGAGTCCCCTGACTTCCAGAAGCGGCGCGCCGGGCGGCACCGTGTCCGCCTCGTCCCCGCGCTGCATCAGCGCCTGCGCGTCGACCTTGATCTCGCGGATCGGCTTCAGCCGCCGCGCCTCGCCGGGCTCCAGATCCGGCACGGCCTTCATCAGCGAGATCAGATAGGGATGCTGCGGTGCCTCGAAGATCGCCGCCGCCGTCCCCGCCTCCACGACCCGGCCGTGATGCATGACCACCACTTCCTCGGCGAGATTGGCCACCACGCCGAGATCGTGGGTGATCAGCAGCACCGCCATCTTGAGCTCGGCCTGCATGTCGCGCAGCAGCTTCAGGATCTGCGCCTGCAGCGTCACGTCGAGGGCGGTGGTGGGCTCGTCGGCGATCAGCAGCGCCGGCTTGGCGATGACCGCCATGGCGATCATCGCGCGCTGGCGCAGCCCGCCCGAGAGCTCGAATGGATAGGAGCGCATGGCGCGCTCGGGGTCGGGAAAGCGCACCAGCCGGAGCGTCTCCAGCGTCAGCTCCCGCAGCTCGGCGCCGCTGGCGCGCCCATGCACCGAGAGCACCTCGCCGATCTGGTCGCCCAGCGTATGCAGCGGCGAGAAGGACGTCATCGGCTCCTGGAAGACGATGGAGATCGCCCGGCCGCGGATGGCGCGGAAGCGCGGACTGCGCGGCGACAGGGCAGCGAGGTCCACGACACCCTGTTCCGGGTCGCGGAACAGGATGCGGCCGGTGGTGATCGCCGCGCTCTTCGGCAGGATGCCGAGCACCGCCTGCGATGTGACGCTCTTGCCGGAACCAGATTCCCCGACCAGCGCGACCGTGCGCCCCGCCTCGACCCGCATCGACAGCCCGGAGACCGCCTTGACCATGCCGGCCATGGAGCGGAACTCGACCGACAGATCCTCGATCGACAGGAGCGCGGCGTCCGCCGGTCGGGCGTTCGCGCCGTCCCCGCGCGCGGGGCGCTCCAGAACCGGTGCGTCACTGGTCAATCGCCGCTCCTCCCCCACCGATCCTCCCGGCGGCTGCGCGCCGTTCGATCGGTCCATGCGGCGGCCGCCGCCGTTCCGGACGAAAGCCTGCGCCACAGGCTGCGCGCCAACGCGAGCCGGCCCCGGATCAGGACGCTGCAGCCTCTACCGGAATACCATCCGCGCCGGTTCCGCGTCATGCGGTTTTACTTGGCAGCAGCACCGGCGCCTGCGGCTAAGGATTGGTCCCCGTCGCGAGCGGCCAGCGCCTCGATCGTCCCGGCGGCATGCTCTGCCCCGTCGAGGTCGATGCCGGGCCGCGCCGAGGCCGATCCTGCCAACGCGGCGCCGATGGCGGCGGCCAGCGTCGCCGGCGACAGTGCCGCTTCGGGAACCACCTTCAGCAATCCCAACGCTTCCAGCCGCCTGGCGCGATATTCCTGCTCGGTCTCGTCACCCTCGGCATAGGGCACGACCACCGCCGGCACTTCGGCTCGCAGCAGGTTCATCACCGTGTTGTAGCCGGCCTGCGAGATCGACAGCGCGCAGCCGTCGAGGCGCTCCTGGAAGCGCGGGTCGAAGCGCGCGACGATGGTCCGTTCGTCCGCATGGCTCCGAAGCTGCCGGAACACGTCGTCCGGGCAGCGCGGGCCGGTGAAGAACCGCCAGACGCGATCGGCGAGCGGCGTCTGCGCACGCGTCGCCATGGCGGTCGCCAGCAGCGATCCTGCCGCTGCGCCGCCGCCGGCCGAGACGATCACGTCGCCGCTCGGCGCCGCCTTCCGTCGGTCGCCGGGCTCGGTGACGTATCCGGTATAGTGGATCCGGTCTGCGAGGCTGGCCGCGTGCGGATAGGTCTCGTCGAAGGTGAAAAGCGCCGGGTCGGAGTGGACCAGAACGGCGTCGAGATGCTCGCGGGCGATCTCGGCGCCCCGCACCGCCCGGTCCGGATGCTTGGTCTCGACCAGGATGTCGCGAACCGAGGCGACGCATCTCACCCGCGGCCGGTCGAGCGCCGCGCGCGCCAGCAGCGGCTCGAGCTCGAAGCGGAACCGCCAGCGGCCGAACGGAAACATCTCCATGAGCACGATGTCGGGCTGCAGCCGCTCGTAGAGATCGAGCAGCGCGTCGCGGCGCGCCTCCCGCCAGGCATCGGTGATCGGGCGCCCCTCGCCGTCGTAGAGGATCTTGAAGTTCGCCCCGTCGAGCCGCGCCGGCGACAGTTGCACGATGTCTGCGCCGGCGAACGGCATTTCCGCGACCGGCATGCCGCCGAGCGCCACGGTCACCGCCATGCCGCGCCGGACCATGGCGTTTACGAGCAGTTCCGCCCGCCGCAGATGGCCGACGCCGAGAAGATGCTGGACGTGGAACAGGACGCGCATCAGACCACCGCCATGCGGCGCTGCGTACCCGCTCCGGCCACGTCCGACAGCGCCTCGTCCAGTCGTGCCGCCGCGCCGACGATGTCGTGCTCAGCCAGCGCCCGCTCGCGCGCCGCCGCGCCCATGATCCCGCGCGTCGCGGGATCGAGCAGGCGGCGCACCCCGTCGGCGAAACCCGCCGCGTCGCCTTCCGGCGAGAGGATGCCAGTCACCCCGTCCGCGACGACGCCGGCGACGCCGCCGCTCCGCCCGGCGACGACGGGCAACCCCGCCGCCTGTGCCTCGATGAAGGCCATGCTCCAGGATTCCTTGATGGCCGGCCAGACATGGATGTCGCAGGCGGCATAGAGGCCGGGTAGATCGGCCGGATCGGCCGCGCCGTGAAAGGCGACGCGCGGCTTGAGCGGCGCTAAAGCCTCGCGGACCGCTTCTTCCGCGGGACCGGCCCCGATCACGACCAGCTGGAAGGGACGTGCCGCGATGCCTGCCAGCGCATCGGCGAGGACCCGGTAGGAGGCGAGCTTCTGGTCGTTGCGCATCATCGCCACGCTGACCAGCCAGGGAACGGCCGGATCGAGCCCGTGACGGGCGACAACACGGGCGCGGGTCGAGGCCCGCATCGCGGCCGCCGACGCGAAGGGCCGGGTATCGATGAAGGGCGCCAGATCGAGATAGCGCGTCTGCGGCCGCAGGTGGGGCATGACGCCCGGACGGTCGGCCGGATTGAGCCCGATCACCAGCGCTGCGCTTCCGACCGCCGCAATGCTGGCGTCATAGCCGGGTTGCCAGGGCCCGCCCCGCTGCTTGCCCGCGACCGAAGCCTCGGCGACCACGTAAGGAATGCCCAGATGCTCGGCGACGTGGGGCCCGATCCAGTCCGGCGCCTTGTGGTAGAGGTGGTAGGTGAACCAGAGGTCGAACGGCCGGCCGCGCCCCGCGTGGCGCGCCAGCAGCCGGTCTCCGAGCCGCCGGCCGAGGTCGCGCAGCCGGCGCTGGCGGACCGGGTCGCCGCGGTCCCAGCTGCGCAGCCGCGCCGGCACGACCACCTCGTGACCGGCTTTCTTGAGGGCCGAGACGAGGCCGCGCCCGACCGTCCGATCGCCGGACGGCGTCGGGTCGTCCAGCGCCTTCATCGGCGCGTAGAAGGCTACTTTCATCCCGTGCCCGTACGCGGCAGCGACGGCCGTGCCTTGCCGGGCCAGGCGGCGGCTTCCCGGGACTCCGCGCTTCGCCCGGCCGCCATGTAGCCGTCGGTCAGCCGGCAGATCGTCTCCAGTCCGCCGAGGATGCCGTCGATCGCGGCGCTTTTCGGCCGCGCCTGGGTCGGCAGCGCCCGGATCGCCTCGGCCATCGCCGCGGCATCGTCGACCCGGTCGTCGGGCAGCATGCGCAGGAGCCCCAGAGCCTCGGCCTGCGAAGCACGAATCTGCTGTTCCAGCCGCGGCTGGCTGCGCGGCACGACCACCGCCGGCTTGTCGAAGGAAAGGATCTCGCAGAACGTGTTGTAGCCGCCCATGGCGACCACGCCCGCCGCATTCTCGAACAGCGGCTCGATGCTCGCGGCGAAGGTCATCGCGTCGACCTCGTCCAGCCGGGCGGCGCGGCGCTTGAAATCGGCCTGCTGGGCAGCATCCATGAACGGCCCGAGCACGATCTTGGCCCGTACCCCGATCGCCTTGCCGCTCTCATAGGCGCGCAGTACCCAGTCGACCAGCATGGCGCCGTCGCCGCCGCCGCCCGTCGTGACGAGCACATAGGGCTTCTCGCCGAGACGGATGCGCTCCGGCAGCGCGCCCGACGGCTCGTCCGCCCGGTGCAGATAGCCGGTGAACACGGCTTTCCGGCGCACCGCCTCCGACACGCCGATGCCCGCCAGCGGATCGCAGATCTGCGGCAGGCCGTAAATCCAGATGTCGTCGTAGAGGTTCTCGATGGCCGCGAAGGCATCCTTGCGCGTCCATTCCTCCACCAGCCGCGAAGGCTCGTCCATGATGTCGCGCAAGCCGAGGACCAGCCGCGCACCCTTGCGGCGCAGCAGCTGCAGCGATTCCTCGACCTCGCCGCGCATGCCGAGCGGCTCCTTGTCGACGAGGAAGATGTCGGGATCGAAGATCTCGGCGGTCTTCTTGATCACCGCGCTGCGGATCTCCGTCAGATCCTCCAGCGACAGGCCGGGATTGGACGGCGCGTAGCTGTCGGCGCCGAGCTTGACCACGCCGGGCACCCGGATGAAGTCGACCTGCGGCGGGAAGCTGAACGAGCCGACGACCGGCGAGCCGGCGACGATGAGGATGGTGATGTCCGGGCGGTGGGCCACCAGCGCCTGCGCGATCACGCGGCAGCGCCGCAGGTGCCCGAGGCCGAACGTGTCGTGGCTGTAGATCAGGACGCGGGGAGGCCGAG
>DASYHY010000106.1:0-14320 GCA_036252795.1 Aurantimonas sp. | reverse complement strand
CGCATCGAGGCCGCCTTTTGCCGACTGAAGGACTTCCGACGCATCGCCACCCGCTACGACAAGCTCGCCCGCAACTTCCTCTCCGCAGTCGCGCTCGCAACCCTTGTCGCGTTCTGGGTCTGAATGAGTCCGAACCCTAGGGGGAGCCCCTTAGGCTGAACTAACGCACGCCCTTTAGACGCTGCGGCTGAATGCTATGCAGCGACGGGTTGGTTTTGGGTGTGACCCTATCAATTATTGCTGCTATTGGCCACGCGTGTACCCCTGTGCCCGCATGTGCCCCCGCACGTAAAGCATTGGGATAGCCTAGTCGGCCTGTGTGCTCTCCCACCAACGTTCGATCTAGACCAAATTTGTTGAACTGTACGCGCTCGGCTACGGCCGGCAGCCATTCGTCGGCCAGTTGTAGTGCGACATCCGGAACGCGCGCTATGCCGAGACCGACCGCTCCTAAACCGAGCCAGCGCGCTGGTTCGCCGGTAGTGAAGACTTTGGAGCTCGCAACACATGAAAGCCACGTCCAATTTTGGATGATTACTCGGGTCGGGACCGGCGTTTCACCCTGGGACAAGTCTCATAATTCAATCAGTAAAGACGGGCAATACGCTTAAGCGTCGTATCAAAGTGCCCTCATCGCTTTCATGCTCGCTATCTTGTGTAACTCGTTCTGCACCGTGTATCGGTCCTCCGCCCGAACGAGCAAGGAACGAGCATATCGCTTAACCGCGGCAGGACGTTCCGGCCCTCATCCCTTACAGGTGTTGCCATTTTACAGCCCTCTGCGAGTTCCGCATTCTTTATAACCACTCCTGCCACCTGGACACGATTTCCAGTTCCTTTTCGCTTCAATCTGGACTAAGGGCGGATGTATATGCGGGACAAAGAACTTCGGGACATCATTCAGGCCGAACTCGAGAAAGACATGCCGGACTGGCACCGGATCGAGCACGCCAGTCGCGAGGTAGTCGACTCCGATCCCGATTTTATCCGTTTCTCCGTCGATGCTGCCCATATCCAACGCCTTGGCGAAGAGCTGGTCGCCAAGCAGGAGACGGCCCTGTCCGAGCTGATCAAGAATGCGTTCGACGCAGATGCATCCAGGGTCACGCTGACGTTCGAGAAACGGACCAAGCTCGGCGGAACGTTGACGATCGAAGACGATGGTTCTGGTATGACCGAGGACGTCATTCGCGACGCATGGATGCGTATCTCGACCGCCGCGAAGGTGAACGAGCCAACCTCGCCGCGCTTCGGTCGCGTACGTGCGGGGCGAAAAGGCATCGGGCGCTTTGCCGTCCAGCGGCTTGGTCGCCAGCTACAGCTCGTCAGCAAGCCGGCGGGCAGCCCGCTGGGCTACCGCGTCGCGTTCGATTGGGAGCGTGACTTTCAGCCAGGGCGCAACCTTCAAGATATCTTCAGCGGAGTCGAACGCTTCGAAAAGGAGCCTGAAGAGCAGGGAACCCTGCTCCAAATCCGAAACCTGCGGGACGTTTGGCCCGACGTCGCCATCGAGCGAGTCTGGCGTTCGGTAATTCTGCTGCAGCCGCCCTTCGAGCTGGCTCCGGTGCAGTCAACCGCGGCGGACGGCCACGCTGCCGATCCGGGCTTTCAGGTCCTCATCAACGGCGTTTCGCAAGCAGAACAGACTAAGAAATTCTCGATTGAAACGGATTTCCTGGCGCGGGCAGCCGCTATTGTCAGCGGGTCAGTCGATGAACATGGCAGCGCCACCGCGTGCGTGGTGTCAGCCAAGCTTAATCTGGACGACACTGCAAAGTTCGACTTGGTCATGGACCACACCGGTCCGTTCTCATTCGAAGCTCGATATTTCATTTACGCCCACGACATGCTGTCCGGGATGAAGCAAGCCACGGCTGCGCAGATGGGCCGTCAGTTCGGCGGTATTCGAGTTTATCGCAATGGATTCCGAGTTCTGCCTTACGGTGAGGAACGCGATGACTGGCTCGGACTGGACGACATGGCGGCTAGGCGGAACACAATTCTCCTGCCGTCAAACAACCGCAATTGGTTTGGCCAGGTCCGGCTCGACTCCGTGGCAAACCCGGCCTTCGAGGAAACGAGCAGCCGCGAGGGTCTCCTCGAGAATGAGGCTTTCGCGCAGCTCCAAGCATTCCTTCAGCAGGCGTTGATCTGGGCAGCGGGCCGGGTCGGCGTGATGCGTCACCGCAAAGTGACCGCCGGCCAGCGCGATTTCGTCTCGGTAGTGAAGCCCTCTCAACTCATTCGTGATCTCCGGATTAGTGGAAGGGCGGTCGGATCGGCTGATGTAGAGGTGCTGATAGCCGCCGAGGCAGCGGCGGCCGATTACGAAAAGCAGGTCGAGGCGAAGCTCGCTGAATCGCTCGAATATGAAGAGATGCTCCGCATCCTGGCCTCGCTGGGCATTTCGATCAGCGTCTTCGGTCATGAGGTCAAAGGTGCCCAAGACAACTTTCTCGCGCATCTGGCGGTCGTTCGGCAGGTTATTGCGGGCCTGCGCAATGACGGGGAGAAAGCTGCGCTCGCGCTCGAGCTCGACGATCTAGCGGCGGCTTCGGACCGGTTGCTCGACATTGGGGGCTATATCGCCGGGTTGATGTCGAGCACCGAAAGCCGAGAGCTGCGCTCTCTTTCAGTGCGCGGCACCCTCGAACGGTTCACCCGCCAGTTCGGCGAATATATGCGCAAGCAGAACATCCGGTTCGACGAACCAGATGTCCGGCCCTCGCAATTGCACACCGTGCCGATGCACTCTAGTGAGTTCAATACGGTTCTACTCAATCTGTTGACCAACGCGATTAAGTCGATGCGCAAAGCTAAAGTTTCGGATCGGCGTGTGCGCATTGACGCCCGACATGTCGGGCGACACGTCGTGATCGGATTCGAAGACAATGGCGGCGGCATCCCGCCCGAAAACTGGGAACGCGTTTTCGACGCCTTCTTTACGACCACGACCGGTGTCGAGGACGATGGCGTCGCCGGCCCCGGCACCGGGCTCGGCCTGAAAATTGTGTCGGATATCGCGAGCAGCTACGGCGGCGCCGCGCGGGTCGCGGAGCCCAGCGACGGCTACCGCTGCAGGATCGAGATCACACTACTGGAAGCAAGTGAGCAGGAAGAACGGCAGGGATGAGTAAGACCGGTGTCTTTGTGGACGACAAGGAAAAGGTCTATGCTCGGCTGCTGAGCCGACAAGGCGTTATCGAGTTCGAACATTTCTTGGTCGATACTGATATTGCATCCTTGGCCAATCGGATTCTCGAACGTAGCCCGGATGTGGTGGCGCTTGATTACCGCCTGGACGAGGAGGTCGGCAAACTTGCCGCGGACAAGACATTTAAGGCGAGTGCGGTCGCGCAGCATCTGCGGGATAAGGCAGTGGTCGCGCCTGCAAAGGACTTTCCAATCGTCTTGGTGTCTGCAGAGACAAAAATTAGGAGCCTGTTTGATCCGGATCGGACGGCGCACGACCTATTCGATAAGGTGTTTGTGAAGGAGCAGATCCGTGACGATGCTGCGCGCACACAAACCGAGCTTGTTTCCCTCGCCAATACGTATGCGATCCTCGCTCAGCAGCAGGCCTATAGCCTCGAGTTGTTCCTCGACACATCAGAGGAGGACCGGGTCTTCACCGATCTGCAGGAGCTGAGGACGCCGGTGGAGACAGCGTCGGCGCCGCATCAGGTCGTCGGTTTCCTTTTGAAGCAGATGTTCAACAAGCCGGGACTCCTCCTCGACGAGGCCGACACGGCGGCGCGTTTGGGGATCACGCAGCCGTCGTTCGAGGCTGTTCGACCAAAGCTCTCTGAGGCGGGTCTCGACTATTCCGGCCAGCTTGCAGAGGGGTGGCCACGCTGGTGGGCGCACCGGATCGCGGCTTGGCTAGAAGACAAGTTGGGAGCGCGACCGATCACTAAAACAGCGCTTGAGCGTGCCACACGGCTCGGGACCGCCCTCAACCTTACGCTTGAACCGGCGAGATCACCATGGACCGGGGGCCAAGACGAGAAAATATCTTTCGCATGTGCCTCCTGCCGCCGCGGCGCCGAGGTCAAGCATTCGGTAAGCGCGTTTGAAGGCGCGGTTCCGCGCTATCGCATCGCCCGGCGGATCTGCTGGGATTGCGTCCAAACTGGCCGCTACGAGAATGAGCATCCAACGCTTCGTATCGACGAGCTCGACGAACGAGTGGCGGCCAAAGTACGAACCATGGATAAGCCTGCGGCGCGTTGAGAATGAAAAAGGGCAAGGCCAAGAGGAAGGACAAAGGTGACAAGGAGCCAGCGGCTTTCGAGCCTGGGCTTTGCCTGGTTGAGGCAGTGACCGCCCGCGATGCAGGCGAGGCCCTGATGACAGTTGCGCGCAGGCTCGGTGATGCAGGAGTGCTTACCAGGGAGGGCGCAAGAATCCTTGAAGCTCAAGGCAGGAAGATCAAACAGTCTCAGAAGCCAAGCGAATGGTCCTTGCTGATCGACCCTGACGAACGCGTGAAGTTCGAATGGACCGAAGACAAGAACGGTCACGCCGTTCAGCCTTGGCTTTGCGCCGATTTGGTCGTCGACCAGAGCCTGAATGGTCGGCCACCGTTCAGCGCGCTGGATATCGCTATCCAATTCGACGATCTGAACGACGAGCCGGTTGCACGCTGGCACGTCGATCTTGCCAATGAGAAAGATGACGGATTTCAACCCGGGCCGCTGTTCCATCTTCAATTTGGCGGTCACCAACAAGGTTTTCGGGAGCGTGACCACCCCCTTAAGGCGCCGAGATGGTGCCACCCGCCGATGGAGGCGGCCCTCCTCTGTGAGGTGATCGCAGCTAACTTTTTCGAAGAAAAGTGGTTGGGCTTACGTGAGGATCCGACTTGGTGCGACGCGATCGCACAGTTTCAGCGGCTCTGCTACCCTGTCTACCTCAACAAGCTCGCGCAATCCTTGCTTAAGCCGCGAGCAACTTTGCTCAACGAGGTATGGGCAGGGGATTGGGATTAGAGCGCTCGACGCGCTTTCGATCAGGTCTCCGCCGCTCGCGCATCGTTACGAGCGCCAAGCGGAGGTCGTTCAGTTGCTCGGCCGACAGGCCAGATCTCCCGAGAACGAGCGCGTCCGCCGCGGCGGAGGCGCCGGCCGCGTCGCCGTCTCGAAGATAGCGATCTATATCGTCGAAGCCCCGTTCAATCGCGTCATGGGCGAGCTTGGGCATCAGCACTTGGATGCGTTCGGCATCGCGGGGCTCGTGCTTGAGCACCCCCGAGCCGTAGCGCCGGCCCACCATTTCGGCCGAGATCTGAGAGAAAGTCGTCAGAAGGCTGATAGCGAGGAGCTTGTGGTCGGACGCGTTCGCCTTTGAATGAAAATAAACGCGGTGAACGGTGTTCGTACTATTACAGCCGATCATATTGAGGACCAGTCGGGGCCCGTCATGATGCATGACCGGCAGGAAGGCGTCGGGGAACTTGTTATCGCACGGCCGGTGCCAAATGCTCCGTTTGCGAAAGGTCCCTATGCTGGTCAGACGCTGAGCGTCGAATGTCGCGAGATAGCGCGCCATCCGGGCGTTGCTCCCTACCTCCAGGGTGTCGATGAGCCATCCGCGCTCGCCCTTTTCCAAAGCGGTCGCATGATCGGAGACCGTGAAAGTCAGCCCCGGTGCTTGCCGGTATTTGGATAGGATTGGACTGCAATCGGCTTCGACGAGCCCGGCCTGATCGAGGCTGGATCGGTGAAGCACGAAAAATGGGTTAGCTCCGGTGACGATGCCGATCTGGACCTTCGCGAAGTCGCCGACGGTTCGACATGACGCATCTCCGGCGAGCGCCTCAAACCGGGCCAGTTCGCCCGATGTTAGGCTGAGCGCTGCCGGGCACACGCCGGTTGTATTGCCTTTCCAACGGCCGACGCTCCAGTCGGCGATCCGCGCGCGAAGCTCCGCCAGCGTTTGCGCTTCGCCGAGTTCGATCACGCCCACCCCGGCGCGCCTGCGATGTCCGTCCGCGAGCAGGATCACCGTCTCTTCGTCGGCGCCCTCCTCGAGAAACAGGCGTTCGCGGACCACGATCGCCGCGCAACGGTCGAAGTGCCGGCCGAGATAATCTCTGCACGACGCGGCATAATCCGCCTGCAGGGCCGCGCCCGGAAGAACCCAGGCCATCCGGCCACCTTCCTCAAGCAGGGACACCGAATGCGCCAAAAAATATGCCCACAGGCTCGCCCGCCCGCCAACGTCCGGTATGCCCCATGATCTGGCGCTAAGTTCTTTCCGCCGCTGCTGATCGATGCGCTGGTGCGGAATATAGGGCGGATTCGCAAGCACCGTCGTGAAGCAATCCGGCCAGCTCGCGCCGGCCACGCAATCGAGGAAGTCGATCTGCCGGAACTGGTCGAGATCGACGGGGCGGCTGAACACCGTTGACAGGTGCTCGAAGGCGACCGGGTCGATATCGCATCCGAAGATGCTGGCAACCGGGTCGGAGGATCCGAGCATTTCGAGGCGGTTAAATGCCGCCTCAAGGAACCCACAGCCGCCGAAACTTGGCTCAAGAACAGTATCGCCGACGCTTCGGATCGCCCAATCGGCCAGGATTTGGCTGAGCTCGACCGGCGTGTAGAAAGCCCCAATCTTGCGGCGGTCAGCCAGGCCGCGTGAAACCTGCGGCATTGCTAGACTCGCCAATCTATTCCCCCAACGTCTCTCACTTCCACGATCCAGCGCCGTGGGACGATAGCTAGCCCCCAGCTGACGGTCCAGTATATTTGATACGTATGAAACGCCACTGATCGTTTGAATCCAGCTCCGCCGCACGTTGCGGATTCCTCCTGCTTCCTGACGGTCAAGCTTCCGATCGACTTCGACTCCCATTCCGTGACTATCGCTTCGGATCCAGATCCGACTTGATCCCCTTCAGCTCACCTGCAACGCGCGTCCAACGTTTTGCATGCTAGCTTCGTGAACGAAGGTCCGCATATCACATAGGGCTGCACGAAACCTGCCCATCTGCACTCGGCCCGGAGCAGCCCATCGGATCGGCCTTGCAGACTGGCGAAACGTGCACCGTTAGCTGCCATTCGGCGACGTCAGGCTGTGAATGTAAGCACGCTCGAACCCGGGTTCCTCATGAGAAAACCGGGAAGCCAGTTCTGCCGGAATCGTGTGCGGGATTTTGGGCTTTTTAGCCCAAAGTTAGGATTCCGGCCGACCAGCGCATAGCCCTAGACCTTAAAGACTCTGAAATTGCTGAGTAAACCTGGTACGCCCAAGGGGAATCGAACCCCTGTTTGCGCCGTGAGAGGGCGCCGTCCTAACCGCTAGACGATGGGCGCGTGCCAGTGGCCGACGATATAACGGGCACGGCCGCAGGGTGCAAGGGGGTCGGCCCGACCAATCGCGGCTGGCCTGCGCGGCGTCCCGTCGTGCCGGCCGAGAGCGACAGGGAGGCCGCGATCCGCTGCAACCCGTTGATCTGCAGGCGACGGCGGGAGACGGCGGCCTCCTCCCCGCAGCCGGGTCGAGGCAGACATGGCGTGCCTAACCGCCCTCACCCAGCGTGTAGGTTGCCAGGATCCGGCCATCCGCCAGCGAGATCAGGTACATCCGATTCGCCTCGGCGACGCTGGCGTGGACCAGCGCACGATCGCCGTCCAGCGAGAGGCTCAGGATTTCGGCGCCTGCCGGCAGGGCAAGGGCGATCTCGGCGCCCTCCGTCGCTGCCGGACCGCCGGAACCCACGGCTTTGTAGACAACGGCGGCCAGCACGGCCATAACCCCGATCATCATGACCCCGATCGAGACAGCCAGAAGCCGCACCATCTTGCGCCGCAGCCGTTCCACGGCCGGGTCAAGCGGCTCTTCCGCCTCGTCTTCGTCCCTGATGGTCATGCCCGGTCCGGTCCGCTTCGTTTACCCAACGCCCGCGTCCTACAGGGGTTGAAGCGATGGACACAAGACGGTTCCTCGTCGACGCCGAGAGCGAGGGCCAGCGCCTCGACCTCTTCATCGCCCGCCAGAGCGGCGAAAGCCTGTCGCGCAGCCGCGTGCAGGCGCTGATCGCCGAAGGTGTGGTCAGCATCGACGGCACCGTCGTGACGTCGGCGAAGCGTCGGCTCGCCGCCGGCGAGAGCGTCGAATTCGAGGAGCCGCCGCCGCAGGATGCCGATCCGCTGCCCGAGGCGATCCCGCTCACCATCGTCTACGAGGACGCCGATCTCGTCGTCGTCGACAAGCCGGCCGGCCTCGTCGTGCATCCGGGCGCCGGCAACTGGACCGGCACGCTGGTCAACGCCCTCCTCCACCATTGCGGCGACAGCCTCTCGGGCGTCGGCGGGGTGAAGCGGCCGGGGATCGTCCATCGGCTCGACAAGGAGACCAGCGGGCTTCTCGTCGCGGCGAAGTCCGACGTGGCGCATCGCGGCCTCGCCGACCAGTTCGCCGCCCATGGAAAGGACGGGAGGCTGGTCCGGGCCTATCTGGCGCTGGTCTGGGGCAGGCCCGGCCGCAAGATGGGAACCATCGCCACCTCGCTCGGCCGCTCGTCCAGCGACCGGGTGAAGCGGGCGGTGGTGCCCGAAGGCCGCGGCGACGCCCGCCACGCGGTGACGCGCTACAAGGTCGAGGCTGTATCATCGCTCGAGGACGGGATCGCCGCTCTGGTCGAATGCACGCTGGAAACCGGACGCACGCACCAGATCCGCGTGCACATGGCGCATATCGGCCACCCGCTGGTCGGCGACAACGTCTACGGCGCCGGCTTCCGCACCAAGGCCGAGCGCCTGGAGGCGCCGGCCGCCGCCGTGGTGAAGGCGTTCGAGCGGCAAGCGCTGCATGCCCACCGCCTCGGCTTCGTCCATCCGGTGACCGGCGAGACACTGGATTTCCGCTCGCCGCTGCCCGGCGACATGCGGGAACTTTGCGCCGCCCTCGCCGTTATCCCTCACGAGTAGACGGGCCTTACTCGCTGCATCTCTGCGTCTCGATCGCGAACGCAGCGTTCATCGGCTCGACAGGCGGGCGGCCTGAAATTGGCCTGCTTCCATTCCCATATTCGACAGGTTGCGGGGGCTGGCGTGATGTGGCCTCCGTGCGGACCGGCTCGATGAGGAGCGGCCCGGCAAATGATGGAGGGGCACACATGGCCCAAGTCAATCTTCCAAGCATCGCATCGGGCGAAGGCGGCCTCAGCCGCTATCTGGAGGAAATCCGGCGGTTTCCGATGCTGGAGCCGCAGGAAGAATACATGCTGGCGAAGCGTTACGCCGAGCATGACGATCGCGACGCCGCACACCGGCTGGTGACCAGCCATCTGCGTCTCGTGGCGAAGATCGCCATGGGCTATCGCGGCTACGGCCTGCCGATCGGCGAGGTCGTGTCGGAGGGCAATGTCGGCCTGATGCAGGCGGTCAAGCGCTTCGACCCCGAGCGGGGCTTCCGCCTCGCGACATACGCGATGTGGTGGATCAAGGCGTCGATCCAGGAGTACATCCTGCGCTCCTGGAGCCTCGTGAAGATGGGGACGACCGCCAACCAGAAGCGGCTGTTCTTCAACCTGCGCAAGATGAAAAGCCGGATCCAGGCGCTCGACGAGGGCGATCTGCGGCCGGAGCAGGTCGAGCAGATCGCGACGTCGCTGGGCGTCTCCGCCGAGGAAGTCGTGTCGATGAACCGGCGCCTTTCCGGCGACGCCTCGCTCAATGCGCCGATCCGCGCGACCGAGGGCGAGTCCGGCGAGTGGCAGGACTGGCTGGTCGACGACAGCGAGACCCAGGAGGACCTCCTGGCGCGCGAGGACGAACTCGACCAGCGGCGCGGCATGCTGCGCAGCGCGATGGGCGTGCTCAACGACCGCGAGCGGCGGATCTTCGAGGCACGCCGCCTCGCCGAGGAGCCGCTGACGCTGGAAACGCTGTCCGGCGAGTTCGACATCAGCCGCGAACGCGTGCGGCAGATCGAGGTCAGGGCGTTCGAGAAAGTGCAGAAGGCCGTCCGCGACACGGCCGATGCCACGAACCGGGCGCTCCGGGCGGTGGAGCCCGCCTGACAGGAGATCGGATGACGGTTTTCCGTCACCGGACCGCCCCGGGTTCCGAGACCAGACAGACGAAAGGCCGGCCCGCCATGCGGGCCGGCCTTCTTCATGATGGGCGGCGGGGCAGGACGGCCCCACCCGAAGCGCGGCGCCGTCAGGTCTTGGCGGCCCACGCCTCCAGCGCTTCCTTGAACACCCGGTCTCCGGGCACGCCCTTCTCGATGGACATCAGGGCTCGCCTTCCGGTGGCGTAGGCGAGCGGGATGTCGATCCACTGCTCGCTCTCCAGCAGCGCCAGATTGTTCTGCACCGCCTGGTCGAGATTGTTCAGGGCGATGATGAAGAACCCGTCCGAGATCTTGCCGGCCACGCCGATCAGCGGCTCGCCCCTCGCCTGCTCGGTGGCCTTCAGCGCCAGACGCTGCACGTTGGCGACCCCGCCGCCGCTGAAATCGGGCGGCGTGTCAAACATCAGTTCCACCACGTGGCTGGCCGGCAGCGTCGGATCGGCATTGCGGCGGATGGTCATGGTCAGCTTGAGGTTCTCGTCGGGCACGTCGGCGACGGCGCGGATGGCAGGCTCCGGCGCCTGGCCCTCCGACGGCGGCTCGTTGACCACCGACCACACGACATTGCCGCTCTCCTGCGTGCCCGGCGCGGTCTCCGTGCGCTCCTGATAGAAGACCGCCTTCTGCGCGACGCCTGGAAGATTATCTCCGGCCGGTTCGGTAGCGGCCACCTCCTCGCCGATCGCAGGCGGCGGCGCGGCCTCAGCCGCCGGGTCGGCGCCGATCGTGGCAGGATCGCGCCCGATCTCGCTCTCGACCGTCGGGCTGGCCTCGGGCACGTCAGTCGCCTCGGGAACCGGCGATGCCGCGGCCACATCGGTGCCCTCGTCGAAGGCGTTGGCGGCGCCGGGCGCCGGGCCGTCATCGACCTCGGTCCCGTCGGGAAGCAGGCGCTGCGTAAAGCGGCGGGTGGACTCGCCGTCGCCGGGCGATGCGGCAGGCGGCGGCGTCACGGCAGCGACATCCGTCTCGGCAGGCGCCTCCGCCTCTGCCGGCACCGCAGCCTCCGGCGGCGTCGCCGCGCCCTCTGCGGTCTCGGTGGCGGCTTCGTCCGGCACCTCGCCGTCCGCGCCCGTGGCGACCGTCTCGATTCCCGGCCCGGCGTCGATCAGCAGCGCCTCGAGGTCGTCGCGATAGATCCAGCCGGCAGCGCCCGCCCCGGCCAGCAGCAGGACGACGGCCGCAGCGACGAGAGGGCGCTTGCTCCCGGACCCGCGCTGGCGCCGGGCACTGTAACGCGGACCCGACAGATCGGCCGGCGGAATGTCCGCGCCGTCGTGCCGGATGTCCGCCGGGATGGCATCGTCGTCGTGTTCGCCGTAACGGTCGTCGTCCTCGTCCGAGCGGCGATCGGTCTCGCTCCCGGCAGACACGATGAAGGGCGCGCCGACCGCGGCGGGTCGGGCGCTCTCCTCGGGCTCCTCTGCGGCGATCGGGAAGAACGGCGGCGGCTCCTTGCGCGGCGGTTCCGATGCCTTGCGGAAGCCAGGAAAGACGGACGCCTTCTCCTGGCCGTTCGCCGGCGGCTGGGCCGCCTCCGGCGTTTCCTCGCGCGGGATGCTCCGTTCAGGCCTTGCGGGCGCCGCCTCGGCTCGCGGCATGAAGGCCGCACGCGGCTCCTCGACCGGCGGAGCCGGTGGCGGCGTGGCGGCGGCAGGCGTCTGCGCCGGCAGTTCGGGCGGCGGAGCGGCCTCGCTCGCCACCGGCGCCGCACCGTTCGCGCCGGCATCCTCGATGCCCTCGTCGCGCGCGACATAAGGAGCTTCCGTGCGGCCGATCGCGTCCTCGAGCGCGGCAAGACGAGCCGCCACCACGTCCTCGCCAAGCGGCGGGTTGGCGGCCTGAATCTGCCGCTGGATGGCGGCACGCGCCTTCTCGTAGACTTTCGCCCGCATCTGCGGCGTGGCGCGCGGCAGGCCGTCTATGGTCTTGCGAAGTACGCCGCTCAGATCCGCCATGGATTGCAGTCACTCACAGGTCTTGATCTTCGATAATCGCCGCTCGGACTCTAATCCTGAAACGGATCGCGAACAAGTATTGTGTCGTCCCGCTCGGGCGAGGTTGACAGAAGCGTGACGGGTGCCTCGACCAGCTCTTCTATGTGCCTGACATACTTGATGGCCTGCGCCGGAAGATCGCTCCAGCGGCGCGCACCGGCCGTCGTGTCCTTCCAGCCTTCCAAGGTCTCGTAGACCGGTTCAATCCGCCTCTGCTCGGCAAGACTTGCCGGCAGATAGTCTATCTCCGCCCCATCCAGCCTATATCCGACAACGATCTTGATCTCGTCAAGTCCATCCAGAACGTCCAACTTGGTCAAAGCCAGGCCATGGATGCCGTTGATCGCCACCGCCTGGCGAACCAGCACCGCGTCGAACCAGCCGCAGCGACGCTTGCGGCCCGTCACGGTGCCGAACTCCCGGCCCTTCTCGCCGAGGAACTGGCCGATCTCGTTGTCCTGCTCGCTCGGGAACGGCCCCTCGCCGACCCGGGTCGTATAGGCCTTGGTGATGCCGAGCACGAAGCCAAGGCTGCCGGGGCCAAGCCCTGAGCCCGCCGCCGCCTGCCCGGCCACCGTATTGGACGAGGTGACGAAGGGGTAGGTGCCGTGGTCGATGTCGAGGAGCGTTCCCTGCGCGCCCTCGAAGAGAATCCGGTCGCCCGCCTTGCGCCGCTCGTCGAGGAGGCGCCAGACCCGGTCGATGAACGGGGTGATCTCGTCGGCGACCGAGGTGAGTTCGTCGAGGATCGCGCCCGCGTCGATCTCCGGCTGGCCGAGGCCGCGGCGCAGCGGGTTGTGGTGGGCCAGAAGCCGCTCGATCCGCTCCGGCAGGCTTTCCGGATGCGCCAGGTCCATGACGCGGATGGCCCGGCGGCCGACCTTGTCCTCGTAGGCCGGGCCGATGCCGCGCCCGGTCGTGCCGATCTTCGTGCCGGCGCCGGCGCTGTTCTCGCGCGTCGCGTCCAGCTCGCGATGCAGCGAGAGAATGAGCGCCGCGTTGTCGGCGATCCGCAGCGACTGGGGGCCGATGTTCACGCCCTGCGCCTCGAGCCGCTTGCGTTCGGCGACGAAGGCATGGGGATCGAACACGACGCCGTTGCCGATGACCGACAGCTTGCCCGGGCGCACGACCCCCGAGGGAAGCAGCGACAGCTTGTAGGACACACCGTCGATGACCAGCGTATGGCCGGCATTGTGCCCGCCCTGGAAGCGCACGACCACGTCCGCCCGCTCGGAGAGCCAGTCGACGATCTTGCCCTTCCCCTCGTCTCCCCACTGCGATCCGACGACGACGACGTTGGCCATTCAAACTCCTTTGCGGGACGTGATGCCCGCTGATGCTGCCGGGAAAGCGGCCGGACTATAGAGAAGACAGGCAGCCGATGCGAGATCGCTCGCGCGTCCGATCGGGCCCGGCGAATGTCCTGCCGTCCGGCGAACGTTCGCCGGCGAATCTGTGCCAGCGGTCTTCCCTCCGGCTCCTATCCGCGCCGGTGCCCGGCCGCAATGGGCGTCGCCGCCGGCGGTCGGAAAGGCTCTCCGGCGCCGCAGATAGCCGACGATTGCCGAAGCACCGGCGAACCCCTAAAGCACCCTTATGACCCGCATCATCGCCCATCCTTACGTGATCCTCGCCGTCGTCGCGCTGTTCTGGGGCGGCAACGCGATCGCGGGAAAGCTTGCGGTGGGCCATGTCTCGCCGATGCTCCTGACGCTGCTGCGCTGGGCCTTCGCCTGCCTGCTCATGACGCCGCTGGCACTTGCGGACACGCGGCGCGACTGGCCGACGATCCGGCGTCACCTGCCCTTCCTGTTCCTGCTCGGGGCCATCGGCTTCACCTGCTTCAACGCGATCTTCTACCTGGCGATGGTCTACACGTCGGCGATCAACGCGACGATCGAGCAGTCGGCGATGCCGCTGGTGGTGTTCGCGGCGAACTACGTGCTGTTCCGCATGGGTGTGACGATCTTCCAGCTGATCGGATTCAGCCTGACGCTGATCGGTGTCGTGATCACCGCCGCGCATGGCGATCTGGCGACGCTGCTGACGCTCGACCTCAACCGCGGCGACGCGATGATCATCGTCGCAGTGTTGCTCTATGGCGGCTACACGGTGGCCCTGCGCTTCAAGCCGGACATCAACTGGCGCTCGACGATCTACGTCCTGTCGCTGGCCGCGCTCGTCACGTCGATCCCGCTCGCCATCGCCGAATGGGCGATGGGCCATGCGCAGGC
>DASYHY010000105.1:0-1826 GCA_036252795.1 Aurantimonas sp. | reverse complement strand
CCCGGGCGTCTTCCTCGCCGGCCGTATCGTGCAGTCCGCGAGTGCGACCGGGATCGCGCTTTCCCGCGCCATCGTCCGCGACGTCTACAGCCGCGAACGGGCTGCGGCGATGATCGGCTACGTGACGATGGGTCTGGCGGTTGCGCCCATGATCGGCCCGGCGCTCGGCGGGCTGATGGACACCGCCTTCGGCTGGCGGAGCGTGTTCTGGCTGCTCGGCGCGGTCGGCGTCCTTACGGTCGCGTTGCTTGCCTTCGACCTGTCGGAAACCAACAGCGAGCGCGGCAAGCCCTTCTTCTCGCAGTTCCGCAGCTATTCGCTGCTGCTCGGCTCCGGCGCCTTCTGGATCTATGTCGGCGCATCGGCGCTCACCTCGGCCGTGTTTTTCGCGTTCCTCGGCGGCGCGCCCTTCATCGCCGTCGAGATCCTCCAGATGACGCCAGCCGGCTACGGATTCTGGTTCATCCTCTGCTCGGTCGGCTACGTCCTCGGCAATTACGGGACGGCACGCTATTCCGAGCGCACGGGGATCAAGACGATGATGGTCGCCGGCACGGCGCTCACCGTGTTCGCGGCCTTGCTCGGCGCGATCCTCATCGGCGCCGGGATGTTGTCGCCGATGACGCTGTTCGCGCCGATGATGCTGGTGGGTCTCGGCAACGGGCTGGTCCTGCCGACGGCGACGGCCGGCGGCGTCAGCGTCCGTCCGGAAGCGGCGGGCGCGGCTGCCGGCCTCCTCGGCGCCTGCCAGATCGGCCTCGGCGCCGTCGCGTCGATCCTTGCCGCGGTCCTCGCCACCGGCGACGGCGGCGCCTTCGGCCTGGCTCTCCTGATGCTGGGCTTCGGGACTGCCGGCCTCTTCTGCACCCTGGCCGCCAAGCGCGTCAGAACCAGCGGCTGAAGTGCCGATCGGAGGTCATCCGACGGTTGCCTTGCGCTGCGAAATAATGGCAGCATCGCGCCTTATGCGGCACGTCGACTTTCCGGGCGCCCGGGCGTCACAGCTGCCAAACATCGATGAGGTTTCCATGCGATTTACCCGAACTCTCGCGCTTGCCACGGCAGTCGCTGCTTTGCTCGCCGGCCCCGCCGCCGCACAGGAGAGCGACGCGGACAAGGACTGGTCCACCGTCGTCATCGGAACCGAGGGCGCCTACCCGCCCTTCAACTTCCTCGACGCTTCCGGCGAGCTCCAGGGCTTCGACGTCGACATCGCCAGGGCTCTCTGCGACGAGATGAAGGTCGAATGCACCTTCGTCACCCAGGACTGGGACGGCATGATTCCCGCGCTCCAGAACGGCAATTTCGATGCGCTCGTCGCCTCGATGTCGATCACGCCGGAGCGCCAGGAGCAGATCGACTTCACCAACAAATACTACCAGACGCCGCCGGCCATTGCCGTGCCGAAGGATTCCGACATCGCCGAGGCGACGCCCGAGGCGCTGGCCGGCAAGGCGATCGGCGCGCAGACCGCGACGACGCATGCGCAGGCCGCGGAGGCACTCTTCCCGGATGCCGAAATTCGGCGCTATCCGACCGCCGAGGAATACAAGCTCGACATCGAGAGTGGCCGCGTCGACGCGGTGGTGGACGACGTCGTCGTCCTGTCCGACTGGATCGACAGCGAGGCCGGTGCCTGCTGCAAGATCCTCGGCACGCTGCCGGCCGATCCCGGCATCTACGGCGAAGGCATCGGCATCGGCCTGCGCAAGGGCAACGAGAAGCTGGCCGGCATGTTCAACGACGCCATCGCGGCCATCCGCGAAAACGGCACCTACAAGACCATCCAGGACAAGTATTTCGACTTCGACGTCTACGGCGAGTGA
>DASYHY010000104.1:0-1518 GCA_036252795.1 Aurantimonas sp. | reverse complement strand
TCTCGGGCCGCACCTCCTCGATCTCGCGGGCGCCGCCCTCGACTGGCGGAGCGGCGATGTGGCGATACGGCGGCGGAACGCTGCGGTTCCGGAAATCGCGCCGACGGCCGTCTGGTACGGCGGCGCGGCCACGTGCGAAATTGCCGTCTGCGACCAGTTCAGCGCCGAGATGATGCTGGGCGATTGCCGTCTTGCCCTGTCGGTTCGGTGGCGGGACGAAGGACCGGGCGATCTGGTCCGGCTGGAGGCTGAGGGCGAGCACGGTGGCTGCTGCCTCGAAGGGCTGTTCGGCTTTTCCAGCGAGCGACGGGTCCCGCACCAGCGGCTTCGGGCGACGCTGGGGTCGGTGGAAATTGTGCAGGATTTCGAGACCGGGCCGGCGCCGCAGGTGGCGGGATTTGCCGCGATGCTCGCCGATTTCGCCGCACGCTCGCGCGAGGGCTGGGCCGAAGACCCGGAACTGGCTTTTCTCGCCCGTCTCGGCGACGCGCTGGCGGCAGAGGCATGAGCGCCGTCTTCGCCGTCGATCTCGGCGCAACCTTCCTTCGCACCGCGCTCGTCGACACTGACCAGCAGATAAGCCGTCGAACCCTGGAGCCGACGCCCGCCACTGCCTCGGGTTGTGCCGACGCGATCCGGGCGGCATGGCGGACCGCCGACCGCCAATATCCTGTGGCGATCGCCGCGGCGCCGCTCTGCGATGCGAAGGGACAGGTGCTTCGCTGGCCGAACCGGCCCGACTACGAAGGCGGCTCGATCATGCCGAAGGAATGGGACTATGAGGTCCTCATCGTCGACGACGGCCACGCCGCCGCCCTCGCAGTCCATGCCAATGCCGCGAAAGACCACGTCACCGTCTCGCTGCAGATCGGCACGGGAATCGGCGCCGGGGCGGTCGTCGGAGGGCGCCTGCTCGCCGGGCGCACGGCATCGGCGATGGCGCTCGGTCACATCAAGGTGCCGGCAGCTCGGGGCTTGCCATGCAGCTGTGGGGAAACGGGCTGCCTCCAGGCCGCCGCCTCGGGCCGGGCATTCCGTCGGATGCTCGGCAGGAACGGCCATGTCGTGGCCGACATATTCGCCCTGCCGCCGGAGGTCAGGGGCCCGGTTCTCGCGCGTGCCGCCGATGCGGTTGCCGAGGCGCTCACCCTGGTCGTCAAGCTGTTAGACCCGCACTGGCTGGCGATCGGCGGCAGCCTCGGCCTCTCGCCCCTCTTCGACATGTGCGTAAGCCGCCTCCCCGCATGCGGCGGCCAGATTGCGCCGATCCGCCACCCCGCCGGCGTCGACGCACCACTCATCGGCGCCGCCCTGATGGCACGAAGTGGCACAACTTGACGCTCCATGGAAACAACGCAACACTACCTGTGGTTTAAACGGATGGACGGCCATGAAGCGCGATCTCGCCTCCCGCATACCTCCCTGGCCCCGCCACGATCCGGACGACGAGGCGGGGCTGCTCGCCATCCTGCGCTCGCGGCGCTGGTGGCGCGGCAACGGCGATCGGGGGGACGAGTT
>DASYHY010000103.1:0-2661 GCA_036252795.1 Aurantimonas sp. | reverse complement strand
CGGCCTTTTCCGCGAGTTCCGTCAGGTCGCGCCCGACGATGATACCCGGCACCGACGTCCCGACCGTCGCCTCGACCGCATCGAGGTGACGGTCGGTGAGATCGTCCGCCAGAGCGATCAGGAGGTCGCAAGGACCGAAGGGCGCCGCCGCGTCGGCCGTCAGGCGTCGTCCTGTGCCCGCAGCCAGCGCTTTGGCGATCCCTCCAGTACCGCGACCGATCGCGTGGCAGCAGGCGCCACGCGCTGCGGCGGCGACGGAAGCTGCACCGGTCTCAGGCCAGGAGAGGCATCCGGGCCGCATCGCCGTGCACCCGGCCTCCTGCCGTCACCAATGCAGCGAGTCGTTGATGGCGACGTTGACGCCGCTGCGCGCCAGGTCGGCGCGGATGCTGGCGAGCTCGGCCTCCGCCAGATGCAGCTTCTCGAGCCCCGTGTGGAACCGCTCGAGCGCCGCCAGGCGTGTCTCGGTCTCCTTCTGGTCAGCGCCTTCCTGGAGAGCGTTCGCTCCTTCCGCATAATTGGTCATTGCGTCCTCCTTGTCGGGATGCACAACCCAAAATTGGGCAAGAGGAGGATTGCACGTCGGTAATACAACTTCAAGCTGTAGAAGATAGTAAGGCTTGCAGCTTTTTCCTTGACGTTGCTCCCAGGGGCTCGCTTTTCATCGGGCGAGGGGGCAAAGCCACGCAAAGCCCGCCCCATTCTCACGCGGTGAATTCGTTGCCCAAGCCGAGCGGCATCCTTGCCGGCATCTGCCTGACCATCCTCTCCGGGCTCTCCCTTGCGTCCATGGACACGGTCGGCAAGTTCCTCACCGGCAGGCTGCCGGTGATGGAGGTTGTCTGGGCGCGCTACTTCTTCCACACGCTGGTCATGGTTGCCTGGCTCGTGCCCACGACGGGCCTGCGCTTCCTGCGGACGAAGCGGCCGGGGCTGCAGCTCCTGCGCGGCGGCACGCTGCTCGCCGCGACGCTGCTGATGTACACGGCCTTCTCCCAGATCCCGCTGGCCGATGCGACGGCCGTGCAGTTCTTCGCGCCGGTGCTGGTGACGGTCCTGTCGGTGATCTTCCTCGGCGAGCGCCTCGGCATCCACCGTGTGGCCGCGGTGCTGGTCGGGTTCGCCGGCGTCTTGCTGATCGTCCAGCCCGGCTTTTCCGATACGGATCCCTATCTGCTTCTGCCGCTGGCAGCGGCCGCTATCCTCTCGGTCTATTTCCTGCTGACCCGGACCTTGTCCGGCGCCGACGATAGCGCCTCGACCCTCTTCAACACCACGGCCGTTGGCGCGCTCGTCCTGACGCTCGCGGTACCACTGGTGTGGCAATGGCCGACGCCGGCCGAGTTCGCCATGATGGCGCTCGTGGGCCTTCTGGGCGCCATCGGGCATTTCTGTCTCGTCACGGGCTTTTCCTACGCCTCGGCCTCGGTACTGTCGCCCTTCCTCTATGCGCAGGTCCTGTTCGCCAGCATTTTCAGCCTGGTGCTGCTGGGAGATCCCCTGCGGCCGGGCCTCGTCGCGGGCGCGGCGCTGCTGGTGGGCAGTGGCATCTACATCTGGTGGCGCGAGAACCGCCGATAACCGGCGGCCGCTCGCGCATCGAGCCGCGGACGGGATTGCACTGCGCCGCGTCTCCGCCAGTTTCGACGGTTGTCGGACAAGTCAGGGATCATCGTCATGCGCATCGGAATCGTCGGCCTCGGCCGCATGGGGGGCAACATCGCGCGCAGGCTGATGCGCAGCGGACATGAGTGCGTGGTGTTCGACCTGGATCCCGCAAGCGTCGAGGCCCTGGCCCAGGAGGGCGCCGTCGCGGCAGGGTCGCTGGACGACATGCGCGGCAAGCTCGACCGTCCCCGCGTCATCTGGGTGATGCTGCCGGCGGGCCCGGCCACCGAAGCCTCGATCGCGCAGGTCGGGGCCGCGGGCGAGCCCGGCGACATCGTCATCGACGGCGGCAACAGCTTCTACCGCGACGGCGTCAGGCGGGCCGGCGAACTGGCGGAGCGCGGCGTCGAGTTCGTCGACGTCGGCACGTCCGGCGGCGTCTGGGGGCTTGAGCGCGGCTACTGCATGATGATCGGCGGCAAGCCCGAGATCGTTGCGTATCTCGATCCGATCTTCGATACGCTGGCGCCCGGCCGCGGCGACGTGCCGGCGACGGCGCACCGGCGCAGCGACGATCCCCGCGCGGAAAAGGGCTACATCCACGCCGGGCCGGCGGGTGCCGGCCATTTCGTCAAGATGGTCCATAACGGCATCGAGTACGGCCTCATGCAGGCTTATGCCGAGGGCTTCGACATCCTGCGCTCGCGCGGTGCTTCGGCGATGCCCGAAGGAGAGCGCTACGATCTCGATCTCGCCGACATCGCGGAGGTCTGGCGCCGCGGCTCCGTCGTCTCGTCCTGGCTGCTCGACCTGACGGCCGACGCCCTGGCTGCCGACGGGACGCTGGGGGACTTCACCGGCCGCGTCGCCGACAGCGGCGAGGGGCGCTGGACGATCCAGGCCGCGATCGAGGAAGGCGTGCCGGCCACGGTCCTTTCGGCGGCGCTCTACGCCCGCTTCCGATCGCGCGACGATACCACCTTCGGCGACCGGCTCCTGTCAGCCATGCGCTTCGGCTTCGGCGGCCATGTCGAGAAGCCTTAGGGCGGCGGC
>DASYHY010000102.1:0-3253 GCA_036252795.1 Aurantimonas sp. | reverse complement strand
TTGGCGGCTGCGAGGATGTCCTGCGCTTCCTGCTCGGCTTCGCGCCGGCGCCGCTGATACTCGGCCAGTTGCTGCTTGGCCTCTTCCTTCAGCTCGCGCGCTTCCTCGATCTCCTCGCGGATGCGCACCGCGCGGTCGTCGAGGCTCTTGCCCACCTTCTGCGGCGCCCGCACGTACCAGATGATCGCCAGGAACAGGATGAGGCCGACGAGAGCCCAGAATGAATTGTCCATCATGGCTTGTTCAGCTCCGAACCGCGTTGACGGCGCCGGCGATCTCCTCGCGCGGGGCCTCGATACGCGCGACCTCGCGAAGAATCGCGTCCGTCGTTTCCTCGGCGATTACGCCGACGTCCTTGAGCGCCTCGCGCTTGATTTCGTCGATCCGGCCCTGCGCGGCTTCCAGCTTGCCGTCGAGTTCCGCATCGGTCCGGCTGCGCTCGCTCTCGGCGTCGGCGCGGGCGGATTCCTTCGCGTCGAGCGCGATCTTGTGAGCGCGCTCCCGGGCTTCCTCGAGTTCCTGCTGGTAGGCAGCCTGCGCCTCGTCGGCGTCCGTCCGCATACGATCAGCCGCCTCGAGGTCGAGGGCGATCCGGTCACGGCGGTTCTCGAGAATGCCGGCGATCCGGGGCAGGATCACCTTCTTCAGGACGAAGTAGAAAATGCCGAACGTGATCGCCAGCCAGAGCAGCTGCGACGGGTAATATTCTGTCTCGAACGGCGGGAAGCCGCCATGATCTTCCTCGACATAAACCGTCTCGCCGTAAGCCTGCGGCGCCGGGCTTGCCGGCGGCAGCAGGACCTCGGGCGGCGTGGTCTGCGCGAAGGCTTGGCTTACGAACATCGAGGGCTCCGGCAAACGGACCGGCGACAGGAAGCTGCCGCCGGCCGATCTGTCTTCAGTGACTGACTAGACCTGGATCAGACGGCGAAGAGCAGCAGAAGCGCGATCAGCAGCGAGAAGATGCCGAGCGCTTCCGTGACCGCGAAGCCGAAGATCAGGCGACCGAACTGTCCGTCCGCTGCCGAAGGGTTGCGCAGCGCGCCCGAGAGATAGGCGGCAAACATGTTGCCCAGGCCGAGGGCCGTTCCGGCCATGCCGAAGCATGCGAGGCCGGCACCGATGAATCTTGCAGCTTCCGCGTCCATGTCAAACTCCTTTGAACTTTTCGATTGCGGCTTGGTGTGGCGGCTGGAGCGCCGCCCCGGGGTTATCCTGGAGACGTCTTAGTGGCCTGGATGGATCGCGTCGTTGAGATACATGCAGGTCAGGACCGCGAAGACGTAGGCTTGCAACGCGGCGACCAGGAATTCGAGTGCCGTCAGCGCGACGGTCATGATGAGCGGCAGGATGGCCCCGCCGATGCCGAGGGCGCCCATCGCCGTCATCGAGACGATGAAGCCGGAGAACACCTTCAGCGTGATGTGGCCCGCCAGCATGTTGGCGAAGAGACGAACCGAGAGGGAAACAGGCCGGGACAGGAACGACACGAGCTCGATCACCACCACCAGCGGGACCAGCACCGCCGGCACGCCGGACGGAACGAACAGCTTGAAGAAGCCGAGACCGTTCTTCTTCAGCCCGTAGACCACGACGACACCGATCACCAGCAGGGACAGCGCGAAGGTCACGATCAAATGGCTGGTGACGGTAAAGAAATACGGCACCATCCCGAGCAGGTTGGCGACGAGGATGAACATGAACAGCGAGAAGACGAAGGGGAAGAATCGCATCCCTCCGGAGCCTGCGGCGTCGCGCAGCATGTTCGCGATGAATTCGTAGGACAGTTCCGTGACCGACTGCATCCGGTTCGGGACCAGGCCGCGGCCGCGCGTGGAATAGTAGAGCAGGGCCGTCGTGAGCGCGACCGTCACCACCATGAACAGGGCGGAATTGGTGAACGAGAAGTCCAGTCCGCCGATTTCGATCGGGACGATGCTGGAGATCACGAACTGGTGGATCGGATCGGTCGGGTTGGTCGCCAAACTCTCTGGTCCTTCGTCACTGTCGCTACCCGGCGAGGGCCGCCCTGCCCAATAGCGTCCCGCACCACGCTTCGCAACACCCTGCGCGAGACTTTGCTGCGGGCGCTCAATCCGACTTGCCGGCGCCCTCTCCGGGCCCGCCGCCGACGGGCCCGCTGCCCGAGGCGCCGCGGATGACGTTGAGGACGCCCGCCGCGAAGCCGATCATCAGGAAAGTGATGAGGCCGAAGGGCGAGGTACCGGCGAGCATGTCGATCAGGTAGCCGATGGCGGCGCCGACGATGACGCCGGCGACGAATTCGCTGGCGATCTTCAGCCCCTGCGCGACGCCCTGCATTCCCTGCGAACGGTCCGGTGGCTCCCGGTTCTCCGGAAGCCGCCGCCGCTGTTCGGCGATTCGCCGCGCCAGCGCCTCCCGGCGGGCGCTCAGCGCGGCGTCGTCCACCGGCAGGAGCGTCGGATCAGGCTCGTTCGGTTTGTCGGCCGTCATGACTGTCGCCTCGCCTTCTGCCCCGCCCTCGGTGACGGAGCGCGACGCTAGGCGCGTGGCGGGTTTGGCGTCAATGACCGCGTCGTAGAGGCAGTCGGCGTCGTCAGAGAAGGCCCGCCACGGCGCGCGGAACGTACGGCGCCTCCAGCGTGGCGATCTCCTCGGGGGACAGTTCGATCTCGAGCGCCGCCACGGCGTCCTCAAGATGCTGCATCTTGGTCGCCCCGACGATCGGCGCGGTAACGCCCTGCTTCTGCCGCACCCAGGCGAGCGCCACCTGCCCACGCGCCACGCCGCGCGCCGCGGCGACCGTTCCCACCGCCTCGATCACCGCCCGGTCGGCATCCTCATGCGCCCGGTAGAGCTTCTTGCCGACCTCGTCGGTCTCGGTGCGGCCGGTCGCCTCACCCCAGGGCCGCGTCAGCCGGCCGCGCGCGAGCGGCGACCAGGGGATTACCGCGATCCCCTCGTCGCGGCAGAGCGGCAGCATCTCCCGCTCCTCCTCGCGGTAGAGCAGGTTGAGGTGGTTCTGCATCGTCACGAAGCGGGTCCAGCCATGCCGGTCGGAAAGGTGCAGCGCCTTGGCGAACTGCCACGCATACATCGAGGAGGCGCCGATATAGCGGGCCTTGCCGGCCTTCACCACGTCGTGCAGCGCCTCCAGCGTCTCCTCGATGGGCGTCCCGTAGTCCCAGCGGTGGATCTGGTAGAGGTCGACATAGTCGGTGCCGAGCCGCTTCAGGCTCTTGTCGATCTCGCTCATGATCGCCTTGCGCGA
>DASYHY010000101.1:0-14148 GCA_036252795.1 Aurantimonas sp. | reverse complement strand
GGGGCGCAAGGGACGGTGTCCGGAACTGCCAGCGCCGAGGGTTCGCTTTCGAACCCCGACGCCCGCTTCGACATCGATCTTTCCGATGTCTCCGTCGCACAGGGCCGCGCCGCCGGCGCGCCCGCGATCGACGGCACGGCGCAGGGACGCTATGCCGGCGGCCAGCTCAGCCTCGGCGAAGCCAATGTCTCGGTCGGCGGCGGCACGATCGACGTCAGCGGAACCGCCGGCCCGAACGCGCTGGACCTGACCGCCGAGATCAATGACCTGCCCGCCTCGATCGCCGGCTCAGCCGTGAGCGGTCTTGCGCCGCAAGGAACGATCAACGGCACCGTCCGCGCCACAGGCTCGCCCAGCGCTCCGTCGGTGACCTACGACATCTCCGCGACGGGCGTTTCCGTGCAGCAGACCCGCGACGCCGGCGTCGGTGCGCTGTCGATCGACACGACGGGCCAATACAGCGGCGACCGCGTCACCACCGAAACCACGGTGACCGGTGCCGAAGGAATCCAGCTCACGGCGAACGGCGCAGTGAATCTTTCCGGCACACCCACGCTGGACATCGCCCTGGACGGCACGGCCCCGCTCTCGGCCGCCAACCGGATACTCGCCGAAGGAGGCCGCTCGATCGAGGGGACTGTGGCGGTGGATGCACGGGTGACCGGGCCGATCTCGCAGCCCAATGTCGTGGGCTCGGTTTCGACCTCCGGTGCGCGGCTGGTCGACGCCAACTACAACATCGCGCTGGACGACATCACCACGACCATCGCCCTGAACGGGCAGAGCGCCAGCATCGAAAGCTTCACCGCACAGCTGTCCTCCGGCGGCAGCTTGACGATTGACGGCACAGTGGGGCTCGATGGCGACCTGCCGGCGGATCTCGACATCCGGCTGGTCGACGGGCGCTACAATGATGGCGAGCTGATCGCGGCCCAGCTCGGCGCAGACCTGACGCTGACCGGCCCCCTCCTAGGACAGCCGCTGCTCGCGGGCGAGATCAATGCCGAGGAAATCAACATCCTGGTGCCGGAGAACCTGCCGAGTTCGCTTGCCCAGATCAATGTCGAGCACCGCAACGCGGCACCGGCCGTCTACGAGCAGCAGGACGAGATCAATCCGGACCGCAATGCGGGTGCGAATCCAGGCGGCGGCATCGCCCTCGACCTGACTCTCAATGCGCCGAGCCGGGTATTCGTGCGCGGGCGCGGCCTGGACGTCGAACTCGGCGGCACGATCGACATCACCGGTCCTTCGGCTTCGCCCAGCATCGTCGGCGGCTTCGAACTGCAGCGCGGCCGGTTCATCATTCTCGGCAGGCGCCTCGATTTCGATCGCGGCCGGCTGTCCTTCACCGGTGCGCTCGTTCCGACGCTCGACCTTCTGGCCCGGTCCGAAACCGGCGACGCCACCGTCTATGTCGCCGTCACCGGGCCGGCGAACGACCCGAGCTTCACCTTCTCCTCGACCCCGGCGCTGCCGCAGGACGAGGTCCTGGCCCGGCTGATCTTCGGCCAGGGGACGTCCAACCTCTCGCCGCTGCAGATCGCCCAGCTTGCCGAGGCCGCAGCGTCTCTGGCCGGCGTCGGCGGCTCCACCGGCCTGCTCGAGAACCTGCGCGCCCAGCTCGGGGTCGACGATCTCGACATCCGTACCACGGCGGACGGCCAGACCGCCGTCGGCGTCGGACGCTACCTCAACGAGAACACCTATCTCGGCGTCGACTCGACCGGCCGGGTGTCCATCGACCTCGATCTCGGCGCCGGCCTGAAGGCCCGCGGCGCCGTGGACGCCGAGGGCGGCGGCGAGGTCGGGGTCTTCTACGAGGGCGAGTTCTAGCTCCCCTCGCCGCCTATCGACCGCCGCCCACCGAGGCTCGGCCCGTCGGCCCGCCGCACCGCAGCGTCACTTCCCTTCCGATTTGCCGCCGGCAGCCTATCTGACGCGCGGACCTGCGCTATCGTGCCCGCACCGCGAATCGCTGAAAACAGGAGCATCCCATGCCGACGAGCATCAATCCGGCCACCGGGGAAACGATCGAGGAACTGGCCGAGCACAGCGACAGCGACGTCGAGCGTGCGCTGGCCAACGCCGAGGCGGCCTTTGCCGACTGGCGGCGCTCGCCCTTCAGTCGCCGCTCGGAGTTGCTGCACCGCGTCGCGGACCTGCTCGAGGCCAAGAAAGACGAGTTGGGCAGGCTGGCGACGCTGGAAATGGGCAAGCGCCTGAAGGAAGCGGTCGCCGAAGTCGAGAAATGCGCCGTCGGCTGCCGGTACTATGCCGACCACGGCGAGCGGCTGCTCGCGGACGACCATCGCGACGGCCCGGCGAAGCAGAACTACGTCGCTTATCTGCCGATGGGCCCCATCCTGGCGGTGATGCCCTGGAACTTCCCCTTCTGGCAGGTCCTGCGCTTCGCCGCGCCGGCGATCATGGCGGGCAATGTCAGCATCCTGAAGCACGCCTCCAACGTCAGCCTCTGCGCGATGAAGATCGAGGAACTCCTGCTCGAAGCGGACGCGCCGCAGGGCGTCTTCCAGACGCTGCTGGTCTCCTCGAAGCGCGTCGAGGGCATCCTGCGTGACCGGCGCATCCGCGCGGCCACGCTCACCGGCAGCGAAGGCGCCGGTTCGGCCGTCGCCGCCGTCGCGGGCTCCGAGCTGAAGCCGACGGTGCTCGAGCTCGGCGGCTCCGACCCGTTCATCGTCATGCCTTCCGCCGACCTCAAGAAGGCGGCCGAGGTGGGCGTCACCGCGCGCATGCAGAACAACGGCCAGAGCTGCATCGCCGCCAAGCGGTTCATCGTCCACGAGGACGTCTACGACGATTATCTCGGCCGATACCGGGAGAAGGTCGAGGCGATCCGGCTCGGCGATCCGATGGATGCGCAGACCGGCATGGGCCCGCTGGCCCAGCGCTCCAGCGTCGACGATCTGGACGGCCAGATCTCGCGCTCCGTCAAGGCCGGGGCGAAGCTGGTCACCGGAGGCAGCGCCCCCGAGGGTCCCGGCTACTTCTTCCAGCCGTCGATCATCGCGGACGTGCCGGAAGCCGCGCCGGCCTATCGCGAGGAGCTGTTCGGTCCCTGCGCGATCTTCTTCAAGGTCCGCACCGCCGACGAGGCGATCGCGCTGGCCAACGATTCCGACTTCGGTCTCGGCGGATCGGTCTGGACGAACGAGCCGGCGGAGCAGCAGCATTTCGTGCGCGGGCTCGACCAGGGCGCCACCAATTTTAACCGCATGACCGCCTCGGACCCCCGCCTGCCCTTCGGCGGGGTGAAGCGCTCCGGCTATGGCCGCGAACTCTCCGGCGAGGGCATGCACGCCTTCATGAACATCAAGACGGTCACGATCGAATGACGCGGCGGCGAGAGGGGAGCGGTGCAGGCACCCTCCCCCTCTCGGGTGAAGATTCGGGCATTCCGTCAATCTGCATGATTTGTCATCATCATTTTGCGCCGGGCGTTTGCCACGCTGCGCGAACCGGCCTAAAGGGGTCGGCTAGCCGGCTCATTGAACCTGCCGCGCGTCGCGATGCGGCAACAGGAGCCTGTGGATGACGAGAGATCCAACCCGCCCCGAGGCGGATCTTGCGGCCATGGCCTCTGCCGCGAAGCAGATGGGCCCCCGCGCCCTGTTCGCCGCCGATCCGGACCGCTTCGCGCGGTTCTCGGCGCGTCACGGCGACCTGCTGCTCGACTTCTCGAAGACCGCTCTCGACGCAGCCGCGCTGCAGGCGCTTCTCGACCTCGCCCGTTTCCGGTCCATCGAGGCGAGGCGCGACGCGATGTTCTCCGGTGCGCGGATCAACGAGACGGAAGGCCGCGCCGTGCTGCATGTCGCCCTGCGGGGCGAGCCGAAGGACGGCTACCGCACCGAGGGGAATCCCGTCAGCGGTGCCGTCGAGGATGTCCTGAAGGCGATGACCGCCTTCGCCGAGCGGGTCCGCAACGGCGAGCTGCGCGGGGCGACCGACAGGAACATCACCGACGTCGTCAATATCGGCATCGGCGGCTCCGACCTCGGTCCGGCGATGGCGACGCTGGCGCTTTCGCCCTATCACGACGGGCCGCGCACGCATTTCGTCTCGAATGTCGACGGCGCGCATATCGCCGAGACGCTGGCGAAGCTTGATCCCGAGACGACGCTGGTCATCGTCGCGTCCAAGACCTTCACCACCATCGAGACAATGACCAACGCGGCGACCGCCCGGGAATGGCTCGCGGGGGCGCTCGGCGAGGATGCGGTGCGCTCACACTTCGCCGCGGTGTCGACCGCGCTCGACAAGGTGGCGGATTTCGGCATCGCCGAGGACCGCGTCTTCGGCTTCTGGGACTGGGTCGGCGGGCGCTATTCGCTCTGGTCGGCGATCGGCCTGCCGCTGATGCTGGCCATCGGAAGCGTGCGGTTCCGCGCCTTCCTCGCCGGCGGCCGCGACATCGACCAGCATTTCCTGACGGCGCCGCTCGAGGCCAACCTGCCGGTGCTGCTCGGTCTCGTCGGCTACTGGCACCGCGCGCTGTGCGGCTATCCGGCCCGGGCGATCATTCCCTACGACCAGCGGCTGTCGCGCTTCCCGGCCTATCTGCAGCAGCTCGACATGGAATCGAACGGCAAGCGCGTCGGGCTGGATGGCGAGCCCGTGCCAATCGCCGGTCCGGTGGTCTGGGGCGAGCCGGGCACCAACAGCCAGCACGCCTTCTTCCAGCTGCTGCACCAGGGCACGGATGTGGTGCCCGTGGAGTTCCTGATCGGCGCCATCTCCCAGGAGCCGGCTTCGATGCGCGTTCATCAGGACCTGCTGCTGGCCAACTGCCTGGCGCAGAGCGAGGCGCTGATGCGCGGCCGCGACCTGGAAGAGGCGCGCCGGCAGCTTCTCGATGCCGGCAAGTCGCCGGCCGAGGCAGAGCGGCTGGCGCCGCACAGGGTATTCCCCGGCAACCGACCCTCCGTCACCATCCTCTATCCGCAACTGGACCCGGCCATGCTCGGCCGGCTCATCGCGCTCTACGAGCATCGCGTCTTCGTCGAAGCCCAGCTCTTCGGGATCAACGCCTTCGACCAGTGGGGCGTGGAACTCGGCAAGGAACTTGCCGGCGGGCTGGTCCCGGTCATGACCGGCGAGGCGGCGGCAGACGGCCGCGACGGCTCGACCGCGGGCCTCGTCGAAGCCATCCGGAAAATGAGAGGTATCTGATGTCCGCTCCGCTCCCGACCAACGAAGCCGCACTAAGCGGCAACGGCGCCCTGAAGCCCGAGCGGCGCCAGAACGACCCGGACACGCTGGCCCGTCAGATCGTCGAGAAGCTGACCTACTCGATCGGCAAGAATCCGACCTCGGCCCGCAAATACGACTGGCTGCGCGCGACGACGCTGGCGGTGCGCGACCGGATCATCGACCACTGGTTCGAATCCGCCGATCGCTTCGCCGAGGACGGCGGCAAGCGGGTCTACTATCTCTCGATGGAGTTCCTGATCGGCCGCCTGCTGCGCGACGCGATCAACAATCTCGGCCTGACCGAGCCGGTGCGCGAGGCGCTCTCGCGCTACGGCGTCGAGCTCGACATGATCGAGCTGCTGGAGCCGGACGCGGCGCTGGGCAATGGCGGTCTCGGGCGGCTCGCCGCCTGTTTCATGGAGTCGATGGCCTCCACCGGCGTGCCCGGATACGGCTACGGCATCCGCTACGTCCACGGCTTCTTCCGCCAGGAGATCGCCGACGGCGCCCAGGTGGAGCTGCCCGAGACATGGCTGGTCCACGGCAATCCGTGGGAGTTCGAACGCCGCAACGCCAGCTACGAGATCGGCTTCGGCGGCAAAGTGGCGATGATCCAGGAGCCGGGGCGCCCGTCGCGGCAGGTCTGGCGCCCCGCCGAGCGCGTGCTGGCGGTCGCCTTCGACGCGCCGATCGTCGGCTGGCGCGGTAGCCAGGTCAACACGCTGCGCCTGTGGAGCGCGCAGGCGCTCGATCCGATCCTGCTCGACGCCTTCAACTCCGGCGACCACATCGGCGCGCTGGTGGAATCGAACAAGGCCGAGGCGATCACCCGCGTGCTCTATCCGGCCGACTCCCACCAGGCCGGTCAGGAACTGCGCCTGCGGCAGGAGTATTTCTTCTCCTCCGCCTCGCTGCAGGACATCATCCGCCGTCATCTCGACGAGAACGACGACCTGTCGAACCTCGCCGACAAGGTCGCCATCCAGCTCAACGACACGCATCCGGCCGTCTCGGTGGCCGAGTTGATGCGGCTCCTGGTCGACGTGCACGGCTTCGAGTGGGACGAGGCGTGGAAGATCACCCGCGCCACCTTCTCCTATACGAACCACACGCTGCTCCCGGAAGCGCTCGAGCACTGGCCGATCCATTTGTTCGAGCGGCTCCTGCCGCGCCAGATGCAGATCATCTACGCGATCAATGCCGGCGTGATCCGCGAGGCCGCTCAGGAAAAAGGCTTCGACGACAGCCAGGTGGCGGCGATCTCGCTGATCGACGAGGGGAACGGCCGCCGCGTGCGGATGGGCCAACTCGCCTTCGTCGGCAGCCACGCGGTGAACGGCGTCTCGGCGCTGCATACGGAGCTGATGAAGGAGACGGTGTTCCACCATCTCCACGAACTCTACCCGCAGCGGATCCAGAACAAGACCAACGGCGTCACGCCGCGGCGCTGGCTGATGGAGGCCAACCCGGCCCTCACCGGGCTGATCACGGACGCGATCGGCCCCGGGTTCCTCGACGACATCGAGAAGATCGCCGATATCGACCATCTGGCCGACGATTCCGCGTTCCGCGAGCGTTTCGCGGCGGTCAAGCGGCACAACAAGGAGCGGCTCGCCGACCTGATCGGCGAGCGGATGGCGACCAGCGTCGATCCGGCCGCGATCTTCGACATCCAGGTCAAGCGCATCCACGAGTACAAGCGCCAGTTCCTCAACATCATCGAGGCGATCGCCCTCTACGACCAGATCCGCTCGCATCCCGAGCGCAACTGGACCCCCCGGGTGAAGATATTCGCCGGCAAGGCGGCGCCGAGCTACGTGCAGGCCAAGGAGATCATTCATCTCGCCAACGACGTCGGACGGGTGATCAACGCCGATCCGGCGGTGCGCGACCTCCTGAAGGTGGTGTTCATCCCGAACTACAATGTCAGCCTCGCCGAGATCATCATGCCGGCGGCCGACCTGTCCGAGCAGATCTCCACCGCGGGTCTGGAAGCCTCCGGCACGGGCAACATGAAGTTCGCGCTGAACGGCGCCCTGACCATCGGCACGCTCGACGGCGCCAATGTCGAGATGCTGGAGCATGTCGGCGAGGAGAACATCTTCATCTTCGGCCTGACCGCGAGCGAGGTGGCGCAACGCCGCCGGGAAGCCCATAGCGGCCGCTCGATCATCGAGAACGAGCCGATGCTGCGCGAGGCTCTGGACGCGATCTCCTCGGGCCTGTTCTGCCCCGAGAGCCCGTCCCGCTTCCACTCGCTGGTCTCCAACCTCTACAACAACGACTGGTGGATGATCTGCGCCGACTTCCGGGCCTACTGGGAAACCCAGCGCAGCCTCGACGACCTCTACACCCGGCAGGACGAATGGCAGGCCAAGGCCATTCACAACACCGCGCGCATGGGCTGGTTCTCCTCCGACCGCTCGATCCGCGAATATGCGCGCGACATCTGGAAGGCCGGGCCCGGCGCCGCCGGCTGAAACCATCGCCACTTTCGACCCGCTCGCGGCGCTGGCGGCGTAGCCGCCTGCGCGGCGGGCGCTATCTCGTTCCCACTGGCGCGTGGGGACACGACAGATCATGAGCGGGGGCGGCATCGTGATGATCTTCGGCGAGCGCAATGCACGGGGCCCCCACCGCCGCCGTGGGGAGGAACGCAATGCCCGAGAACAGACGCATCGCACCGCTGGCGCGTGACACGATGGCCTATGTCCTGGCCGGCGGCCGCGGCAGCCGGCTGCTGGAACTCACCGATACGCGCGCCAAGCCCGCGGTCTTCTTCGGCGGCAAGACGCGGATCATCGACTTCGCGCTGTCGAACGCCATCAATTCCGGCATCAGGCGCATCGGCGTGGCGACGCAGTACAAGGCCCACAGCCTGATCCGGCACCTGCAGAACGGCTGGAACTTCCTGCGCCCGGGCCGCAACGAGAGCTTCGACATCCTGCCGGCGAGCCAGCGCGTCTCGGAAGACCAGTGGTATGCCGGCACCGCCGACGCGGTGTACCAGAACATCGACATCATCGAGGACTACGCGCCGCGCTACATCGTGATCCTGGCCGGGGACCACATCTACAAGATGGACTACGAGTTCATGCTGCAGCAGCACGTGGACTCCAAGGCCGACGTGACCGTCGGCTGCCTGGAAGTGCCGCGCATGGAGGCGAGCGGCTTCGGCGTCATGCATGTCGACGAGAAGGACCGCATCACCGATTTCGTCGAGAAGCCGGCCGACCCGCCGGCGATTCCCGGCCGGCCGGACACGGCGCTGGCCTCGATGGGCATCTACGTCTTCGAGACGCATTTCCTGATGGACCAGCTGCGCCGGGACGCGGCCGACAGCACCTCCAACCGCGATTTCGGCAAGGACATCATCCCGCATATCGTGCGCCACGGCGTCGCCTATGCGCATCGCTTCAACCGCTCCGTGGTCCGATCGGCGAACGAGCCGGACAACGAGGCCTACTGGCGCGACGTCGGCACCGTCGACGCCTACTGGCAGGCCAATATCGACCTGACCGACATCATCCCGCCGCTCGACATCTACGACCGCGACTGGCCGATCTGGACCTACGCCGAGACCGTCCCCCCGGCGAAATTCGTGCATGACGAAGAGGGCCGGCGCGGATCGGCGGTCTCCTCGCTCGTCGCCGGCGACTGCATCATATCCGGCGGCCAGCTGCGGCGCTCGCTGCTGTTCACCGGCGTGCGGCAGCGATCCTACTCGATGCTCGATCATGCGGTGGTGCTGCCGCAGTGCCATATCGGCCGTCACACGCGCATCACCAAGGCGGTGATCGATCGAGCGGTGCACATCCCGGACGGGCTGGTGATCGGGGAGGACCCCGAGCTGGACGCCAAGCGCTTCCGCCGCACCGAGAGCGGCATCTGCCTGGTCACCAAGCCGATGATCGACAGGCTGTCCTACTGATGAGCCTCAGCCTGCTCTCCGTGGCGTCGGAGGTTTTCCCGCTGATCAAGACGGGCGGCCTCGCCGACGTGACCGGGGCGCTGCCGCTGGCACTCGCCGAGCACGGGATCGCGGTGCGGACCCTGATGCCCGGCTATCCCGACGTGATGCGCCAGGTCGTCGCCGGCAACGCGCTCTGCCGCTTCGAGGACCTGTTCGGCGGGCCGGCCGTGGTGCTCGGCGCACGGCGCGGCGACCTCGACCTGCTCGTCCTCGACGCGCCGCATCTCTACGACCGCTCGGGCGGACCCTACGTGACGTCCGGCGGCTTCGACCATCCGGACAACTGGGCGCGCTTCGCCGCCCTGTCGAAGGCCGGCGCCGCCATCGCCCAGGGTGCCATCCCCGGCTTTTCGCCGGACATCGTCCAGGCGCATGACTGGCAGGCGGCACTGACACCCGTGTACCTTTCCGTGTCGAACCGGCCGCGGCCGAAAACGGTGGTGACGATCCACAACCTCGCCTTCCAGGGCAGCTACCCGAGCCCGGTCTTCGACCAGCTCGATCTGCCGCCCGCCGCCTGGTCGATCGAGGGCGTCGAGTATTACGGCAATGTCGGCTACCTGAAGGGCGGCCTCCACGCGGCCGATCTCGTCACCACGGTCAGCCCCACCTATGCCGAGGAGATCCTGACGCCGGGCGGCGGCATGGGGCTCGACGGGCTGCTGCGCGGCCGCGGCAAGCAGCTGGTGGGGATCGTCAACGGCATCGACACGACGGTATGGGATCCGCAGGCCGACCCGGCGATTGCCAGCACCTATGGCCGGCGGTCGCTGAAAATGCGGGCTCACAACAAGCGGGCCGTCGAGGGCGAGTTCGGCTTGCGGCGCGAGGACGGGCCGATCCTCGTCGTGGTCAGCCGGCTGACCTGGCAGAAGGGGCTCGATCTCGTCGCCGAAGCCTGCGACGAGATCGTGGATCGCGGTGCCCGGCTGGTGATCGTCGGCTCCGGCGAGCCGATGATCGAGGGGCAGTTCCTTGCCGCCCACGCCCGGCATCCCGATCGCGTGGGCGTGCGGATCGGCTACGACGAGGTGCTGTCGCACCGCGTCCAGGCAGGCGCCGACGCCATCCTCATCCCTTCCCGCTTCGAGCCCTGCGGCCTGACCCAGCTCTACGGGCTGCGCTATGGCTGCATCCCCGTCGTCGCCAAGGTCGGCGGCCTCGCCGACACGGTGATCGACGCGAACCATGCCGCCGTGACCGCCGGCGTCGCGACCGGCGTGGTCTTCGGCACCCCGACCGAGGCAGCGCTACTCGACGGGGTCGACCGCACGCTGCGGCTCCACAAGCAGCCAAAGCTCTGGCGAAGCATGCAGGTTTCGGCCATGAACGCGGACGTGTCCTGGCGCGCCAGCGCCCGGATCTATGCCGATCTCTTCCGCGATCTCACGAGAGAGTAGACTGACACCATGATCGAGACGATCGCCACCACGCCGTATGACGACCAGAAGCCAGGCACATCGGGCCTGCGCAAGAAGGTGCCGCATTTCCAGCAGCCGCACTACGCGGCCAACTTCCTGCAGGCGATCTTCGACGCCGCCGCTTCCGGAGACGGCGGCACGCTGGTGATCGGCGGAGATGGCCGGTTCTACAACCGGGAGGTGATCCTCCTGGCGATCCGCATGGCGGCGGCCAACGGCTACGGCCGCGTCGTCGTCGGGCGGGGCGGCCTCCTGTCGACGCCGGCGGCCTCGCACCTCATCCGCCTGCGCCAGGCCACGGGCGGCATCATCCTTTCGGCGAGCCACAATCCGGGTGGGCCGAACGGCGATTTCGGCATCAAGTACAACATCGCCAATGGCGGCCCGGCGCCCGAGCGCATCACCGAGACGATCTTCGCCAAGGCGTCGAGCATGACGCGCTATCGCGTCTGGACCGAGACCGCGCCCGACATCTCGCGCATCGGCGAGAGCCGGCTCGGCGACATGGTCGTCGAGGTGGTGGACCCGGTCGCCGACTATGCCGCGCTGATGGAGAGCCTGTTCGACTTTTCCCTGATCCGCGACCTCGTCGCCTCGGGCTTCCGGCTGCGCTTCGATGCCATGCATGCGGTGACCGGGCCCTATGCACGAGAGATCCTGGAGAACCGCCTCGGCGCGCCGCGCGGCACGGTGATCAACGGCGTGCCGCTGCCGGATTTCGGCGGCGGCCATCCCGACCCCAACGCCGTGCACGCCGCAGAACTGATCCAGGAGATGATGGCGCCGGACGGGCCGGATTTCGGGGCGGCCTCGGACGGTGACGGCGACCGCAACCTGATCGTCGGGAAGGGCATCGTCGTCTCGCCTTCCGACTCGCTCGCGATCCTCGCGGCCAACGCCCATCTCGCCCCCGGCTATGCCGGCGGCATCGCCGGGATCGCGCGCTCGATGCCGACCAGCCAGGCGGCCGACCGCGTCGCCGAGAAGCGCGGCATCGGCCTCTACGAGACCCCCACCGGCTGGAAGTTCTTCGGCACGCTGCTCGACGCCGGCAAGGTGACGATCTGCGGCGAGGAAAGCGCCGGCACCGGCTCCGACCACGTGCGCGAGAAGGACGGGCTCTGGGCGGTGCTGCTCTGGCTGAACATCCTGGCGGCCCGGCGCGAGAGCGTGCGGGACGTCGTCGAGAGCCACTGGGCCGAGTTCGGCCGCACCTTCTACCAGCGCCACGACTACGAGGAGATCGATGCGGGCGCGGCCGAGGGTCTGATGGAATCGCTGCACGACAGGCTCGCCTCGATGGCCGGACAGCGCTTCGGCACGCTGGTCGTCTCGGAGGCCGACGACTTTTCCTACAAGGACCCGGTCGACGGCTCCGTTGCCACCGGCCAGGGCATCCGCATCGTCTTCTCCGGCGGCTCGCGCATCGTCTACCGCCTGTCCGGGACCGGCACCAAGGGGGCGACGCTGCGGGTCTATATCGAGCGCTACGAGAAGGACCCGGCGCGGCACGCGATGGCGCCGGAAGCAGCATTGAAGGAGCTGGTCGAGACGGCCGACGCGATCGGCGAGATCAGGAAGCGAACGGGCCGGACCAGCCCCGACGTCATCACCTGAAGGCGACAGCGACGCAATGACCTACGACATCACCGCCGAGCGTGGCCGGCCGGTCTCGCTCGGAGCCACGAGCGAAGCGGACGGCGTGCATTTCGCCGTCTACTCGGAAAACGCCGAGGCGATCCATCTCTGCCTATTCGACGAGGCGGGCAACCTGGAGACCGACAGGCTGCCCCTGCCCGGCCGCGATGGCGGCATGCGCTACGGTTTCGTGCCGGGGCTGGCCGCCGGCGCAAGGTACGGGCTGCGCGCCGTCGGTCCCTACCAGCCGGAAGAAGGCCACCGCTTCGACTACTCCAAGCTCCTGGTCGATCCCTACGCGATCCAGCTCGACCGGCCGTTCGTCTACCAGCCGGTCCTGACCGCGCCGCCGGAGCGCGAACTGGACAGCGCGGCCTTCGTGCCGAGGGCCGTGGTGACGGATCTGGCGCGCGACGCCGAGCCGCTGCCCTTCGCGCCGCCCGGCCTGACCTACGAGATGCAGGTGCGCGCCTTCACCCAGCGCCATCCCGACGTTCCCGCCGCGATCCGCGGCACCGTGGCGGCGCTCGCCGAGCCCTGTCTCCTCGACCATCTGGAGCGGATTGGCGTCGAGACGGTGGAGTTGATGCCGCTCGCCGCCTGGATCGACGAGGGCCACCTCCTCAACTTCAACCTGACGAATGCCTGGGGCTACAATCCCATCACCCACATGGCGCCGGACCCGCGCCTGGCGCCCGGCGGGCTCGCCGAGATCCGCCGAACGGTCGAGGCGCTGCACGAGCGCGGCATCCGCGTGCTGCTCGACGTCGTCTTCAACCATTCCGGCGAGGGCGACGAGACCGGCCCCACGATCTGCTATCGCGGCCTCGACAACCTGCTCTACTACCGCCATCCGGAGGGCGAGCCGTCCTTCATGCTCAACGATACCGGCACCGGCAACACGATGGCGACGGACAAGGAACCGGTCGCCCGGATGTTCGTCGACGTCCTGAAGCGCTGGGTGGAAACGACCGGCATCGACGGCTTCCGCTACGATCTCGCCACCGTGCTCGGCCGCGTCGACGGCGGCTTCTCCGCCGAAGCGCCGTTCTTCAAGATGCTGGCGGGCGATCCGCTGCTGAAGGACCGCATTCATGTCGCCGAGCCCTGGGACGTCGGGCCGGGCGGCTACCAGGTCGGCAGCTTCCCCAAGCCATGGTTCGAATGGCAGGACCGCTTCCGCGACGACGTCCGCCAGTTCTGGCAGGGCACCGACTTCATGACCGGCGCGCTCGCCACACGGCTTGCCGGTTCCGCCGACCTCTACGACCGCGAGGGTCGGCGTCCGTCGGTGAGCGTCAACTATGTCGCCGCCCATGACGGTTTCACCCTCGCCGACATCGTCATGTATGCCGAGAAGCACAACGAGGCGAATGGCGAGGACAATTGCGACGGCCACAACGACAACCACTCCTGGAACAACGGCGTCGAGGGGGAGACCGACGATCCGGCCATCATCGAGGCGCGGGGCCGGGACATCAGGGCACTGCTGGCGACGCTGCTGGTCGCCCGCGGCACGCCGATGATCGTCGCCGGCGACGAGTTCGGCCGCACCCAGGGCGGCAACAACAATGCCTATTGCCAGGACAACGAGGTCTCCTGGCTGGACTGGGACAAGGCCGACGAGGCGCTGATCGACTTCACCGCCCGGCTCGCCCGGCTGCGGCGCGAGCACCCGGCGCTGAGCGCCGACCGCTTCCTCACCGGCGCCGCCGTGAATGGGGGCGCGGTTCCCGACGTCGAATGGCTGCGCGAGGACGGCGCGGCGATGGACGAGGCCGACTGGGACGACGGCGGCCGGCGGTTCCTCGGCATGTCCGTCTATGCGCCCCGACGTGCGGCGGACGACGAAAGCGAGCGGGCGGTCGTCTATCTGAACGCGGCGCACGAGCCGGCGGC
>DASYHY010000100.1:0-2717 GCA_036252795.1 Aurantimonas sp. | reverse complement strand
CTCCATCCAGGGTCTGGCGCAGGCTTCGCAGGCCGTCGCGCCGGGCGCCGTGGACGGTCTGACCGGACCGCTCCGCGGCGAGGCCGAGCAGGTGCTGCGCCAGAGCCGGCAGCAGCCGCCGCCGGCCGTGGCAGAGGCCGGTGAAGACGCGCCTGAAGTCGAAACCGCGCCGCAACCGCAGGCTTCGACCGATATTCCGGCGGCCATCGGCGAGATCGTGGCAGGGGTGAGGGAAGCCGCGACGCCCGAAGAGCGGCAGACAGCCGTCGCCACGATTTCGCGCGCGGCGGGCGTTTCCGAAAGCGAGGCACGCCAGCGCCTGCAGCGGTTCCAGCAGCGCTACGACGAGGCGGCGCGCGAAGTGCGGCAGGCGGCGGATGCCGCGGCCGGCGCCGTCTCCACCGCATCCTTCGGCGCTTTCATCGCCCTGCTGCTCGGCCTCGCCGTCGGAGCTTTGGGTGGCATCGCCGGGCGACCCCGCCGCACCCTGGCATGATCCGCCTTGCCGTCGGCGGGAAGGTCTCCCGCCGATACGGCACTGCACAATAAACCGGGCGAAATTGATCGAGGTCAACGAGCATCGACGCCGCGAATGATGGTCTCGCACATGCGAGATCAGAAGGAGCGATACGATGTTGTCAGCCAAGACCCTCCTACTCGGCGCGGCTTTGACCGCCTTGGCCAGCGCAGCCGGGGCCAACGAGTTGCGCGAGACGGCCACGATCCTCTTCGGGTCGGTGCCGACCGAGGTCACCGAGGTGCGCGGCGAGGCCGTGACGCCGGAGCGGGTCGAACTCGGCCGGATGCTGTTCTTCGATCCCCGGCTGTCGAGCAGCCACATCATTAGCTGCAACACCTGCCACAACGTCGGAACGGGCGGAGCCGACAATGTCCCAACCTCGATCGGCCACGGCTGGCAGAAGGGGCCCCGCAACTCGCCCACCGTCTTCAACTCGGTCTTCAACATCGCGCAGTTCTGGGACGGGCGGGCGCCCGACCTTCGCGAGCAGGCGAAGGGCCCGGTCCAGGCCGGCGTCGAGATGGCCAGTACGCCGGAGCGGGTCGTCGCGACGCTGAAGAGCATGCCGGACTACGAGACGGCATTCGCGGAGGCGTTCCCGGGCGAAGGCGATCCGGTGACCTTCGACAACATGGCCATCGCCATCGAGGCGTTCGAGACGACGCTGATCACGCCCCATGCACCCTTCGACCGGTTCCTCGCCGGCGACGACGATGCGATGAACCAGGAGGAGACGCATGGGCTCCAGGTGTTCATCAACAGCGGTTGCGGCGCCTGTCACAGCGGCTCGAATTTCGGCGGCCAGGATTATTTCCCGTTCGGCGTGGTCGAGCGGCCGGGCGCCAGCATGCTGCCGATCGACGACAAGGGCCGCTTCGCCGTCACCCAGACCGCCGACGACGAATACGTCTTCCGCGCAGCGCCGCTGAGGAACGTCGAACTGACGGCCCCCTACTTCCACAGCGGGCAGGCCTGGGATCTCGAGCAGGCGGTCGCGATCATGAGCACCAGCCAGCTCGGCACCGAGATGGCGGCGGAAGACGTCACCGCCGTCGCCGCCTTCCTGCGCGCGCTGACGGGCGAACAGCCAACCATCGCGTATCCGATCCTGCCGCCGAGCACGGCCGACACACCGAAGCCCGAATATATGGGAGCGCCGCAATGACCATGGCCCCCAAGGCGATCCGTACCGGGGGCCGCGCGATGGCGGTTGCTCTCGCGGTGCTGGCCGGGCTTGCGGCCGGCACTTCCGGTGCCGCCGCCGAAGAGCACGTGGTGGAGATGCTCAATCGCGGCGAGCGCGGGATCATGGTGTTCGAGCCGGCACTGATCCGGGCCATGCCAGGCGACACGGTGCGGTTCGTTCCGGTTGATCCGAGCCATAACGCGGTCACCGTCGAGGGGATGGTTCCGGCGGGAGCGGAGACGGTCAAGGGCGGGATCAACGAGGAGGTCGTCCTCACGGTCGACCAGGAAGGGATCTACGGGGTCCACTGCACCCCGCATTACGGGATGGGCATGGTCGCGCTGATTCAGGTCGGCGACGATCTGTCGAACCTCGAGGAGGCCCGCGCCGTGGCCGCCAAGGCGCCCGGTCGGGCCAAGACGGTCTTCACCGGACTGTTCGAGGAACTTGAGGCCGGCGAGTGACGTCGGCGGACCATCCGTTGGGGCCGACGGTAGCGGTCTTCCATGGCTGCGTCATCGCCGGTCGCATTAAGAGCACGGTCCTGCGGCATCCCGTCTAGAGCTGTCAGGGCGTCCCGCCATTGCCCCCGCAAGCGGCGGGACGCTACTACAGACGCGTCTTCACGATGGTGGGGACGCGGTCATTCGGGACGCGAGGCGACAGATGCGACGATTTTCGGCCTTCGCCGTGGCGCGCGAGGCAATGCGCGGCCATTCGGGATGGACCGAACAATGGGCATCGCCGGAGCCGCGGCGCCAGTATGACGTCGTCATCGTCGGGGCCGGCGGCCATGGGCTCGCCACCGCCTACTATCTCGCCAAGGAACACGGCATCACCGACGTCGCGGTGATCGAGAAGGGCTGGCTGGGCGGCGGCAATACCGGCCGCAACACCACGATCATCCGCTCGAACTATCTCTACGACGAGTCCGCGGCCCTCTACGACCACGCGGTGACGCTGTGGGAAGGCCTGTCACAGGACCTCAACTACAACGTCATGTTCTCGCCG
>DASYHY010000099.1:0-6995 GCA_036252795.1 Aurantimonas sp. | reverse complement strand
AGTCCGATGAACGGTGACCAGGTGACGGTCCAGGCCCAGTAGAAGACGGTCCAGTCGCCCTGCCATCCCCACGGCCCGGTGCCCATGCCGCCGCCATGCAACATGTCGTTCCAGAAAGCCAGCCGCGGCAGGTTGGAGAGGTAGAGACCGAACGTCTCGACGATGCCGCGCAGCAGGAAGAGGGTCGACCCGGTGAACAGCACGAAGAGCAGCAGGCCGACCGCCATGCCGATATTGATGTTCGAGAGGGTCTTCACGCCCTTGTCCAGGCCGGCGACGATCGACAACGTCGCCACCGCCGTCAGGGCGCCGAGGATGGCGAGCCGCAGGATCGTGTCGGCGGACCACCCGAACAGGGCCGCCAGACCGGCCGCCACCTGGGAAGATCCCAAGCCCAGCGACACGGCGACGCCGAACAGCGTGCCGAGGATCGCGATGATGTCGATCGCCTTGCCGATAGGGCCGTGGATCCCCTCGCGCAGCAGCGGATAGAACACCGAGCTGACCCGCACCGGCAGGTCGTAGCGATTGATGAAATAGCCCAGCGCCAGGCCGGGCAGCGCGAAGATCGTCCAGGTGTGCAGCGCCAGATGATAGAGCGAGATCGAGACCGCATCCTGTGCGGCCTCGAACGTGAATGGCTCGACGCCGGGCAGCGGCGGCGACTGGTAATGGCTGATCGGTTCGGCGACGCCCCAGAACATCAAGACGGTGCCGATGCCGCCGGCGAACAGCATCGTGAACCAGGACAAATTGGTGTATTCGGGGCGTGAATCCCGCGGGCCGAGGCGGATATGCCCGTGGCGCGACATCGCGGCGTAGATCAGAAAGCCCAGCCAGACATTCACGCCGAGAATGAAGAACCAGCCGAGATTGGTGACGATCCATGCACGGCCGTCGGCAAAGGCCGCCCCGATCGATCCGGGTGCCGCCACCAGAAGCAGGACGAAGACCAGACTGAGACCCGCTGACGTGAAGAAGATCGTTGGGTCGACCCGCAGGCCCAGCCTGTCCGCCAGTTCTTTCACGCAAACGCTCCCATTTCGTCTGTAATCCCAAACCTGCCTGCCACCATTCCGTTCCCTGCTGGGAGCGCAGCGCAGCCTGTCGTTCGCCGGGCTGTGAGCGAGGATCGAGGGGAAAATGACGGCATGGGCGAAGCCGCCGCCGCATTTTCGCTGACGGATCTTCCGGTTGGCGCCGGACCCGGTGGGTGACGGCGACCCGAACCTGCGTTAACGAAACAGGATGCCGGGACGGGCTGAACGCGATCGCTCTTTTGGGCATGCCGGCTTTGGTCAAGCTGGCCTGCCGGCAATCGGCCGGCGGGAGAGAACGGCGATCGAGCAGCCATGGGCCGGCTGGCCGCCGTGGTCGGCGGCGGGCGCCAAAGGTCGCAGATGGGGGCTGGCCTGGTGCAGCCGGGCGCGGAGATTCCCGTCGCCAGCGGGCGCGGCGCGATCTATAGATGCGACGGCGCCGCCCTGGCGTCATTGGCACCCACGATGTCGCAAGCATCCCGCTCCGCTCCGCCCCTCGCCGACGTCGTCCTGCGGCGCGCCGGCCCCGACGATGTCGAGCGGCTCGAGCGCCTCGAGAACGCCGCCTTCGATTCCGACCGGATCTCCCGGCGCTCCTTCCGCCGGCTGGTCTCGGCGGACAGCGCCGTGGTGCTTCTCGCCGAGGAGCGCGGAGCGGGCCCGGGGGCGCCGCCCGCCGGCTATGCGGCGCTGCTGCTGCGCCGCGGCACCGGCCTTGCGCGGCTCTACTCGCTGGCGGTGGCGCCGCAGGTGGCCGGCCGGGGCGTCGGCCGCGCGCTGCTGGAGGCTGCCGAGAAGGCGGCCTACGGGCGCGATCGGATCGCGCTGCGGCTGGAGGTGCGCGAAGACAACGCTCCCGCGCTGGCGCTCTACCGCTCGGCGGGCTACCGGCCGATCGGCCGGAGCCTCGACTATTACGCCGACCACAGCCCGGCGCTGCGTTTCGAGAAGACGCTGCGCGGCGAGCGTCCGATCGACACCGGCGTGCCCTATTACGGGCAGACCACCGACTTCACCTGCGGCGCCTGCTGCCTGATGATGGCGATGGCCCGCGACGTGCCGGACTTCCCGCTCGAGCCGGTGACCGAGATCAGGCTGTGGCGCGAGGCGACCACCATCTTCATGATGTCGGGGCCGGGCGGCTGCGAGCCCTATGGCCTGGCCGTGGCGGCGCACGAGTTCGGCCTCGATGCTGAGATCCACGTTTCCGAGCCGGGCGACCTGTTTCTGGAGAGCGTCCGCAGCGCCGAGAAGCAGAAGGTCATGGCGCTGGCCCAGGAGGATTTCCGCCGCCGCGCCGTCGCCTACGGCATCCCCGTGCTGATCCGGCCCTTCTCGCTGGTCGATCTGCGTGCCGCGATCGCCGCCGGCAAGACGGCCGTGGTGCTCATTTCCGGCTACCACATGTTCGACAAGAAGGTGCCGCACTGGGTCCTTGCCCATGGCGACGACGGACGGCACATCGTCATCCACGACCCCTGGGTGGCGGACGAGCGCGGCGAGACGGCCGCCGACGCGGCGAACCTGCCGATACCCTACGAGACCTTCGACCGGATCGCCCGTTTCGGCAAGGTGGGCCTCAGGGCGGCCGTCTTCCTCTCCAGACGCGGGGCCTGAGTTTCCGAGATGTCGCAATGGGTGGTTCTGGTCGGCCGCGCTGCCGATCTCGACAACGGCCTGACGCCGCACAAGATCATGACCAGCCGCGACTACCTGGCGCGACCCGGCCTGTTCCGCGGCCAGCGGCCGAAGATCATCAACCTGTCGCGCTCCTATGCCTATCAGAGCCGCGGCTACTACGCCTCGCTGCTCGCCGAAGCACGCGGCCACCGCATCATTCCCTCGGTCGAGACGATGATCGACCTGTCGGAGAAGAAGCTCTACGAGAACGCCCTGCCGGAACTCGATGCGATGCTCGGCAAGGCGCTCGGCGGCGCGCCGCTGCCGGCCTCGCCGATCCGGATCTATTTCGGCTATGGCGAGGATCCGCGCCTCGACCGCTTCGCCAAGCTGGTGTTCGACTGGTTCCGGGCGCCGGCGCTCGAGATTCACCTGGAGGCGAAGGCCGGGCGGCCGGCGATCCGGCGCATCGGCTTTGCCTCGATCGGCAAGCTCGACGCGCCGCAGACCGAGCGGCTGCTGGCGGCGATGGCGCGGCACACGGCGCGCGAATGGCGCCAGGCCAAGGCGAAGACGCCAGCGAAATACGCCTTCGCGACGCTCTGCGACCCCAAGGAGACGCTGCCGCCCTCCTCGGTGGCCAGCCTCAAGCACTGGGCCCGCATCGCCGGGCGGATGGGGGTCGACGTGGAGCCGATCACCCGCAAGGATCTGCCGCGCCTCGCCAATTTCGACGCGCTGTTCATCCGCGAGACCACGTCGATCTCCAACCACACCTACCGCTTCGCCCGGCGGGCGATGCAGGAGGGGATGCCGGTCATCGACGACCCGATCTCGATGATCCGCTGCACCAACAAGGTCTACTGCAACGAACTGATGGCGCAGAACGGCGTCGCGACGCCGCCCTCGGTGATGATCGGCGGCAAGGAGGACCTGGTGCGCGCGGCGGATCTGCTGGGTTTCCCGATGGTTCTGAAGATCCCCGACGGGTCGTTCTCGCGCGGCGTCAAGAAGGTCGACGACAAGGCCGGGCTGGATGCGCTGGCGACGGCCTGGCTCGAGGACAGCGACCTGCTGATTGCGCAGAAATTCATGCCGACGCGCTTCGACTGGCGCATCGGCGTGCTCGGCGGCGAACCGCTCTTCGCCGTGCAGTATCTGATGGCCGGCGAGCACTGGCAGATCATCAACCACGAGGCCGGCGGCAGGCCGCTGGAAGGCGGCTTCAAGGCCTTTTCGCTGGCCGACGCGCCGCCGCACGTGCTGGATGCGGGGCTGAAGGGCGCCCGCTGCATCGGCGACGGGCTCTACGGCGTCGACCTCAAGGAGACCGATGACGGCGTCTTCCTCATCGAGATCAACGACAATCCCAATCTCGAGCACGGGGTCGAGGATGCCGCCGAGAAGGACGAGGTGTGGACCCGGCTGACCCGCTGGTTCATCGACCGCATCGAGCGCTAGAAGTCGGGCGTGACCGGGTCAGATGGCGCGCGCGCCGAGCTTCTGCATCGACGTGAGCCAGCCTTCCCGGCGCGCCTTGCTGGTCGATTCCACCTGGCCGATCAACGTTTCGCGCACCGGCCTGATGCCGACGAAGTTGAGGATGTTGCGCCTCAGGCACGCGACGCCGTGGCTGCGGTACCAGAGCCGGTAGGCCATCGCCGGCATGCCCATGGTGACGACGACCCGCGCGGAGCGACCGGCAAGCGCGGCCTTGGGCAGGCCCGCCGGGCCGGCACCGTAGGCAAACGCGAAGCCGGGCCGCATCGTCTGCTCGAGAAACGCCTTGAGCAGCGCCGGCATGGTGCCCAGCCAGAGCGGAAAGATCAGCACGATGTGCTCGGCCTCCATGATCGCCTGGCTCGCCTCGACCAGGGCCGGAGGCGTCGCGCCGCGCAGGAAGTCCTCCTGGCTGCGCAGGATCGGGATGTCGAGCGTTGCCAGGTCCAGTTCCCGCACGTTGTGGCCCGCGCCCTCGGCACCCTGGCGATAGGCCGCGGCCAGCGCCCGCGACAGACGGTTCGGCGCGGGGTCCGGATGCGCGACGATGATGAGGATGCGGCGGGCCATGCGAATCTCCGGCTGCGGAAGGCCGGTATCCTGCCGCAGCGAGCGGGCGCTGCCTTGACGCGGGTCAACCGCCTCGTCTCAGGCCGCGGACGTCGTCCTTCTCGTCGACCGCGTCGCCGAAGCGCTCGCCATCGCCCGTCGCTCCCGCGGCATCGCGATGCAGAGCGCCGTCGCGGGCCTGACGCTTTCCGAGGATCGGGATGGTCGCTGCCGCGTTCGGCTACCTGACGCCGGCACGCCGGGTCCTCCCGCCGCCTTCAGATGAATCATCAGCGGCCGGATGATGCCGCCGCGTCTCACCCGCGTCTGATAGCCGTTAATGCGGGTTCAAGATCACCGGAACCCCCTGCGTCATCGTGGCCGTACACGTTTCGTTGACGGTCCGTGAAGAAACCATCCGCCCAGAAAGCGGTTCATCCTCCCGACCACGATGGGTCCTCGGCGAGGCATCGTGCTGAACTTCAAGATTACTACGATACAAAAGAAAGAACGGTCACAAATGACGAATATCCGTAACTTCACCATTGCTGTTTTCTCTGCCAGCTTGCTCTCCGGCGTTGCCGTTGCACAGGATGCCGCGCCTGAGATTCCGGGCTCCGAGACCACGATCGAGCTGGAAAACGCAGCCGAGCGTGACGCCGTCGCGGCAATGCCGGCCGATGGGATGGACAGCCCTGTGGCCAACCCGGTTAACGAGACGACCGTGCCGGGCAGCGAGGCCCAGATCGAGCTGAACCGCGCCGCCGAGCGCGGCGCGGTCGCCGAAGGCGTGGACGGGGGAACGATCGCCCCGGCCGACACGGTCGCGGACGTCCTGGTCCCGGGTTCCGGGGCCACCTTCTCGCCGGGCACCGCGCCGGTGACCCAGTCGGGGGAGGCGCTGCAGGACGAGAGCCCGAGCACCATCCAGTAAGTGTGAGATCGGGCTCGCCCGAGCCCGCCCGTGAAAGACGAGGGAATGAGGAGGGGCCGTCCTGAGGGGCGGCCCCTTTTTCATGCGCGGGTGAAACTGCGCCACTGTGCGGCGCGATGACGCGAGCCTGCGACTCGGCTAGGAACGGCAGGCCCGGCCGCCTCTGCGCGGCGCTTGGTCGCCAGGAGAGGATTGTCGCCGCCATGCCGCGAGTGCCGCGCACCCCGCCCACGCTTGGCCTGAACGACGCCCAGCGCCTGTGGCTCGGCGCGCAGCGCCTCGACCGGCTGGCGCCCTTCGGCGGCGGACCTGCTGCGACGCCGGCGGCCGTGGCGCAGCTCGGCTATGTCCAGATCGACACGATCCATGTGGTCGAGCGCTGCCACCACCACATCCTGTGGACGCGCATTCCGGACTACGAACGCGCCCATCTCCATGGCGCGCAGAGCGACGACAAGACCGTCTTCGAATACTGGACCCATGCGTTGGCCTACGTGCCGACCGGCGACATCCGCTTCTTCCTGCCGGCCATGAAGCGCCATCGGGCGATGCCGGCGAAATGGTTCGACTCGGTGACCGCCGCCGACAGGCGCAAGGTGCTCCGGCTGATCCGGGAGAACGGTCCGCTCACGATCCGCGACATCGACGACGACGTGCTCGTCGACAAGGACCACGCCTGGGCGAGCCGCAAGCCGTCCAAGCGCGCCCTGCAGCTCGCCTTCTACAACGGCGATCTGGTCGTTTCGGCCCGCTCCGGCATGCTAAAGACCTACGAGCTGACCGACCGGCATTTCGGCTGGGCGCAGCGGCCGCGCCCGGCGACCCCGCGGCAGGTGCTCGACTACCGCATCGACCGTGCGCTGCGGTCGCAGGGCGCGGTCAGCCTCGACTCGATCTGCCATTTGCAGCCGTCGCTCAAGCCGGCAATCCGGCCGCTGCTGGAGGCCCGGGTGAGGCGCGGCGATCTGGTGGAACTGCGGATCGAGGGCGCCGGCGAGACGCCTCACTGGACGTCGCCCCGGTCGCTCGACACGATCCCCCAGCCGGAACGCTCTCTCGTCCACATCCTGTCACCCTTCGACCCGCTGGTCATCCAGCGCAAGCGGCTGGAGCAGTTCTTCGACTACGCCCACCGCTTCGAGGCCTATGTGCCGAAGGAGAAGCGCGTTCTCGGCTACTTCGCCCTGCCGGTGCTGTGCGACGACCGCATCGTCGCGGCGCTGGACCTCAAGACCGACCGGACCGCCGGGAAGATCCTGATCCAGCAATGGAACTGGGTCGGCGACGGGGCCCCGGCCCTGCACGAGGCGGCGATCGAGGAAGCGCTGCAGCGCTTCGAGCGCTTCCAGCTG
>DASYHY010000098.1:0-6093 GCA_036252795.1 Aurantimonas sp. | reverse complement strand
CTCGACCTCGCCGCCGAAATCGGCGTGGCCCGGCGTGTCGACGATGTTGATGCGGGTGTCCTTCCACTCCACCGACGTCGCCTTGGCGAGGATCGTGATGCCACGTTCCTTTTCGAGGTCGTTGGAATCCATGGCGCGCTCCTCGTGCCGCTCGTTCTCCCGGAACGTGCCGGACTGGGCGAGCAGATTGTCGACGAGGGTCGTCTTGCCATGATCGACATGCGCGATGATCGCGATGTTGCGGAGTTTCATAAGGGTCACCGGAAACAAGTAAGGCCGCGGTGGAACGTCGAAAACGCTCCGCCCGGCACTGATGGCGCCTTCCATACAGCATTTTGTGCAATTGCGAAAGAGTGCGTCGGATCGAGCCGTTCAGCACGTGGAGGCGCCTAGCAGGTCGCAAACGATCCATACCGATCTTGACGCAGGGGAACATTAGGAGAACGATGCTTGGAGTGGCATACCGATCCGCAACATCGCGGAAAGATAGGGCAATGGCAAAGAGTGGCGGAAAGAACCATCGCAGCGCGAGCCTGGTCAGTTCGTGACCAAAGCTTACGCCACCCGTAACTCGAAAACGACCGTTGCCGAAACGCGCGGCGGCGGCTCCACCCATGGCGCGCATCGCAGCGCAATCACCGGCAAGTTCGTTGGGCCGGCCGCAGCGGCCCGGTGGCCAGACAAGACGATCAAGGACAGCTAATCGTGCGGCGGCATTCAGGGAAGAGGACTGCCGCCGCGTGAGCGCCGCACCATCGGTGGGCTCACGTGACGAAGCCGCGCTTGCGCAGCAGCGCCTCGGGGCTCGGCATGCGGCCGCGGAAGGCGGTGTAGAGCGCCGCCGCGTCGCTTCTGTTGCCGGCCGAGTAGACGTTGTCGAGGAGCCGCGCCGCCGTCGCGGGGTCGAACGGGTCGCCGGTTTCGGCGAAGGCCTCGAAGGCGTCCGCGTCCAGAACTTCCGACCACATGTAGGAGTAGTAGCCCGCCGAGTAGCCGTCGCCGGCGAAGATGTGGGCGAAGTGCGGGGAACGGTGCCGCATGACGATCTCGCGCGGCATGCCGAGCCGCTCCAGGGTCTCCCGCTCGGCTTCGAGCGGATGCGCGGGCGCCGCCGCGGTCTCGTGCAGGGCGAGATCGACCAGCGCGGATGCCGTGTACTCCACCGTGTCGAAGCCGGCGTCGAAGGTCCGGGCCGCCAGCATCCTGTCGAGGAGGGCGCGCGGCAGCGGCTCGCCGGTCTCGGCATCCACCGCGTGCTTCTCCAGCACCTCCGGCACCGTCAGCCAATGCTCGAAGAGCTGCGAGGGCAGCTCGACGAAGTCCCGCGCGACGGCGGTGCCGGCGAGCGAGGGCCAGGTGACGTCCGAGAGCAGGCCGTGCAGGGCGTGGCCGAACTCGTGGAACAGCGTGCGGGCGTCGTCGAGCGAGAGCAGCGCCGGCTCGCCCGGCGCAGGCCGGGCGAAGTTGCAGACATTGTAGATGACCGGCGTCTGGCCGCCGTCGAGCTTGTGCTGGCCGCGCAGAGCGCTCATCCAGGCGCCGGAGCGTTTCGAGGAGCGGGCGAAATAGTCGCCGAGGAACAGGCCGCGCTCGCGCCCCTCCCGGTCACGGACGCGCCAGACGCGAACGTCCGGGTGCCAGGCGGTCGCATCCGGCAGAGGCTCGAATGTCAGGCCGAACAGCCGCCCCGCGACGTCGAATGCGGCCCCGATCATCCGGTCCAGCTGGAAATACGGCTTCAGCCCGCCCTCGTCGAGGTCGAACTCCGCCTGTCGGCGCCGCTCCGCGTAATAGCGCCAGTCCCACGGCTCGATCGCGGCGTTCCCGCCGCCGGCGGCGGCCAGCGCGGCGAGGGCCGCGGCGTCGTCCCGCGCCCTCGCCCGCGCATGGGTCCAGACGGTTTCCAGAAGCTCGCGAACCGCGTCCGGCGTGCCGGCCATCTGGTCTTCCAGCTTGTACGCGGCATAGGAGACGAAGCCGAGCAGGCGGGCTTTCTCCGCCCGCAGTGCCAGCATCTCGGCCATGATGGCGCGATTGTCCGACGGCCCGTCATTCTCGCCGCGGCCGGTCCACGCGCGGAACGCGGCCTCGCGGAGGTCGCGCCGGGTGGAGAGGGTGAGGAAGGGGACGACGATCGAGCGCGACAGGGTGAGGGCGTAGCCCTCGATCCCCTTTTCGGCAGCGATCGCCGCCATCGCGGCGACGAGATCACCCGGCAGGCCGGCGAGATCGTCCGCGGCCAACGGCATCACCCAGTCCCGCTCGTCGGCGAGGACGTTCTGCGAGAACTGCGTGCCGAGGGTCGACAGCGCCGCGTCGATCTCGGCGAGCCGCTGGCGGTCGTCGCCGACCAGCCGCGCACCGGCGCGCACGAAGCCGGCATGGGTGCGCTCGAGAAGCCGCAGGTCCTCGTCCGAAAGGCCGGGAAGCCCTTCGCGACGCCGGTACAGATCGTCCACCCGGGCGAACAGGTCGGCATCGAGCGCGATGGCCGAGCTATGGCGGGCGAGCGCCGGCGAAACGTCCCGCTCCACCGCCTGCAGGGCGGCATCCGTGTGAGCGCCGGCGAGGGCGAAGAAGATCCGTGCCACTTCGCCGAGCCTGCGGCCCCCGCGCTCGAGCGCGCCGAGCGTGTTGTCGAAGGACGGCGCCGCCGGATCCCGGGCGATCGCCGCGATCTCGGCGCGATGCGCGGCCATGGCCGCCTCGAAGGCCGGCCAGAAATCCTCCGGACGTATCGCCGAGAAATCCGGCAGCGCGCCGTCCTTCCCGAAGGCGATGGGGGCGTTCACGGCATCGAGAGCGGCATTCATGATAGGAGCTTTCGGTTTCGCCGGGGCGCGGCTTCGTCTAGTCTGGAACGATTGCAGACGTGTACTTTCACGAAACCAGACAATCCACTACTGATGGCAATCCGGCTTTGACACGGCAATCGGCGCCATCACTTCACACGGGCATGCGAGTGCAGGCGACAATGACCCAGCTTCTCCCCGGCAATTCGCTCGGATTCCTCCTGGTCGATACGGCGCGACTGTTTCGACAGGCCTTCGAGAGGGCGGTGGTGGACGCGGGCCTCGAGTTGACCCCCGGCGAGATCAGGGCGCTTGCCTACGTGGCCCGGTTCGAGGGCACCCGGCAGGCGAAGCTCGCCGAGCGGATGGGGGTCGAGCCGATGACCCTGTCGGCCTATCTCGACCGCCTGGAACAGCGCGGCCTGATCAGCCGGACGATCGATCCGAAGGATCGCCGCGCCAAGGTGGTGCGGCCGACGGCTCAGGCCGAGAAGGTCTTCATCGATGCAAGGCCGGTCGCCATGGCCCTCTACGAGGAGACGGTGAGGGGCTTCAGCGAGGAGGAGCGGATCGTCATCGACGCGCTTCTGCAGCGCGTCCGCGCCAATCTGACCTCGGATCCGCAGATCGTCGGCGAGGCGGAACCTGATCCGGCGCTGGCGCTTTCCCGCTCAGCCTAGCTGCCTTCTCCGGCATCCCGGCCGGGACGGGCGCCGCCCTGGAGGCGGTGGCCTTCCGTCGCCGCATCATCCTTTCCCGGAGCGCCACTTGTCCCACTCTCCCGCCTCGCCGGCCATTATGTCCGAGCGCCGGACCGCCCTCATCGGCGGGTGCCTGGTGGCGATCGGCCCGATATCGCTCGCGCTGTACACGCCGGCCATGCCGGTGCTCGTCGACGAATTCGGCACCACCGAATCGATGATCAAGCTCACCCTGTCGGTGTATTTCGCCGGCTTCGCGCTGACCCAGCTGGCGTGCGGCCCGGTGTCGGACGCCTTCGGCCGGCGGTTCACGACGCTCGCCTTCATGGTGCTGTATGTCGCGGGATCGGCGCTGGCGGTGGCCGCGCCGAACGTCGAGACGCTGATCGCCGCGCGTCTCCTGCAAGGTATCGGCGCCTCGGTCGGCGTGACCACCGCCCGCGCGATCGTCCGCGACCAGTTCGCCGGCGAGACCTCCTCGAAGATCATGAACGCCATCGGCATCATCCTCGCCATCGGCCCGGCCGTCTCGCCGACGCTGGGCGGCTTCACGCTGATGCTGGCCGGGTGGAACGCGATCTTCGTCCTGATGATGCTCTGCGGCCTGATTGTCGTCGGCGTGACGCTTGGCTGCATGCGCGAGACGGGGACGCCCGACCGCTCGCGCATTCGCCCGGGCGCGATCATCCGCGCCTATGGCCGGCTGGCGATAAACCGGCAGTTCCTGGCGACGAGCCTCACGGTCGCCGGCGCCGTCGGCGCGCTCTACACGCTGGCGACCGTTCTGCCCTTCGTGCTGATCGATCGCGCCGGCCTCTCGCCCACCGCCTTCGGCGTCGGCATGCTCGCCCAGTCCGGCATGTTCGTCGCGGGATCCCTGACGGTGCGCTACGCAATGGCGCGGACCAGCGCCTACCGGCTGGTGCCGTTCGGGCTCGGCTTCATCGCCGCCGGCAGCGCCGCGCTGGCGCTGTCGATCGCGCTCCTGCCGATCTCCTATCCGTCGATCATGGGACCGGTGGGGCTCTACGCCTTCGGCATCGCCTTCGTGATGCCGGCGATGACGACCGCCTCGCTGGCGCCGTTCCCGGACATGGCGGGCGCTGCTGCGGCGATGATGGGGTTCATCCAGACGGGCGCGGGCCTTATCGGCAGTGCGCTGGCGGCGCTGATCGGCGAGCCCGTGCTGGCGACGCAGATCATCATTCCCGGCCTCGGCCTCCTGGCGATCACGTCCTATCTCGTGCATCGCAGCGGCAGCACACCGGGGCTGCCGGAGCCGCGGCCGGCGGTGCCGGCGCCGGTGCTGCCGCGCACCGGGCATAAATAGGCAGAAGGCCGCGGTTCAGAACGGCCCGACTTCGGTCTTCGGTCGCAGCCGCCCGACGCCGCCGGCGCGGGCCAGCATCATGTATTCGGTGATGTTCTCCGGCGTGATGTAGGCGACGAGCCGCCCGTCGCGGTCGACCACGCCGAGTGCGGGGGCATCATGATCGCGCATTGTCTTCACGGCGAAGGAGAGGGCGGCGTTCTCGCGGATCGTGGGCACGTCGCGCGCCATGACCTCGACCACCGGCGTCTCGCGTCCGGATCGCGCCAGCGCCTGAATCAGCGCCTTTTGGGTCAGGATGCCGCGCAACTGGCCGCCGCCGTCGACCACCGGAAACTCGTGCTGCGTGGTGCGGATCAACGCCTCGGCGGCGTTCGCCAGCGTCGCCTGCGGCCCCAGCGTCTCGAAGCGGGTGATCATCGCCTCGCGCGCCGAGACGGTCCGCCCGGCGTCCTCGATGCCGACCTGGTAGCTCTCGCCGGCGGCCGCGAGATAGACGAACACGGCGATGAAGACGAGGAAGACGTTGCCCGTCATCAGTCCCCAGAAGCCGAATCCGAAGGCGAGAACCTGCCCCGCACGCGCCGCGTAGCGGGTGGCGGTGGGGCGGTCGTAATGCAACGCCAGCAGCGCGCGCAGCACGCGCCCGCCATCCATGGGGAAGGCGGGGATCAGGTTGAACAGGACGAGGAAGACGTTGACCGTGGCGATACGCGCAAGGAACCCCGCGGCGGGATTGTCGAGCGCCTCGATGGAGGCGGCATCGAACCGCGCACCGAGGGCGAGGAACAGCACGCCGGCGATGACGACGTTCACCGCCGGACCCGCCAGGGCGACGACGATCTCCTCGCGCGGCCGCTCCGGCATGCGCTCCAGACGCGCGACGCCGCCGATCGGCAGGAGCGTGATGTCCGGCGTCGCGATGCCGTAGCGCTTGGCGGCCAGCGCGTGGCCGAACTCGTGCGCGACGACGCAGGCGAAGATCGCGATGATGAAGGCGAGGCTTTCGATCGCCGCGGCCTGACCGCCGGTCTGATAGGCCGCAACGCCGATCCACAAGAGCAGCAGCAGGAAGGTGACGTGGATCCGGATTTCCGATCCGAACAGGCGGCCGATGGTGAGGGACCAGGGCATTCGCGGCGGCTCCAGGCTGGGGAGGGCCTGCAAGGCGTTCCCTCCAGCGCTCAATATGGCCCCGCGCGGCGCGTGTTGCACGGGGTGTGCCGTCAGAACACGCCGGGGATGATCCGCGCCGTCTTTTGCCGGTAAT
>DASYHY010000097.1:0-20993 GCA_036252795.1 Aurantimonas sp. | reverse complement strand
AGGCCGGTCCGGCCGAGCTTGATCGTCTTCATGGCGAGCTGTCCCTTGCGTCGCTGATGCACGTGAAGCGGGCGCGACACGTGCGGCAGGGCAAGATAGTCATCAGCCGGGCAACGGAAAGGCGGACAGGCGCTGGCCCTTCGCCGCACGGACCGTCGCCGTCGGGCAGGACCACCCGGCGCAGCCGCCCCTGACCTCACCGCCCGATGAGCGGCCCATCGGCGGACGGGTCGGCGAGACGGTCGTCGCCATCGTCCTTGAGGCCCACTCCCGAAAGACCCAGCGCGTGAGACCGTCGGATAAGGTCGACGAGCTTCTCCACCGCGGCAGAGGGCCCGAGCCCGCGGCCACGGATATTGGAGACGCAGTTTCGGCCGGCATCGCTCCGGCCCGGTCGCGGGCCGAAGGTCAGATAGGCACCGAGACTGTCGGCGGACGACAGGCCGGGGCGCTCGCCGATGAGCATCAGCGCGATCTTGGCGCCGAGTGCTTCGCCGATCGGATCGGACAGGGCGACGCGCGCATGGCTGGCGAGGACGACCGGCGCGACGGTCCAGGCTTCCGGCAGGCGTTCGAGGATGCCCGCGGCGACAGCGCACCCGTAGCTGTTGGCGGCGAGGGCCGACAGTCCGTCGGCGACGATCAGCACCAGATCGTGGGGACCCGGAGACTGGCGGAGCAGCGCCACAGATTGCGGCGCCAGAAGCCGCCCCAGATCGGGCCGGCGCAGATAGGTCCGGCGGTCGGACGCCTGGCTGGCGACGCGGAGCGTCGAGCGGCGCGAAGCTGCCAGCGCCGCCTCGGCGCCGGCCACGTCGAAACCGGCATGGACCGCATCGCGCGCGGCCGCATGCGCCTCGGCGAGATCGAGATGTGCCGCGGTCGGCAGGCCGGCACCGAACCGGCCGAGGGCGATCCGGGCGTCGGTGTGGGTTCGCAGCCGCGCCAGCGGATGCGGTCCGCTTTTCTCCGGTCGAGGGCCGTCCTTCCCGCTCATGCAGCGCCTTCCAGGAGTTGCGCCCGGGCCGCGAGCAGGTGCGAGCCGTCGACCGGCTTCAGGAAGCCGTCCGGATCGAAGATCCCGACCTCGGCGAGCCAGGCCTCGAACTCGGGGGCCGGGCGCAGGCCGAGCGCCCGCCGGACATAGGCGGCGTCGTGGTAGGAGGTCGACTGGTAGTTGAGCATGACGTCGTCCGAGCCCGGCACGCCCATGACGAAATTCACCCCGGCGACGGCGAGCAGCGTCAGGAGGTTGTCCATGTCGTCCTGGTCGGCTTCGGCGTGGTTGGTGTAGCAGACGTCGACCCCCATCGGCACGCCGAGCAGCTTGCCGCAGAAATGATCCTCCAGCCCGGCGCGGATGATCTCCTTGCCGTCATAGAGATATTCCGGACCGATGAAGCCGACGACCGTATTGACCAGCAGCGGATCGAACTCGCGCGCCACCGCATAGGCCCGCGCCTCCATCGTCTGCTGGTCGATGCCGTGGTGAGCGTCGGCGGACAGAGCCGAGCCCTGGCCGGTCTCGAAATACATGACGTTGCCGCCGACCGTGCCGCGCCCCAGCCCGCGCGCCGCGTCGTACGCCTCCCGCAGCATGGACAGGGTGATGCCGAAGGACGCGTTCGCCTTCTGCGAGCCCGCCACCGACTGAAAGACGAGGTCGACGGGCGCCGACCGGTTCATCGCGTCGATCGCGGTGGTGACGTGGGCGAGGACGCAGGACTGCACTGGGCAGCCGAGGCGAAGGCGCAGCTCTTCGACGAGTTCCAGGAGACGGCGCATGGCCGAGGGACTGTCGGTCGCCGGGTTGATGCCGATGACGGCGTCGCCGCAGCCGAAGGAGAGCCCATCGACGATGGACGCGGCGACGCCGCGCGGATCGTCCGTCGGGTGGTTCGGCTGGATGCGGACGGCGAGGCGCCTGGGCAGGCCGACCGTGGTGCGGAAGGCGGTGACGACCGGGCGCTTGCGGGCGATGGCGACGAGATCCTGATTGCGGCAGATCTTGGAGACCGCCGCGACCATCTCCGGCGTCAGCGCCCATTTCAGCGCGCCGATCGCCTCCGGTGTCGCGGCATCCGACAGAAGCCATTCGCGCATCTCGCCGACAGACCAGCCGGCGATCGGCCGGAAAAGCGCGGCATCGTGCTGGCGAAGGATCAGCGCCGAGACGTCATCCTCCTCCGGGGCGATCAGCGGCGCTTCCAGGATCGCGCCGAGGCTCGTGTCGGCCAGAAGCCGCTGCGCCCTCACCCGTTCCTGCCGGCTCGTCGCGGCGATCCCCGCGAGGAAATCGCCCGAGCGGGCGGGAGAGGCCTTCGCCAGGAGAGTCTTCAGATCGTCGCCCGACATCGCCGCTTCTCCGGACTGTGCGCCAGATTGCCTCCTGCGACGCATCTGAGGGCAACAGGGCGGTGCGGTCAATTTTCGGGCAGCCGCTCGGGCCGCGAGAGGGTGGCAACGCGCGCGATTCGCCCGGTATGCGCCTGGCTCGCCTAGCGCGCCGACAATTGCTCCAGGATGGCGGAGAAATCCTTGCCCTTGCCGCCCGTCTCCACGAAGATCTGATAGATCTCGCGGGCGTGACGGCCCAGCTCGGTCTCGGCGCCCGCGGTCTCTGCCGCCTCCTGCGACAAAGCGAGGTCCTTCAGCATCAGCTCGGCGGCGAATCCCGGCCTGTAGTCGTTGTCGGCCGGGCTCTTCGGCCCGACGCCGGGCGCCGGGCAGTAGGTGTTGAGCGACCAGCACGAGCCGGAGGAGGTGGAGGCGACGTCGAACATCGCCTGACGGTCGAGGCCGAGCCGGTCGGCGAGATGGAACGCCTCGCAGACGCCGATCATGGAGATGCCGAGGATCATGTTGTTGCAGATCTTCGCCGCCTGCCCGGCGCCGGCCTCGCCGCACAGAACTGCCTTCTGGCCCATGATCTCGAACAGCGGCGTGCCGAGCGCGAAGGCTTCCGCGCTGCCGCCAACCATGAAGGTCAGCGTGCCGGCCGACGCGCCGCCGGTGCCGCCGGAGACCGGCGCATCGAGCGAGAGGAGCTCCGCGTTGCGTGCGATCTCGTGGACGGCGCGGGCGCTGTCGACATCGACGGTGGAACAGTCGACCAGCAGCGCGCCGGGCGAAGCAGAGCGGACGATGTCGGCATGCACGGCGCGCACGATCTCGCCGTTCGGCAGCATGGTGATCACCGCCTCCTGGTCCCGCACCGCCGCCTCCAGCGTCTTCGCGGCGGTGATCCCTTCCAGCGTCACGCCCGCCGGGTCGTAGCCGGTCACCGTGTGCCCGGCCTTCGCCAGATTGGCGGCCATCGGCGCGCCCATGTTGCCGAGCCCCACGAAGCCAATTCTCATGACCGTTCCTCCCCTTGCTGTTCGTCGAATGCGAGTTCGGCGTCGCCCAGCGGCGCCAGCATGGCGTCGACACGCCCCGCGGGCAGGGCCTCGATCCGCGCCACCGGCCATTGCGGCTTGCGATCCTTGTCGATCACCGCCGCCCGGATGCCTTCCTGCAGATCGCCGAGTTCCTGGCTCCGCCAGGTGAAGCGGTATTCGTTCCGGAGCGCGGTCTCGATGGTCGGTTGCTGCCGGACTGTCCGGATGATCGCCAGCGTGGCGGCGACGGATAGCGGCGATCCCTTCCGGATTGCACCGAGCATCTCGGCGGCGAAGTCGCTGCCGTCGGCCGCGAGCCCGGCGACGAGGGACACCGCATCGGGCGCTGCGAAGAGGCGGTCGACGGCCGCCTGCCGTTCCGCCAGCACGCCGGCGTCGGCAGGAGTCGTCGCGTAGAGTTCGGCCACGCGCGAGTCACCGGTCTCGACGAGGCGCGCCACGAGCTCCCCGACCCTGTCGGACGCGACGGCGAAATTGGCGAAGCCTGCGAAAATCGCGTCCGCGGCGCCCATGCGGAAGCCGGTCAGCCCGAGATATTCGCCCAGCCGCCCGGGCGCATTGGCGAGGACCAGCGACGCGCCCACATCCGGCACCAGCCCGATGGCGCATTCGGGCATCGCGACCATCGAGCGCTCGGTGACGATCCGGTGGCTGCCATGCGCGGACAACCCGACGCCGCCGCCCATGACGATGCCGTCCATCAGCGCGATGAACGGCTTGGGGTAGTGCCGGATCAGGCGGTTGAGACGGTATTCCTCGGCCCAGAAACGCCGGGCGGCGGCAAGATCGCCTTCCAGGCCCCGCCGGTACAGCTCCGCGATGTCGCCGCCGGCGCAGAAGGCCCGGTCGCCTGCCGCATCGATGACGACCAGCGCCACCTGGCGATCGTTCCGCCACGCCCGTAGCGCGCCTTCGATGGCGCATACCATGTCGTATGTGAGCGCGTTGAGGCTCTTCGGCCGGTTGAGCGTGATGCGGCCGGCACGCCCCTCGATGCGGATCAGGACCTCGCCGTCCTTCCCGCTGCTCATGAATGCTCCGCCAGCAGCGCGCGTGCCGTGATCATCCGCATGATCTCGTTGGTGCCTTCGAGGATCTGGTGGACCCTGAGGTCGCGGACGATCTTCTCGATGCCGTAGTCCGCGAGATAGCCGTAGCCGCCGTGGAGCTGCAGCGCCATGTTGGCGACCTCGAAGCTCGCATCCGTGACGAAGCGCTTGGCCATGGCGCAATGCTTCGTCGCGTCAGGCGCCTTCGTGTCAAGCTTCCACGCCGCCTGGCGCAGGAAGATTCGGGCTGCCTGCAGCTCGGTTTCCATGTCGGCGAGGCGGAACTGCAGGGCCTGGAACTCGGCGAGACTCCGGCCAAAGGCAGTGCGGTCCCGCATGTAGGCGACGGATCTGTCCAGGCAGGCCTGCGCGGCCCCGAGCGCGCAGGCGGCGATGTTCAGCCGGCCCCCGTCGAGGCCCTTCATCGCGTAGGCGAAGCCCCTGCCCTCCTCGCCGAGAAGGTTGCTACGCGGCACCCGGCAGTTCTCGAAGCGAACCTCAGCGGTGGGCTGTGCGGTCCAGCCCATCTTCTTCTCCGGACTGCCGAAGCTCAGGCCGGCGGTGCCGTTCTCGACGAGGATGGCGGAAATGCCAGCCGGCCCGGGGCCGCCGGTGCGCGCCATGACGACATAGAGGTCGGAGAATCCCGCGCCGGAGATGAAGCTCTTGGTGCCGTCGAGCACATAGGCGTCCCCATCGGCCTTCGCGCTGGTTCGCAGGGACGCGGCGTCGGAGCCGGATCCCGGCTCGGTCAGGCAATAGCTGCCGATCGCCTGCATCGAGGCGAGGCGCGGAAGCCACGAAGTGCGCTGCTCGTCGCTGCCGAAGCCGTCGACCATCCCGGCGACCATGTTGTGGATCGAGAGGAACGCCGAGACCGAGGGGTCGCCATAGGACAGCGCCTCGAAGATCAGCGTCGCATCGAGCCGGGAGAGCCCGGATCCGTAGTCGTCGCGGACACAGATCGCGGCCATGCCGAGATCTGCGAGTTCGACCAGGAGGTTGCGCGGCAGAGCCTTTTCCTCCTCCCAGCGGGCGGCATGCGGCACCATCTTCTCGATGGCGAAATCCCGCGCCGTCGAGAAGATCTGCTGCTGCTCGTTGGTGAGCGAGAAATCCACGCGCGCCCTCCCCAGCGTCCGTCGATCCTCGAGGTCTAGAGGGCGGAGGGCGGAGCATCAAGGGGCGCGGCGCCGGCTTGCACCGGCGTCGGCGTGCGAGGCCCGATCAGGCCGAAAGAGCGGCCGCGGCGACCTCGGACGTTACCGTCCGGTTCGCGTTGGCGATCACGGCGCGGCGCCGGCTGCAGTGCGAAATGTGCCCGTCCGTATAGCGGACCAGGTAATTGCCTGGCTGCGGGATGGACCGCATGAAGAATCCGTCGCGAACCAGAACGATCCGGCTCCCGCCGTCGCCATCGCGCACGACGATCTCGCGTTTCCGGATGTCGACGGCCAGGATCTCGCTGACTTCGGCGATCGTGTCGGTCCGCCCCAGCGCAAGCGTGCGTGGCTTCGGGTTCTGGACCATGGCGTGCCTCCTCGAAATAACTCTTATAAATGATTAACGAGGATTGTATTCCTTGGTTCCACAAGGTCGCCGCAGTCCGGCAAGGGTCGAAAGGGCGTGAGCCTCGAACGGCCCTCGCCTATCGTGTCGCCGCCTCGCGGATCGCGCGCATGTTCGTGGCGTAGTGCTCCGGCGTGCCGCCCTTGAAGACGGCCGAGCCGGCGACGAGCACGTCGGCGCCAGCTTCCACGACCAGCGGCGCGGTCTGCGGCGTCACGCCGCCGTCGATCTCGATATGGATGTCCCGGTCGCCGATAATCGCCTTGACCCGGCGGACCTTCTCGACGACCGAGGGGATGAACGCCTGGCCGCCGAAGCCCGGATTGACGGTCATCAGCAGCACGAGGTCGAGCCGGTCGAGCACGTATTCGATGGCGGTCTCCGGCGTTCCGGGATTGAGCGAGACCCCGGCCTTCTTGCCGAGCGCCCGGATCGCCTGCAGCGACCGGTCGAGATGCTTCGTCGCCTCGGCGTGCACCGTGATGATGTCGCAGCCCGCCTCGGCGAAGGCCTCGAGGAAGGGATCGCAGGGCTCGATCATCAGGTGGCAGTCGAACACCTTCGCCGAAGCGCCGCGGATCGCCCTGATCACCGGAGGGCCGAAGGTGATGTTCGGTACGTAGTGGCCGTCCATCACGTCGAGATGGATCCAGTCGGCGCCGGCGGCATCGACATCCGCCACTTCCGCGCCGAGGCGCGAGAAGTCGGCGGAGAGGATCGATGGCGCGATGATCAGGGGCCTCGTCATGTCGTTTCCTTCGGCTGGTCGCTCACCGCCTTCTGCTGGAAGACACGGCTGGCCGCAATGTCTTCCGCCGCGATCAGCGACAGCGCCGCCGCATCGAGCGGGCCGTCGGAGCGCTCGAAGAGCCGGTTCGCCTGCCGCAGGCGCGCCCGGTCAAGCGCGTTGCGGATCGAGCGGGCATTGGCGAAATGCGACTGCTCCCGGCGCTGCTCGATGTAGCGCGCCAGCATCTCCTTCGCGTCCGGAGCCAGCTGGTAGTTCTGGCGCTCCAGCATGCCCTCGGCGATCCGCAGCAACTCGGCGTCGCTGTAGTCGGGAAAGTCGATGTGGTGGGCGATGCGCGAACGGAAGCCCGGATTGCTCTCGAAAAACCTGTCCATGCGGTCGGCGTAGCCGGCGAGGATCACCACGAGGTCGTCGCGCTGGTTCTCCATCACCTGGAGCAGGATCTCGATCGCCTCCTGGCCGTAGTCGCGCTCGTTCTCCGGCCGGTAGAGATAATAGGCCTCGTCGATGAACAGGACGCCGCCCATCGCCTTCTTGAGGATGTCCTTCGTCTTCGGGGCCGTGTGGCCGATATACTGGCCGACGAGATCGTCGCGGGTAACCGAGACGAGGTGGCCCTTGCGGATATAGCCGAGCCGATGCAGCAGGTGGGCCATCTTCAGCGCCACCGTCGTCTTGCCGGTGCCGGGATTGCCGGTGAAGCTCATGTGCAGCGTCGGCGTATCGTGGGCGAGACCGAGCCGCTTGCGGGCCCGCTCCACCAGCAGCAGCGCCGCGGTTTCTCGGATCCGCTTCTTCACCGGCGCGAGGCCGACCAGTTCGCGGTCGAGCTCTTCCAGTACGTCCTGGACCCCCGCGTCGCGATATTCCTGCCGCAGGTCGACGGTGCTCCCGGCCGCGTCGGCGGTGGTGGTTCGCGGTGGCTGCACGGCCTCTGCCGGAGCGGGTGCCTGTCGCCCGGTGTCGTCCGGCTTTGAGCCGTTGTTCAACTGGTCGAGATAGCTCATCGATGACCTCCCGTTGATGTCGTCGCCGCAAGCCGCCGCGACGTGAACGTCGCACCGCTCAAGCCCCCGGCGATGGATGCCGGATGCCCTCTCGCCCTTGCGGGAGAGAAGATGCCCGGCACCGGCGGCGATCCCCCTCACATCGCGTAGCGCTCGCCTTCCGGCTTGTCGGTCGCGTAGGGCTCGGTCGTGTAGCGGATGTTGCGGCCGCCGGATTCCTGCCGGCGGAGGCGGAAGCCAGGCTCGTTGGCGGGCCGGTCGACGATGAAGGACAGCTTCACCGACTCCCACCCCTTGGTGGAGTCGAAGGCCGACATCCGGATGTAGAGGTCGCCATGCGCCTTGCGGCAGGCGGCGAGCTCCATCATCACGCCGGCCGCATCCGCGATGTCGAACATCGGGTGGCCCCACATGTCCCAGTAGGTGTTCCGCGGATGCGGGTCGTCGGTATATTCGATGTTCACCGCCCAGCCGTTGTCGAGGCAGTACTGGACCTGGCTCGTGATCTGCTCGTCGGTGAGGTCGGGCAGAAACGAGAAGGCCCCCTGGGTGATACGCATGGTGTTCTCCTGTGATCTTGTTTCGTAGCGGGTAGCTGGCGTCGAAAACTTCCTCTCCCGCTCGCGGGAGAGGGTGGCCGAGCGAAGCGGAGGCCGGGTGAGGGCCTGATGGCCGCCTGCGTCGGGGATATCCGCCGGGGCGGGACCGGGAGGGCGCCCCGCCCCGACTTCGCCGACGCGGCTCAGGCGGCTGTCGCCGTCACCGCGTAGTCGGGAGCGTCGGTCGACGTGTAGTTGAAGGTGACGTCCTTCCACGTATCGAGCGCCTGCTTCAGCGGCGTGCAGGTGCGTGCCGCCGCCTCGAGGATGTCCGGCCCCTCGCGGAGGATGTCGCGGCCCTCGTTGCGGGCGAGGATCATGCACTCCAGCGCCACGCGATTGGCCGTCGCGCCGGCCGCGATACCCATCGGATGGCCGATCGTGCCGCCGCCGAACTGCAGCACCGTGTCCTCGCCGAGGAGGTCGATCAGCTGGTGCATCTGGCCCGCATGGATGCCGCCGGATGCGACGGGCATCATCTTGTTGAGCGAGGCCCAGGGCTGGTCGAAGAAGATGCCGTTCTCGAGCTTCTGCTGGGTGAACTCGTCGCGGCAGATGTCGTAGTAGCCCTTGGTGGTCGCCGGATCGCCTTCCAGCTTGCCGACCACCGTGCCGGCATGGATGTGGTCGACGCCGGCGAGCCGCGCCCATTTGGCGATGACGCGGAACGACACGCCGTGGCTCTTCTGCCGCGTATAGGTCGAGTGGCCGGCGCGGTGCAGATGCAGGATCATGTTGTTGCGACGCGCCCACTTGGCCATGGACTGCATCGCCGTCCAGCCGATGACGAGATCGATCATGACGATGGTAGAACCGAGTTCCTTGGCGAACTCCGCGCGCTCGTACATGTCCTCCATCGTGGCGGCGGTGACGTTGAGATAGGTTCCCTTGATCTCGCCGGTGGCGGCCTGCGCCTTGTTCACCGCCTCCATGCAGTAGAGGAAGCGCTCGCGCCAATCCATGAAGGGCTGAGAATTGATGTTCTCGTCGTCCTTGGTGAAGTCGAGCCCACCTTTGAGCGCCTCGTAGACGACGCGGCCGTAATTGCGGCCGGACAGGCCGAGCTTCGGCTTGACGGTGGCCCCGAGCAGCGGCCGGCCGAACTTGTCGAGCCGCTCGCGCTCGACGACGATGCCGGTGGCCGGCCCCTGGAAGGTCTTCAGATAGGCGACCGGCAGCCGCATGTCCTCGAGCCGCAGGCCCTTCAGCGGCTTGAAGCCGAAGACGTTGCCGATGATCGAGGCCGTCAGGTTGGCGATCGAGCCGTTCTCGAACAGGTCCAGATCGTAGGCGATATAGGCGAAGTACTGGTCCTCGGTGTTGGGTACCCTGTCGACGCGGTAGGCCTTGGCCCGGTACTTTTCGGCCGCCGTCAGGCGGTCGGTCCAGACCACCGTCCATGTCGCGGTGGAGGATTCGCCCGCCACCGCCGCCGCCGCCTCGATCGGATCGACGCCGTCCTGCGGCGTGATGCGGAAGCAGGCGATGATGTCGGTGTCCTTCGGCTCGTAATCGGGCTCCCAGTAGCCCATCTTCCTGTATTCCATGACGCCGGACTTGTAGCGGTCCTTGCCGGTGACGGTCTGCGACTTCTGGTCCATCTGATTCTCCTCCTCTGGTTGTTCGGGGCCCGCGCGCCACGCCCGGCGCCGGCCAATTCAGGACAAGACTGTCCCTTCGCCGCGGAGGGAGCCCCCGCGCCGTGTGCCTGCTGTCACGTCGGTACCTGTAGTGTCCGGGGACTCCCCGCCCCCGGAGGCCGTCCTACTCGGCGGCTACCTGCATCTCGACACGCGGGTCGAGTTCGCCGCGGGCGTAGCGCGCCGCCATCTCGTCAAGCGGCAGAACCTTGATCTTCGACGCCCTGCCGGCGCAGCCGAAGCGCTCGTAGCGATCGAGGCAGAGCGCGCGCAGGGCCTCCATCGCCGGGACCATGAACTTGCGCGGATCGAACTCTTCCGGCTTCTCCACGGCGATCCGGCGGAACTGGCCGGTCATCGCCATGCGGCAGTCGGTGTCGATATTGACCTTGCGGACCCCGTGCCGGATGCCGCGGACGATCTCGTCGACCGGGACGCCGTAGGTCTCGCGCATCCTGCCGCCAAACTTGTTGATGATCGCCTGGAGATCCTCCGGCACGGAGGAGGACCCATGCATGACGAGATGCGTGTTCGGCAGCTTCCGGTGGATCGCCTCGATGACGTGCATGGCAAGGATCTCGCCATCGGGCTTGCGGGTGAACTTGTAGGCCCCGTGCGAGGTGCCCATCGCGATGGCGAGCGCGTCGACCCTTGTGCGCCGGACGAAGTCGACGGCCTGGTCGGGATCGGTGAGCAGCTGGTCCTCCGAAAGCTTGCCCTCGAAGCCGTGGCCGTCCTCCTTCTCGCCCTCGCCGCTCTCCAGCGAGCCGAGGACGCCCAGTTCGCCTTCGACGGAAGCGCCGACCCAGTGCGCCATGCGGGTGACGCGCTCGGTGATCGCGACGTTGTAGTCGTAGGAGGCCGGCGTCTTCATGTCGGCCTCCAGCGACCCGTCCATCATCACCGAGGTGAAGCCGTGGCGGATCGCGCTGAGGCAGGTCTGCTCGTTATTGCCGTGGTCCTGGTGGATGCAGACCGGGATCGCCGGGAACATCTCCACCAGCGCGTCCATCATCTTCTCCAGCATGATGTCCCTGGCGTAGGACCGCGCGCCGCGGGAGGCCTGCATGATCACGGGAGCGTCGCACGCGGCAGCCGCCTCCATGATCGCCAGGCCCTGCTCCATGTTGTTGATGTTGAACGCCGGCACGCCGTAATCGTGTTCGGCGGCATCGTCGAGCAATTGTCGAAGCGTGATCTTGGCCATCTGAGCAGTCCTCCCTGGGCGATGCCGCCGTCTAGCCGGCGAGTTCGCGCGCGGCGGCGACGACGGCATCCGCGGTGATGCCGAAATGCTTGTAGAGCTCCGGCGCGGGCGCGGAGGCACCGAAGCCGGTCATGCCGATGAAGCGGCCGTTCTCGCCGATCCAGCGGTCCCAGCCGAGCCTGACGGCCGCCTCGATCGCGATCCGCGGGGCGGTGCCCAAGACGCTGCGCCGATAGGCCTCGTCCTGCGCCTCGAAGAGCTCCCAGCACGGCATCGACACGACGGCGGCCTTCTTCCCCTCGGCTTCCAGCTTGCGGGCGGCGTCCATCGCGACGGAGACTTCCGTGCCGCTCGACAGGATCGTCACGTCGCGTGTCCCGTCGGCCTCCTTCAGGACATAGGCGCCCTTGCGGGACCTGTTCTCCGAGGCATCGCCGGAACGCACCGTCGGCACGCCCTGGCGCGACAGCGCCAGCACCGACGGTCGCTTCGTCTCGCCGAGCGCGATTTCCCAGGCCTCGTTGGTCTCTACCGCATCGGCTGGCCGGAACAGCAGGAGGTTCGGCGTCGCCCGCAGCATCGCCAGGTGCTCGACCGGCTGGTGGGTCGGGCCGTCCTCGCCGAGGCCGATGGAATCGTGGGTCATGATGTAGACGACCCGCACGCCCATCAGCGCCGACAGGCGGATCGCGCCACGGGCGTAGTCGGTGAAGCACATGAAGGTGCCGCCATAGGGGATGAAGCCGCCATGCAGCGCCATGCCGTTCATCGCGGCGGCCATGCCGTGCTCACGGACGCCGTAATGGATGTAGCGGCCCGAGTAGTCGTCTGGCGTGATGTCCTTCAGGCCCTTGGTCTTGGTGTTGTTCGACGGGGTCAGGTCCGCCGAGCCGCCGATGGTGAGTTCCGTAGCGCCGTTGATCACCTCGAGCGCCATCTCGGACGCCTTGCGGGTGGCCACGGACGGCTGGTCCGAGACGATCCCGGCGCGTGCATCGGCCATCAGCGCCGCGAGGTTTTCCGGCAGGGTGGTGGCGTACTGCTTCTCGAACGCCGCCTTCTTCGGCGAGGCGTCGCGGACCTTCTCCCAGGCTTCGCGGGCCTTGCGGCCCTCATCGGCCACCTTGTGCCAGGCCCTGGTGATCGGCTCCGGGATGACGAAGGGTTCCGACGTCCACACCATGTGCGCGCGGGCAGCCGCGACCTCGGCCTCGCCGAGCGCGTTGCCGTGCACCTTGTCGGTGCCCTGCAGGTTCGGCGCGCCGTAGCCGATGATGGTCTTGCAGGCGACGAAGGCCGGCTTGTCGCTCTGGCGGGCCGCGGCGATCACCGTCTCCAAGGCTTCGGGATCGTGGCCGTCGACCTCGTAGACGTTCCAGCCATGGGCGAGGAAGCGCTGCTTCTGGTCGGTGGAGGTCGACAGCTTCGTGTCGCCGTCGATCGTGATGTTGTTGTCGTCCCAGAGCAGGATGAGCTTGTTCAGCTTCAGGTGCCCGGCGAGGTCGATCGCCTCGTGGCTGATGCCCTCCATCAGGCAGCCGTCGCCGACGACGACGTAGGTGTAGTGGTCGACGAGGTCGTCGCCGAAGCGCTGGTTCAGCATCCGCTCGGCCAGCGCCATGCCGACCGCCATGGACATGCCCTGCCCGAGCGGACCGGTGGTCGCCTCGATGCCCGCTGCGTGGCCGTATTCGGGATGGCCCGCCGTGCGGCTGCCGAGCTTGCGGAAGTTCTCCACCTCCTCGATCGTCATCTCCGGAAAGCCGAGGAGGTGCATGACCGCGTATTGCAGCATCGAGCCGTGGCCGTTCGACAGGATGAAGCGGTCGCGATTGGGCCATTCGGGCCGTGACGGGTCGATGCGCAGGAACGACTTGAACAGCACCGTCGCGACGTCCGCCATGCCCATCGGCATGCCGGGATGGCCGGAATTGGCCTTCTGGACGGCATCCATCGAAAGTGCCCTGATGGCATTGGCCATGTCGCGCGGGTTGAGATCGACCGTGTCGGCGGGCTTGGCGGCGGTATGGGACATGAGTAGTTCCTTCAGAATTGGTCGCGCTACGAAGCGCGGCGCTTCTTTTCCATCAGCTGCAGTATCAACGGGGTCAATATCAGCTGCATGGCGATGTCGAGCTTGTTGCCCGGTGCCACGATGGAATTCGCGCGAGACATGAAGCTGCCGTTGATCATCGACAGCAGATAGGGGAAGTCGATTCCCCTCGGGTTGGCGAAGCGGATGACGATCATCGATTCATCCGCGGTGGGGATCCAGCGGGCGATGAACGGATCGGACGTATCCACGATCGGCACACGCTGGAAGTTGATGTTGGTGCGCGCAAATTGCGGGCAGATGTATTTTACGTAGTCCGGCATGCGCCGCAGGATGGTGTCCATGACGGCCTCGGTGGAGTACCCGCGGGTGGCCTTGTCGCGGTGGATCTTCTGGATCCACTCAAGGTTGATCACCGGGACCACGCCGATCTTCAGGTCCGCCATCGGCGCGAGATCGACCGTATCCGTCTTCACGCAGCCATGCAGCCCCTCGTAGAAGAGGAGGTCGCTGTCCTCCTCCAGAGGCGCCCATTCGGAGAACGTGCCGGGGGGCGTGCCGTAGATCCTGGCTTCGGCCTCGTCATGCACGTAGTGGCGGGTCTGGCCGCGGCCGCGGCGCCCGTACTCGTCGAACACCTCCTGCAGCCGGTCGAGGATGTTGGCCTCCGGGCTGAAGTGCGAAAAGTTGCCATTGCCGGCCCGCTCCTCCTCGGCCATCCGCTCCTTCATCGCCTGTCGGTCGTAGCGATGGAACGCGTCGCCCTCGATGAACACCGCCCGCACCTGCTCCCGCCGGAAGATCTGGTCGAAGATGTTCTTCACAGACGTCGTGCCCGCCCCGGACGATCCGGTGATGGCGATGATCGGATGGCGTGCGGACATGCTCTTCTTCCCTCCCGTGCCGGAGCGCCCCTTCGCTCCGGCCCTTCTTTGTCGTCTCAGGCCCTGAACAGGCTTCTCTTCCCGAACAGCGGCGAGCGCTCGCTCAGCTCCGCCGGATCGGCCATGTAGCGGGCGATCCGGGCGACCTCGCGCTTGCCGCCGAAGACCAGCGGCGTGCGCGCATGCAGGCCCTCCGGCACGATATCGAGAATGCGGTGAAGGCCGTCGGTGGCGCTGCCGCCGGCATGCTCGACGCAGAACGCCACCGGGCTTGCCTCGTAGACGTGGCGCAGCCGGCCTTTCGCATATCCCTGGCGCCCGTCGCCCGGGTAGAGGAAGACCCCGCCGCGCACGAGGATGCGGTAGCAGTCCGCCACCATCGAGCCGATCCAGCGCATGTTGAAGTCGCGCTCGCGCGGTCCTTCGGCGCCGGCCAGACAGTCGTCGATATAGGAGCGGATCTGCGGCTCCCAGTGCCGGTAATTGGACGCGTTGATCGCGAACTCGCTGGCCCGCTCCGGGATCGAGACGGAAGCGATCAGCTCGACGAAGCCGCCGAAGCTCGACGAGAAGATGAAGACATGCGTGCCGTTGCCGACGGACAGGACCAGCAGCAGTTGCGGACCGTAGATGAAGAAGCCGGCCGCGAGTTGGCGCGAGCCCGGCTGCAGGAAGGCCGACTTCGGATCGCCCCGATGCGCGTCGTCGATCGGCAGGATGGAGAAGATGGTGCCGATCGAGACATTGGTCTCGATGTTCGACGAGCCGTCGAGCGGATCGATCGCCAGCGCCAGCGCGCCCTTCGGATCGATGACGATCGCCTCGTCCTGCTCCTCGGAGCCGAAATAGCCGATCCCGGCGGCGCGGGCCGCTTCCATGAAGACGCGGTCGGCGACGACGTCGAGTTCCTTCTGGATGTCGCCCCCGCCGTTCGTCGCCTCGCGGACTGCGCCCTGATGCTCGCTGGCCGAGCCGTTCATGATCGTGTTGCGGACCTTGACGGAGGCGGCGCAGAGCTGCCGGATCGTCTCGGCGACCTGCCGCCGCGTCGGGTCGGAATCGCACTGCGATCCGAGATAGGCGTCGAGAGACGATGGCATGGGGGCTTCCTCCTGGGATGTCGAGGCTCTTCGTCCCGTTCATCCGAGGGAACTCTGGACAGTGACGAGCCATAAGTAAAATTTAATATCTTTACCGCACCGGTAAATCTGCCTAAGGGGTCGGCATGCGAAACCTCACACTCCGCCAGCTCCGTTCCGTCCAGTATATCGTCCGGCATCGGACGATCGCCGCAGCAGCCCGGCAGCTCGGCCTCACCGCCCCCGCCGTGACACTACAGATAAAGCAGCTCGAGGACGATGTCGGCCTGCCACTCTTCACCCGCACCAATGACGGCATGCGCCTGACGGCGGCGGGTTCTGCCGTACTCAACGCTGCGAACGCTGTCGAGACGACGCTGCGGTCGCTGGCCGATGAGGTGGGTGCCATCAAGGGCGTGCGGTCGGGCACGATCCGCCTCGGCGCCGTCTCGACGGCAAAGTATTTCGCGCCCCGGCTGATCGCGGCGTTCCGCCAGTCCTTCCCGGACATCGACATCAAGCTCACGGTGGGCAACCGCCTGGCGATCATCGCCGACCTCAAGGCATACCAGTCGGACATCGCGCTGATGGGTCGCCCGCCCGTCGACTTCCCGGTTACGGCCACCTTCTTCGGCGACCATCCGCTGGTGATGATCGCGCCGCCCGATCATCCGCTGGCGGCGGAGCGGGGCATCAGCCGGGAACGGCTGCTCCAGGAGACCATCATCATCCGCGAGCCCGGATCCGGCACGCGCTCATCGCTCGAGATGTTCTTCGCCGAGTATCCCGATGCACTCGAAGCGGCCTCGGCCGAGATGGGGTCGAACGAGACGATCAAGCAGGCGGTGATGGCCGGGCTGGGCATAGCCTTCATCTCCGCCCACACCATCGCCTTCGAGGTGGAGATGGGGCGACTGGCGATCCTCGACGTCGTCGACATGCCGATTCGCCGCGCCTGGTATGGCGTCAGTCGCCGGGAGCGGCTGACGGCACCGGCCGAAATCGCCTTCATGGACTTTCTCGTGCGCCGCGGCGCACGACATCTGCCGTTGATCGACCGGCTCTATCCGGCGGACGGCGATCCCGAAGCGCAGCAGCCGGACGACGGGTCGGTCAGTCCACCGGCGGCGCAGCTCTGAGCGGCGCCCTGCGCAGTGCCGCAAGGTCGGCGGAGCCGGTACAGAAGCAGGCGACCCGCAGCTGGTCGACGACTGCCCGGAAATGCGCCGCAGCGGCCTCCGCGGACTCGTCGGCGCTGGCAAGGCTTGCGGCCGCCTGCCCCGCGAGGTCCGCGCCTAACCGCACCGCCCTGGCGACGTCCAGCCCGTTCCGGATCCCGCCCGAGCCGATGACTGTCGCATCGGGGCATGACCGGCGCACGTCGACGATGGCCTCGGCCGTCGGGATGCCCCAGTCGGCAAAGAGCAGGGCGGTGTCGCGCCGCGCCGCATCCGGTGCCCGCTCGGCCTCGACGGCCGCCCAGCTCGTGCCGCCGGCGCCGGCGACGTCGATGGCGTGGACCCCCGCGTCGACGAGGCGCCTAGCGAGCCTGCCGGATATGCCGGCGCCCACCTCCTTGACCACGACCGGCACGGAAAGGCCGGCCACCAGCTGCTCGATGGCGCCAAGCACGCCGCGCCAGTCGGTGTCGCCGCCGGCCTGCAGGGCTTCCTGCAGAGGGTTGAGATGGACGATCAGGGCGTCGGCGCCGATCATGTCCACGGCCCGCTCGGCCTCGTCGCGACCATAGCCGAGGACGAGCTGCGCGCCGCCGACATTGGCGAGAATCGGAATATTCGGCGCGCGCGAGCGCAGCGACCGGTCGAGGCCGCCGCTTGCCCGCCCCTCGATGGCGATGCGCTGCGAGCCCACGGCCAGTGCGATCCCCAGTTCCTCGGCCGCCTCGGCCAGATGAAGGTTGATGCGCGCCGCCCGCTCCGGCCCGCCGGTCATGGAGCTGATCAGCAAGGGCGCCGCAAGGCGCCGGCCCAGGAACTGCGTCGACAGGTCGATTTCGGTGAGCGACAGCTCCGGCAGCGCCACATGCTCGAAGACGACCCGCTCCAGGCCGCTGGCCCTGCGGCTGGATTCGAGCGTGGGCGCCAGCACGATGTCCAGATGGTCGCTCTTGCGCGCCCTGATGTCGGCGCCCGCCTGCGATCCGCCCTGCCCCGTCACATGCATCCCAGTCCAATCGTCGCAGTCGCCCGGGTCAACGGCCAATGGCCGTCGCATCTCGTCCGGATCGTGATAGCATGACCTATCGAATTCGCGTGTGGATGGACAGTGACACGTTTGCCTGACCTGGAAGCAATCCTTTCGCCATGACAGTGGACCTCAAGAGCGGCGTCGCCGTCTATGTCCGCAAGATCGATCAGAGACTGGCGGATCTCGTCCCGCGGGCGCTTCCCGGGCAGACGCAGCTGGACGCAGCGATCGCGGCAAGCGTCCTCGCACCGGGCAAGCGGCTGCGGCCGCTGATGACCGCGATCACCGCGGAGGATCTGGGCGGCGAACTCGGGCCTGCCGTCGACGCGGGCTGCGCAGTGGAGATGGTGCACGCCGCCTCGCTTGTCCTCGACGACCTGCCGTGCATGGACGATGCGACGATGCGACGCGGGTGCGCGGCCGTCCACATCACGCATGGGGAGGATGTCGCGGTGCTCGCTTCGATCGGCATCCTGGCCGGCGCGTTCGAGATGCTGACGACGATCGAGACCCTGCCGCCGGCGGCGCGGACCGAGTGCATCCGCTTGCTGACGCGGGCGGTCGGGGTCGGCGGCCTGGTCGGCGGGCAGTTCGAGGATTTGTACGGCGGCAGGGCGCCGCGCCCGGTGGCGGACATCGCCGTTGCCAACGGCCTCAAGACCGGGTCGCTGTTTTCGGCCGCCGTGGAGATCGGCGCGGTGGTCGCAGGCGCCGACAGGACGACGCGGACCAGGCTCCGGGAATTCGCGGGCGAACTCGGCCACGCCTTCCAGCTGCTCGACGACCTTCTCGACGGCGGCGCCAGCGCCACCACGATCGGCAAGGACATCGGCAAGGACGCGGGCAAGTCGACCATCGTCTCGATGCTGGGACGCACGTCCGTGGGCCACCGCATCGACCGGCACGTGGAGGCCGCTCACGCGCGTCTGAACGAGGTGTTCGGACCCACCGGCCGGCTCCACATACTCGTCGGCACGATCTTCGACTCAGCGCTCCAGGCCCGCATGACGGAGGCCGTCGGGGGCGAGGCGGGCCCGCGCGAGCAGGAAGCCGGCGTCAGATGAGCAGGAAGCGCACGACACGGAAATGACGGACTGGCCGGTCCTGCCGGTCATCGCCTTTGCGGTCTTCCTCGGCAGGAAAGTCTTCGCCTGGGCCGCGCACAGACAGATCATGCATGGCCGGGGATGGCACCGATCGCATCACGAGGGACGCGAAGGCGAGCCGAGCCGCGGCCGGGTCCAGAGGTCCTTCGGGCGCTCCTGCGCCGCGGCGCGGCGGGCGAGCGCCGCCCGGCCGAGGCCGAGCGCCACATGCCGCAGCTTCTGGCTGCGGCTCGTCGACACGCGCCGGTCCCAGGCCTCGGCTCCCATCGCCTTCACCTGCAGGCCGATCTCCCGGTAGACACCCTGCGCCGTGGCCACCGCCCAGGCGGAACGCGGCGGCAGTTCCTTCAGCCCGTGGAAGGCGGAAGCGTAATAGGGCTCGGCCAGATCGACCAGCCGGTTGGCGAGCAGCGCGACGACCGGCCGCTGGCGACGGTCGACGATCTCGCCCGGCCGCAGATCGGCCTCCGCCAGCCACTCCTGCGGCAGGTAAACGCGGCCGGAGCGGGCATCCTCGACGATGTCGCGGGCGATGTTGGTCAGTTGGAAGGCGATGCCGAGATCGGAGGCCCTGTCAAGCGTGGTCTCTTCCCGCACGCCCATCACCATCGACATCATCACGCCCACCACGCCGGCCACGTGGTAGCAATAGTCGAGCGTGTCGGCGATCGTGCCGTAGTGGCGTCCCTCGACATCCATCCGGAAGCCCGCGAGGTGCTGCGTCAGCAGTTCCTGCGGTAGCCGATGCCGCGCCGCGACGTCGCCGATAGCCCTGAAGCAGGGATCGCGGGTCGGCTTTCCCGCCAGCGCTGCAAGGGTCTCCTCCTCGAGGCGCGCCAGGCGCTCGTCCGGCCGGGACGCCTCGAGATCGGGGCGGCGCGCAAAGCCCAGCACCTGGCCGTCGATGGCATCGTCGCAATGCCGGCACCAGGCGTAGAGCATCATGGCGCTGCGCCGGGTCTCGGGATCGAAGAGCTTCGCCGCAGCGGCAAAGCTCTTGGATCCCCTGGCGATCGCGTCCTCGGCCATCGTGGCGAGATCGGCGCGTGCGACCGGGTCCAGCGGCACGGCGAGGGGGGTGGAGACCGACATCATCGCCTCAGAGCCCGGCATCGGCGATCATCAGCCCGGCCGTCGCCTTCGCCGATCCGATCACGCCCGGCACGCCCGCGCCCGGGTGGGTCCCCGCTCCCACCAGATAGAGATTGGCGATGTCGCGGTCGCGGTTGTGCGGCCGGAACCAGGCGCTCTGGGTCAGCACGGGATCCAGCGAGAAGGCCGAGCCGACATGCGCGTTGAGCTCGTCGCGGAAGTCGAACGGGGTGAAGATGCGGCTCGTCACGAGGTCTGCCTTGAGGTTCGGGATGTAGCGTTCCTCCAGATAATCGAGAATGCGGTCGCGGTAGCGCGGGCCCTCGACCTCCCAGTCGATGTCGGCGTTGCCGAGATGCGGCACCGGCGAGAGCACGTAGAAGCTCCCGGCTCCCTCCGGCGCGAGCGAGGGATCGGTGACGCAGGGATTGTGCATGTAGAGCGAGAAATCGGCCGCCAGTTCAGGCCCCTTGAAAATCTCCGAGATCAGGTCGCGGTAGCGCGCGCCGAAGCAGACGGTGTGATGCTGAATATCCGGCCGGTGCGTCCGCAGGCCGAAATAGATGACGAAGAGCGACATGGAAAAGCGCCGGCCCTTCAGCCGACGGGCCTCGGCCTTGCCGCGCGCATTGCCCGCGAGCAGCGTGTCGTAGGTGTGGACGACATCGGCATTGGAGGCGACCACATCGGCCGCAAAGCGCCGTCCGTCCTTGAGCAGCACCGCGCTCGCCCGGCCGCCTTCCACCTCTATCCTGGCCACTTCCGCCGACAGTTCGATCCGGCCGCCGGTCTCCTCGAACAGCCGCACCAGGCCGCGCACCAGCGCGCCGGTGCCGCCGCGCGGGAACCAGACGCCGCCCTGGCGCTCCAGCGCGTGGATCAGGGCGTAGATCGAGGATGTGGCGAAGGGATTGCCGCCGACCAGCAGCGAGTGGAACGAGAAGGCCTGCCGGAGATGTTCCTCGGCGATGAACTCGGAAACCTTGGCGTAGACGCTTCGCCACGCCTGCAGCCGCGCCAGTTGCGGCCCGGCGCGGATCATGTCGCGGAAGGACAGGAACGGGACGGTTCCGAGTTTCTCGTAGCCCTCGCGGTACACGTCCTTCGAATAGGCCAGGAAGCGGCGATAGCCTGCCACGTCCGACGGGTTGAGAGCGGCAATCTGCCGGTCCAGCGATTCCTGGTCGTTGACGTAGTCGAAGCTGACGCCGTCCTCCCAGCGCAGCTGGTAGAAGGGCGAGACCGGCAGCAGCTCGACATAGTCGGCCATGCGGCGTCCGCAGACGGCGAAAAGCTCCTCCAGCGAGGCCGGATCGGTGATGACGGTCGGGCCGGCGTCGAAGGTGAA
>DASYHY010000096.1:0-32462 GCA_036252795.1 Aurantimonas sp. | reverse complement strand
TCGCCGGAGGTCTGGTAGGCGAAGGTCGGCACGCCGATCTCCCGCGAGAGCCGGCTTACGATGTCGAGATACGGCATGCCCGGCTTGACCATGATCATGTCGGCGCCTTCGGCGATGTCCTGTGCCGCCTCGCGCAAGGCCTCCTCGGAGTTGCCGTAGTCCATCTGGTAGGTGCGCTTGTCGCCGCGCAGCATCGAGCCGGAGCCGACGGCGTCGCGGAACGGACCGTAGAAGGCCGAGGCGTACTTGGCCGAGTAGGCCATGATCATCGTGTCCCGGAGACCGGCGGAATCGAGAGCGCCCCTGATGCACGCGACGCGCCCGTCCATCATGTCGGAGGGCCCGAGAATGTCGCAGCCGGACTGCGCCTGCACGATCGCCTGGCGGCACAGCATCTCGACGCTCTCGTCATTGAGGATGCGCTCGCCCTGCATCAGGCCGTCATGGCCGTGGCTGGTATAGGGATCGAGCGCCACGTCGCAGAGGATCCCGACTTCCGGCACGGCGGACTTGATCGCGCGGCTGGCGCGGCAGACGAGATTGCCCTCGTTCAGCGCCTCCGAGCCATGTTCGTCGCGCTTTTCGGGATCGGTGTAGGGGAACAGGGCGATGACCGGGATACCGAGATCGCGGGCCCGTCGCGCGGCTTCGACGCAGTCCGCGACCGACATCCGTGAGACGCCGGGCATGGACGGCACCTTCTGTGCCTCGCCGTCGCCCTCGCGCACGAAGATCGGCCAGATCAGGTCGTCGGTGCCGAGCGCCGTCTCGCGGACCAGCCGGCGCGTCCAGTCCGCCTGGCGCAGCCGGCGCATCCGCAATCCGCCGGTGACCGCGTCGATTCGTTCGCTGATCGAAGGGAGGGCGTCGCTTCGATTTTTCATTGACGTATCCGTCCCTTCACTCGGCATGGCTATCGGCGTGCGATTGAGGCAAGGTCCCGCGGGTCATCCGGATGCGAGATTGACGCGCCGACCGGGCCTTCGGTAGGCCTTCGCTGCGGCGACTGCAAGATTGCCGGAAGTCTTCCCGGGTGCCGTTCGTTGCGCCCGGCGGCAGTCCCTCTTCCGGGTGTGCCGCTCCTCGCGGGAGCGCGGAACCCGCAGGTCTCCGCAAGCAGGCAGGCAAGAAAGGCTGTTTCAGTTGACCATCGAGCTCACCCCGCGGGACGACCGGTCGGAAAACCTGAACCGGACGCTGACCGTCTGGCTCTACCGGGTTTCGGCGCTCGTCCTGTTCACGGTGGGAATCGGCTACTGGATCCGCCTTGTCGGCGTCTCCGATGGTCCGATCGATCGCTTCGACCTGATGCCGATGTGGTGGAAGATGGCCGCCCCCACTCTGGCGGTCCTGTATCCGGTCGCCGGGATCGGTCTCTGGCTGCCCGCCGGCTGGGGTGCCGTGATCTGGATCCTGATCGCGCTGGTCGAAGCCGTCATGCATCTCGGCTTCCCGCAGCTCTTCGGAAGCGACCTCGTCTGGCTCGGCTTCCATCTCTGGGGGCTGGGGATGCTCGGCGCGCTGCGCCTCGTGGCCCTGCGTGAGGCACGCCGCGCGCGCCGCCGCTGAAGCAGGCAGGTTTCATTAAGCAAAACAAATGTTCGCTTCGTCGTAAGGCTGCATTAAGCCTGCGGTTTAAGTCGAATTTTAGGCGCGCCGGCTAGGTTGGTTTTCAAGATGGGGTCGAAAAAGAACATCCATCAAATCAACAGCGGAGAATACTATGAACGCGCAGACGAAGAACGACCGCCCGGAACAGACCGAAGGCAAGGCCGAGCTGAAGTCTCTCTATCTGGAGACGCTGCAGCTGGTGGAGCGTCTGCACCGCCGCCTTCTCGACGTCATCAAGGATGAGTTCGAGCGGGCCGGCCGCACCGACATCAACGCGGTCCAGGCGCTGCTGCTGTTCAACATCGGCGACTCCGTCCTGACGGCCGGCGAACTCCGCACCCGCGGCTTCTACCTGGGCTCGAACGTCTCCTACAATCTGAAGAAGCTGGTCGAACTCGGCTTCATCAACCACCAGAAGTCGCGCGTCGATCGCCGCGCCGTCCGGGTCTCGCTGACCGAAGCCGGCATGGAAGTCGCGGCCGTCGTCGCAGAGCTCTACGACCGCCACATCGGCTCGATCGACAAGGTCGGCGGTCTCGATGAACAGGAATTCCAGAAGATGAACCGGTCGCTGCAGCGGCTGGACCGCTTCTGGAACGACCAGATCCTCTACCGGCTCTGATCAACGCCTTCGTCACGTCTGCGTGAAGGCTCCGCGCTTCCCTCATGGGTCGGCGGAGCGTTCGCGCGTCTGAAGCCTGCCCCGCAGCTTTTGCCCCGGCATTACAGGGGTCTCTGCTTCACGCTTTGGCCATATTGCAATGCCTTACCGATAGTTCACGCGGACGGGGAAGGGGATGCGGCCCCAGGCGCCGACGGGCCGGCCTCGACGGGTCGCCCTGAGCTGAAAACCGCGCCGCGGCCAGACGAGGGGTGACGATGACGATTTCCAACGACAAGCGGCTCACGCGCCGGCGCTTCATCACGGCGACGGCCGGGGCGGGCGCTGCGCTGCTTCCGGGAGCGGCTTTCGCGCAGAACGCACTGAACGACCTTTTGCTCGCGCCCAGCCGCGGCAACTGGGACGACCAGTTCGACACGCGCGGCACCAGCGTCCGGGAAGTGGCGTCGAACACGCCGACGCTTTCCGAGGGCGCTTTCGTCTCGACCCAGCAGGCGGTCCAGTCTTACGGCGAGCTGGTTTCCATGGGCGGATGGCCGATGGTGCCGGAGGGCGAGACACTGCGCCTCGGCGTCACGTCTCCCTCGGTCACCGTGCTGCGCCAGCGGCTCTATGCCTCCGGCGACCTGCCGCAGAGTGCCGGGGCCTCGCCGTCCTTCGATACCTATGTCGATGCCGCGGTAAAGCGCTTCCAGGCACGCCACGGCCTGCCTGCCGACGGTGTCGCTTCCACCCATACCTTCAAGGCGATGAACGTGCCGGCGGATCTGCGGCTGCGTCAGCTCCAGGTGAATCTAGGCCGCCTGCAGGCCGCGATCGCCAGCGACCTCGGTCAGCGCTTCGTCATGGTGAACATCCCGGCGGCGGCGATCGAGGCCGTGGAGAACGGGCGCGTGGTGCAGCGCCATACGGCGGTCGTCGGCAAGACCGACCGTCAGACGCCCATCCTGACGTCGAAGATCACCAACCTCAATCTGAATCCGTACTGGCACGCCCCGGCCTCGATCGTCCGCAAGGACATCATTCCGCTGATGCAGAAGGACCCGACCTATCTGGAGCGGAACGACATCCACATCTTTGACGGCAACGGCCAGGAGATCCCGCCGGAGACGATCAACTGGAACTCCGACGAGGCCGTGCGCTATCTGTTCCGGCAAGAGCCGGGGAAGAACAACGCGATGAGTTCGGTGAAGATCAACTTCCCGAACGCCCACGCGGTCTACATGCACGACACGCCGCAGCAGAGCCTGTTCTCGGAACTGATGCGCTTCGAGTCCTCCGGCTGCGTGCGCGTCCAGAACGTCCGCGACCTGATCGTCTGGCTCGCCCGCGACGAGCCCGGCTGGAACCGCCAGGCGATCGAGCAGGTGATCGCCGCCCGCACGCGCCAGGACATCGACCTGACCAATCCGGTGCCTGTCCACTTCACCTACGTGACGGCCTGGGCGACCGACCCGACGGTGGTGCAGTTCCGCGACGACATCTACCATCTCGACGGGGCCGAGCAGCTGGCGATGAGCGAGCTGACGACCACCGCCTATGCGGCGGGGCAGGAAAATCCCTATGCGCGGGGTGATGACGGCTACTGATCGTCCGCCATCTTTCGTACCGTCAGGCGGCCGGGTGCAGCGATGCGTCCGGCCGCGTCTATATGAAGCGGCTGCCACGCGCGGTTGGTGCGCCGGAAGCGGCTGTGCTAAGGCCGTCGCGACAGGCAGGTGGGCCCGCAAGACCAGCCACTGCAACGGGAGACAACGATCATGAGCCAGGCAGCCCGCACCGGTGCCGCAAGTGATTTCGGCGATTTCTTCACAGCCTCGCTCGGCGAGCGCGACTCCGAGATCTTCGGCGCGATCGGCAAGGAGCTTGCCCGCCAGCAGCACGAGATCGAGCTGATCGCCTCGGAGAACATCGTCTCCCGCGCGGTTCTCGAGGCCCAGGGCTCCGTGCTGACCAACAAATACGCCGAGGGCTATCCCGGGCGTCGCTACTATGGCGGCTGCGAGTTCGTCGACGTAGTCGAGGAACTGGCGATCGAACGGGTGAAGCAGCTCTTCGGCTGCGACTTCGCCAACGTGCAGCCGAATTCCGGCAGCCAGGCGAACCAGGCAGTGCTGCTGGCGCTGTCGAAGCCGGGCGACACCCTGCTCGGCATGAGCCTCGACGCGGGCGGGCATCTCACCCACGGCGCCAAGCCGAACATGTCCGGCCGCTGGTTCAACGCCGTCCAGTACGGCCTCGATCTCGAGACGGGCCTGATCGACTACGACCAGGTCGAGAGCCTGGCCGTCGAGCACAAGCCGGCGGTGATCGTCGCCGGCGGCTCGGCCTATTCGCGTCAGATCGACTTCGCCCGCTTCCGGGCCGTTGCCGACAAGGTCGGTGCCTATCTGTGGGTCGACATGGCGCATTTCGCCGGTCTCGTTGCCGCCGGCCAGCATCCGAGCCCGTTCCCGCACGCCCACGTCGTCACCTCCACGACGCACAAGACGCTGCGCGGCCCGCGCGGCGGCATCGTGCTGACCAACGACGAGGCGATTGCCAAGAAGATCAATTCCGCGATCTTCCCGGGTCTGCAGGGCGGACCGCTGATGCACGTCATCGCCGGCAAGGCGGTGGCCTTCGGCGAGGCGCTGACGCCGGGCTTCCAATCCTATGTCGCGAGCGTCGTCGAGAATGCCAAGGTGCTGGCGGAAACGCTGCGCGAGGGCGGGCTGGACATCGTTTCCGGCGGCACGGACACCCATCTGATGCTGGTCGACCTCCGGCCGATGAACCTCACCGGCAAGCATTCGGAGACGGCGCTCGGCCGCGCCAACATCACGTGCAACAAGAACGGCGTGCCCAACGACCCGCAGAAGCCGACGATCACCTCGGGGGTCCGTCTCGGCACGCCGGCGGCGACGAGCCGCGGCTTCGGTGCGCAGGAGTTCCGGGAAGTCGGCCAGATGATCGTCGAGGTGCTCGACGGGCTGCGGTCGGCGAATTCGGAAGAGGGCAATGCCGAGGTCGAGGCGCGGGTGAAGGCGAAGGTCATCGCGCTGACCGATCGTTTCCCGATCTACCCGACGCTCTGACGCGGCGGCGCGCTCCGATCGTCGCGAGCATGCAAGGCCAGTAAGCGAGGAACCATGCGCTGCCCCTATTGCGGCTCGCAGGACAGCCAGGTGAAGGATTCGCGCCCCGCCGAGGACGGCGGGGCCATCCGTCGCCGTCGCGTCTGCCCCGACTGCAACGGCCGCTTCACCACCTTCGAGCGGATCCAGTTGCGCGAGCTGCAGGTCCTCAAGAAGGCCGGCCGCAAGGTTCCGTTCGACCGCGACAAGCTGGCTCGCTCCGTCGAGGTGGCACTGCGCAAGCGCCCGGTCGAGCCGGAGCGGATCGAGCGCCTGATCTCGGGCATCGTGCGCCGGCTGGAGCAGTCGGGCGAGCAGGAGATTCCGTCCGATACGATCGGCGAGATGGTGATGGAGGCGCTCAAGGGCCTGGACGACGTCGCCTATGTCCGCTTCGCCTCGGTCTATCGCGATTTCCGGGAGGCGCGGGACTTCGAATCCGTCATCGGCGAACTCGCACGCTCGCAACTGACCGACGAGCCGGTGAAGGCCGAATGACGGACGCGGGCGCTGCGCCGACGCCGGCCGTCACCGAGACGGACCGTCGCTTCATGGCGGCGGCGATCCGCTTTGCCATGCGCAATGCCGGGCGCACCGGGACCAACCCTTCCGTCGCGACGCTGATCGTCCGCGACGACGGCGCCGGACCGGTGATCGTCGGGCGCGGGGTGACCGCGCTCGGCGGGCGTCCCCACGCCGAGACGGTGGCGCTGGCGGAGGCGGGGGAGCGGGCAGCGGGCGCCACCGCCTATGTCACGCTCGAGCCCTGCGCCCATCATGGGCGTACGCCGCCTTGTGCCGAAGCGCTGGTCACGGCAGGGGTGGCGCGCGTCGTTTCCGCCGCGGCCGATCCCGATCCGCGGGTGGACGGCCGGGGCCACGCGATCCTTCGCGCCGGCGGCCTCGCCGTGACGCCCCGCGTGATGGCTGAGGAGGCGGCCGAGACGATGTCCGGCTACCTGAATCGCCATCGCAGGAATCGCCCGGAAGTGACTCTCAAGCTTGCACTATCGCGCGACGGCAGGATCGGGATCCGCGGCGGCGGCCAGGTCAAGATCACCGGCCCGGTCGCCGATGCGCAGACCCATCTGGTGCGCGCCCGGCACGACGCGATCCTCGTCGGGTCGGGCACCCTTCTGGAAGACGATCCGCGGCTCGACTGCCGTCTGCCGGGGCTGGCCGACCGATCGCCGACCCGCATCGTTCTCGACCCGCGTCTGCGCACCGAGCCGGATATGACGCTCGCGCGGACCGCCGCCGACACACCGACCCTGATCGCCACCTTCGTCGATGCCGACCCCGCCCGGCGCGCCGCGCTCGCCGGTTGTGGCGTGTCCTTCCTCTCCTGCGAGGCCGATCCGGATACGGGTCGCATCGCGCTGCCGGAAATGCTGGAGGATCTCGGCGCGGTGGGTATCTCGAGCATTCTGGTGGAGGGAGGCGCCGAAACCGGCGCGAGCTTCCTCGAAAGCGATCTCGTCGACCGGCTGATCCTCGTTCAGGGCGACGTCGAGGTTGGCCCGGAAGGCGTGCCGGCACCGATTGTGCCGGAGGCGGCCGGCCGGCGGTTCCGGCAACTGCGGGCCTTCTGCTTTGGCCCGGACCGCTGGCTTGAATATGTGCGAAGGGGCGGCTGATGTTCACGGGCATCATCACCGATGTCGGCCGCATCGAGCGGGTCGAGCAACTGGACGAGGGACGCCGCTACCGGATCGGCACCGCCTATGATCCCGCCTCCATCGATCTTGGCGCCTCGATCGCCTGTTCCGGCGTCTGCCTGACGGTGACGGCCCTGCCGCCGGCCGGCGCGAACGAGCGCTGGTTCGAGGTCGAGGCCTGGGAGGAGGCGCTGCGCCTGACCACGGCGGGGAAATGGGAGGAGGGGACGCCGGTCAATCTCGAGCGGTCGCTGAAGATCGGCGATGAGATCGGCGGCCACCTCGTTTCCGGTCACGTCGACGGGCTCGCGCGGATCGTCGCCATCGAGGCCGAAGGGGAAGCCACCCGCTTCAGGCTGCGGGCGGGGCCGGACGAGAAGCGCTTCATCGCCCGCAAGGGCTCCGTCTGCCTCGACGGCACGTCGCTGACGGTGAACTCCGTCGAGGACGACTGCTTCGACGTGCTGCTGATCCGCCATTCGCTGGACGTGACTACCTGGAAGGATCGTCGGGTTGGCGACGTCGTCAACCTTGAGGTCGACCAGATTGCGCGCTATGCGGAGCGCCTGTTCGGCGCGCGCCCGATCGCTTCGTGAGCGGACCTGCTGGCGTCGGCGCATCTGGCCAAGCGAGCATCAGCCGGGGCGGGCAGGCGACGGCACCCGCCGAGGGGCCGCGCATGCTGAACTGCCCGGCGAGCGGCGCCGCGTCGATCGTCAGGAAGGAATAAAGACATGGCTGCAACGCCGCACATCCTCATCGTCGAGGCCCGCTTCTACGACCATATCGGCGATCTGCTGCTGGAGGGTGCGAAGGCCGCGCTCGATTCCGCCGGCGCCAGCTTTGAAATCGTCACCGTTCCGGGCGCGCTGGAGGCACCTGCCGCCGTCGGATTCGCGCTGACGGGCGCCGACGAAGGCGAGAAGGAATTCGATGGTTTCGTCGTTCTCGGCTGCGTCATACGCGGTGAGACCTACCATTTCGAGATCGTCGCCGGCGAATCCGCCCGCGCCCTGATGGAACTGGCGGTCGAGGAGAACCTGGCGATCGGCAACGGCATCCTCACCGTCGAGAACGAAGAGCAGGCGCTGGAGCGCGCCGATCCGAAGCGCAAGGACAAAGGCGGCGCGGCAGCCCGCACCGCGCTGGCGATGATCGCATTGCGCGACCGTTTGGGAGCGTGAAGACCATGCCCGATAGCGAGCCGCAACCGCGCCAGATCAAGCCGGCCAACAAGCGGGGCGCCGCGCGGCTCGCCGCGGTTCAGGCGCTCTATCAGATGGATGTCGGCGGCACCGGCCTCCTCGAAACGGTCGCCGAGTACGAGAGCTTTCGTCTCGGCCGCGAGATCGACGGCGAGACCTACCGCGATGCCGATGCCGCCTGGTTCCGCGACATCGTGTCCGGCGTGGTCCGCGCTCAGACCAGCATCGATCCGCTGATCCATGCGTCGCTTCCGAGCGACTGGCCGCTCTCGCGTCTCGATACGACGCTGCGGGCGATCCTGCGAGCCGGCTGCTACGAGGTCTCCGCGCGCAAGGACGTGCCGGTGGCGGTGATCGTTTCCGAGTATGTCGACGTCGCCAAGGCCTTTTACACCGAAGAGGAGCCGAAGCTCGTCAACGCGGTGCTCGACCGCATCGCGCGCTCCCAGCGGGGCGAGGGCAAGGGACGCGACTGATGCCAGCCGTCGCGCGAGGTCATGCGGAAAGCGCGGCGCGGCGCAATGCACTGGTTCTGGCCATGGCGCAGGCGGTAGTCGGTTCCGCGGCGCCGGTCGCCATCTCCATCGGCGGCCTGGCCGGCTACTGGCTGCTGCTGTCCGACAAGTCTTTCGCGACGCTGCCGGTCACCGGGTACAATCTCGGCGTTGCGCTGGGGGCGATTCCCGCCGCCATCCTGATGCGGAAGGTCGGGCGCCGGCACGGTTTCGTCGCCGGGTCGCTGGTCGTCTCGATGGGAGCGCTCTGCGCCGCTCTCGCGCTGTTCCAGTCGAACTTCTGGCTGTTTGCGTCGGCCTTGCTGATGATCGGCATCGGCGGCTCCTTCACCCAGCAATATCGCTTCGCGGCGGCCGACGGCGCACCCCGCGCCTATCAGCCGCGCGCCATCGGCATCGTTCTGGCCGGCGGCATCTTCGCTGCGGTGATCGGCCCTCAGGCGGTCCGCTTCACCGATCGGCTGTTCTTTCCGGTGGAGTTCGCCGGCGCGTTCTTCGCGTTGGCGATTCTGGGACTCATCGGGGCTGCCGTGCTGAGCTTCCTGCGCGTTCCGCCCGTGTCGGCAGAGGCCGCCGCCGAGGATGCGGTGCCGCAGCGAGCCCTCGGCCAGATCGTCCGTCAGCCGCGCTTCCTGGTCGGCCTCCTGTGCGGCGTCGGGACATTCGCGACGATGAGCTTCGTGATGACCGGCGCGCCGCTGGCGATGGTCGGGTGCGGCCTGTCGCGCGACGTCAGCGTGCTCGGCATCCAGTGGCACGTGCTCGCCATGTTCGGCCCCAGCTTCTTCACCGGGCGCCTGATAGCGCGCTTCGGCAAGACGCGAATCGTCGCCACCGGGATGCTGCTGCTGGCCGCGAGCGCGGCGGTCTCGCTGTCGGGGCTCGAGCTCTGGAACTTCTGGACCGGCCTCGTCCTCCTGGGGTTCGGCTGGAACTTCGGCTTCATCGGCTCGACGGCGATGGTTGCCGAGACCTACCGGCCTTCGGAGCGGAACAAGACGCAGGGTCTGCACGACATGGTGCTGTTCGGCTGCGTCGCAGCCGCTTCGCTGATGTCGGGCCGGGTCTATATCGCGGCCGGATGGGAGACGATGAACCTCGTCGTGTTCCCGGTCGTAGCCCTGTGCCTTGCCGCCCTCGCCTTGCAGGCATGGAGCGGGCCGCGGCTGGCGGCCGAAGGCTGACCGCCCCGCGCCAATCCATCAGATTGCTTGACGGCCATCGGCCCTTCTATAACCTCTGCCTCGCCTGAAGGCGGGGGGACATAACCGCACGCGGCAAGCAGTTTGGAGGAGTTGCGTCGGCGTGCGCGTCGGATGCACATGTGGGGGAACAGCATGCCGACAATTCTCATCGTCGTGGCCGGCTGCGGACTGCTGGCGATCGTCTATGCGATATGGGCGACCAGTTCAGTCCTCTCGGCTGACCAGGGCAACGCCCGGATGCGCGAGATCGCCGGGGCGATCCGCGAGGGCGCGCAGGCCTATCTGATGCGTCAGTACACTACGATCGCCATCGTCGGCGCCGTCGTCTTCGTCCTCACCTGGCTCCTCCTGTCGCTCTACGCGGCGGTGGGTTTCGCCATCGGCGCTATCCTCTCCGGCCTCGCCGGCTTCATCGGCATGAACGTTTCTGTGCGGGCGAATGTGCGAACGGCCCAGGCCGCATCGCGCTCGCTGGCGCTGGGACTCAGCATCGCCTTCAAGTCGGGCGCCATCACCGGCATGCTCGTCGCCGGCCTCGCGCTGCTCGGCGTCACCGTCTACTTCTACGTCATGACCGTGCAGTTCGACTTCGCCGCGTCCGATCGCGCGGTGATCGACGCGCTCGTCTCGCTCGGCTTCGGCGCCTCGCTGATCTCGATCTTCGCCCGGCTGGGCGGCGGCATCTTCACCAAGGGTGCCGATGTCGGCGGGGACCTCGTCGGCAAGGTCGAGGCGGGCATCCCCGAGGACGACCCCCGCAACCCGGCGACCATCGCCGACAATGTCGGCGACAATGTCGGCGACTGCGCCGGCATGGCGGCGGATCTCTTCGAGACATACGCGGTGACGGTGGTGGCGACGATGGTGCTCGGCGCGATCTTCTTCGCCGGCACGGCTATCGTCGAAAGCGCGATGATCTATCCACTGGCGATCGGCGGCGCGTGCATCGTCACCTCCATCGCCGGGACGTTCTTCGTGCGCCTCGGCTCCAACGGCTCGATCATGGGGGCGCTCTACAAGGGTCTGTGGGCGACCACGCTCCTGTCGATCGTCGGGCTCGCCGTGGCAACTTGGGCGACGATCGGCTTCGGCGACATCGGCGAATCCGCGACCGGCATCATGATCAACGGCCTCGACCTGTTCATCTGCGGCGTCATCGGCCTCGTGGTCACCGGCCTGATCGTCTGGATCACCGAATACTACACCGGCATCGGCTTCCGCCCGGTCCGCTCGATCAGCCAGGCTTCGGTCACCGGACACGGCACCAACGTCATCCAGGGTCTCGCCGTATCCCTCGAGGCGACGGCGCTGCCGACCATCGTCATCGTCGGCGGCATCATCTCGACGTTCCAGCTCGCCGGCCTCTACGGCACCGCCATCGCGGTGACGGCGATGCTGGGGATCGCCGGCATGATCATCGCCCTCGACGCGTTCGGGCCGGTGACCGACAATGCCGGCGGCATCGCCGAGATGGCGGGCCTGCCCGCCGACGTTCGCCGCTCCACCGACGCGCTCGACGCGGTCGGCAACACGACGAAGGCGGTCACCAAGGGCTATGCGATCGGGTCGGCGGGCCTTGGAGCTTTGGTGCTCTTCGCGGCCTACAATTACGACCTGCAATACTTCGTCGCCCAGGCTCAGGCCGGCAACGGCTACGAGTATTTCCGGGACGTGCGGCCCGACTTCGCGCTGAGCAACCCGTATGTGGTCGTGGGCCTGCTGCTCGGCGGCCTCATCCCGTTCCTGTTCGGCGGCATCGCCATGACCGCCGTCGGGCGGGCCGCCGGGGCGATCGTGGAGGAAGTGCGCAAGCAGTTCCGCGAGGACCCGGGCATCATGGCGGGCACGTCGAAGCCGAACTACGCCAGGGCGGTCGACCTTCTGACCAGGGCGGCGATCAAGGAGATGATCGTCCCCTCGCTGCTGCCGGTGCTCGCGCCGGTGGTGGTCTACTTCGTCGTGCTGCTGATCGCCGACAAGAGCCAGGCTTTCTCTGCCGTCGGCGCGATGTTGCTCGGGGTCATCGTCACCGGCCTGTTCGTGGCCATCTCGATGACCTCCGGCGGCGGTGCCTGGGACAACGCCAAGAAGTCGTTCGAGGACGGCTTCGTCGATTCGGCGGGTGTGCGGCACATGAAGGGCTCGGACGCGCACAAGGCCTCCGTGACCGGCGACACCGTCGGCGACCCCTACAAGGACACGGCGGGTCCGGCGGTGAATCCGGCGATCAAGATCACCAACATCGTGGCGCTGCTGCTGCTCGCGGTCCTCGCCCACGCCTGAACGCCTGCACCAAAGCAGGAAGGCCCCGCGGGTCGCCTCGCGGGGCCTTTCTGTTTCTGCGGGGCGCGGCGCCTCTACAGGTTCGGCCCGGGCGTGCCGCTGCCGGTGTCGGTCAGAATCTGGCCGAGGAAGGAGCGGTCCTGGCCGCCGGTCGGGGTCGTCCGCGAGATGAAGTCGAACAGCTGGCCGTTCTGCAGCCCGTAATTGGCGATGCGGGCAACGCGGCCTTCGCCGTCGAAATAGACGGCCAGGACTCGCTGGTCGACCAGCTGAGGCTCCATGAAGGCGACGGGCCGGACCCGCTTCTGGGAGATGTAGTAGAACACCTCGTTGTCGAAGGTGGCTGTGGTCGACGGCGAGCCGAGCGCCAGCAGCACCTGCTCGCGACTGGACCCGACCGGTGTCAGCTCGAGCGCCCGCTCGTCGACGATGTAGCCCTGGTTCAGCACCTCGGCCGTCGTGCACGCGCCGAGCACGAGCGCGAGGGAGATTGCGACGGAGGCGAGCAGCGGTTGCTTCAGGCGGACGGAACTGTTCACGCTGGTCATACTCCTGGGCCCACCGATCCAAACTGCCGGCCGCCCGGCGGCCGATCGAGTCGCTGCCGGATCGCGTCCGGCAGCTCCCCTGCCGCCCGTGTGAGCAGCGGCGGAGCCTAGGTAAAGCACTCTCGGCGGCGTTGCAATCGACGCAGGCCTGTGGCACCGCCTGCGGCAGAGACGAGGCATCCCACCATGTTCCAACGATTGCGTGCAAGCCGCAGGAATCGCGAGATCATCGACGCGCTCTACGTCGATCTCGTCCAGCTGGCCCGCCAGCCGGTCCTCTATGAGGAAGGCGGCGTGCCGGACACGGTGATGGGACGTTTCGAGGCCCTGTCCGTGCACGTCTTTCTGTTCCTTCGCCGCTGCCGCGGCGACGACGCCCTTCGTCCGGGGGCGCAGGACGTCGTCGATCGCTTCGTTGCCGATGTCGATTGGTCGATCCGGGAGCTTGGGGTCGGCGATCCATCGGTTCCCAAGCGGATGCGCAAGCTGGCGGGGATGTTCTACGAGCGGGTGCGGACCTATGACGCGGCACTCGATGCCGAGTCGGGGCGCGGCCTGCTCGCCGAGGCACTGCGGCGGCGGGCTGTCGCCCCGGATGCGCCGGAGGGTGCGCCGACGCATCTGGCAGCCTACATGAGAGAGACGAGCCGTCGCCTGGCGGCGGTGCCGGCGGAGGCGATCCTCGCCGGACGTTTGCAGACCGGGGAAGAAGCATGACGCAGGCGGGAGACGGAAGCGACGAACTTCGTTACGAGATCTCGGCCGTCAAGCTGCCGCGCGACGGGATGCCCGTCCGCTTCGAGGCGGACGAGCGCGAACTTGCGACGCTTGCCCGGCAGCTGGATATCGTCGCGGTCGACGTGCTGAAGGTCGATCTGCGCGCGACGCCCTGGCGCCGGGACGGCGTACAGGTGCAGGGTTCGATCCGGGCGCGGGTGCAGCAGGAAAGCGTGGTCAGCCTGGAGCCGCTGGACAGGAGTATCGACGAGACGTTCAAGGCGGTCTTCGTTCCGGAAGGCTCCAAGCTTGCCCGCGTCGCCGCACCGAGCGAACACGAACTGCACATCGATCCGGAAGGCGACGACCCGCCGGAGGTCTTCCAGGGCGACCGCATCGACCTCGGCCCCTATATTGCCGAGGCGCTGGCACTTGCGCTCGATCCCTATCCGCGCGCTCCCGGCGAGAATTTCGACGAGGTCGATACCGATCCGGAGCCGGACGCGGGACGGCGGTCGGCCTTCGGGGCGCTTTCGGCGCTCATGCCACCTGACGGAAAGGACGGGAAGTGATCCAGCATCGGCGGTTGCCGTTCCGGCGCAAACGGATATCTTCGCGCCGCGCTGCGGTCTGGCAGTGCGGGAAGGCGAGAAACTTTTGACTTCAAGCACCGGCATCACGATTTCGCTCGACGCCATGGGCGGCGATCACGGGCCAGAGGTCGTCCTGGCAGGCGCCGCGATTGCGCTGCAGCGGCATCCCGACACGCGATTCGTCCTGTTCGGCGAGAGCGATGCGGTCCAGCCGGTTCTGGATGCTCATCCGGAACTGGCGGCTGCATCCACCTTCCACCACTGCGAAATTTCGATCCGGATGGACGACAAGCCCTCGCAGGCGCTGCGCCAGGGCCGGTACAAATCGTCGATGTGGCGGGCCATCGAGGCGGTGAAGACCGGCGAGGCGGACGTCGCGGTCTCGGCGGGCAACACCGGCGCGCTGATGGCGATGGCGAAGTTCTGCCTGCGCACCATGGCCAATATCGAACGCCCTGCGATCGCCGCCATCTGGCCGACCTTGAAGGGCGAGAGCATCGTCCTTGACGTTGGGGCGACAATCGGGGCCGACGCGCAGCAGCTGATCGATTTCTCGATGATGGGCGGTGCGATGGCGCGCGCGCTTTTTGGACTCGAGCGCCCCACGGTCGGACTACTCAATATCGGCGTCGAGGAGGTCAAGGGGCAGGACGAGATCCGCGAGGCCGGCCGTCTGCTCAAGGAGACGCCGATCCCCGGCATCGACTATCGCGGCTTCGTCGAAGGCAACGACCTTGGACAGGGCATCGTCGATGTCGTCGTGACGGAAGGCTTCACGGGGAACATCGCGCTGAAGACCGCCGAAGGAACCGCGCGCCAGATCGCGGCCTACCTCAAGGCGGCGATGTCCCGGACGCTCATGGCGAAGGCCGGATACCTCCTGGCCAAGAGCGCCTTCGACCGTTTGCGCGACAAGATGGATCCGAGCAAGGTCAATGGCGGGGTCTTCCTCGGCCTCAACGGCATCGTCATCAAGAGCCATGGCGGCACCAACGCCGAGGGGATGGCGGCTGCCATCGACCTCGCCCACGCCATGGCGCGTCACGGGCTGCGGGAAAAGATCGAGGCGGACCTCGAGACCTTCCACCGGCTCTCCGGCGAAACGACAGATATCGCGGAAAGCATGCAATGACGTCACGACTGATGTCCGTCGTACGCGGGACCGGGTCCTGCCTGCCTGAACGGATCATGGGGAACCAGGATTTCGAGGGCATCGTCGAAACCTCGGACGAGTGGATCCGCCAGCGGACCGGCATCGCCGCCCGTCACATCGCCGGCGAGAACGAAACCACCGTCTCGCTGGCCGAGACCGCGTCGCGCCGGGCCCTCGACGCCGCAGGCCTGACGCCGGACGACATCGACCTGATCATCCTGGCGACGGCCACGCCGAACAACACCTTCCCGGCCTCGGCGGTGCAGCTGCAGGCGCAGCTCGGGATCCACCATGGCTTCGCCTTCGATGTCCAGGCGGTGTGCAGCGGTTTCGTGTTCGCCCTGACGACGGCGGATCTCTACCTCAAGAACGGCATGGCCCGGCGGGCACTGGTGGTCGGTGCGGAAACCTTCTCGCGCATCCTCGACTGGCAGGATCGCTCCACCTGCGTCCTGTTCGGCGACGGTGCCGGAGCGATGGTTCTCGAGGCGGTGGAAACGGAAGAGGAGCGCGGCGTCATCACGGCGCGGCTGCGCTCGGACGGCGCGCACCAGACCAAGCTCTACGTCGATGGCGGGCCCTCCACCACCGGCACGGTCGGCAAGCTGCGGATGGAGGGGCGCGAGGTCTTCAAGCACGCCGTCGGCATGATCACCGACGTGATCGAGCAGTCCTTCGAAGCTGCCGGGATCGGGCCCGACGACATCGACTGGTTCGTGCCCCACCAGGCCAACCGGCGGATCATCGACGCGTCCGCCAAGAAGCTCGGCATCGCCGCGGAGAAGGTCATCGTCACGGTCGACATGCACGGCAATACGTCGGCGGCCTCGATTCCGCTGGCGGTCGACGTCGCCGTGCGCGACGGCCGCATCAAGGCCGGGGACCTCGTCCTGCTGGAGGCGATGGGCGGAGGTTTCACCTGGGGCGCGGTTCTCGTCCGCTGGTAAAGATCGGGTCTTGATTCGACAGTCGTTTCGTCAGACTATCCCGCGACTTAAGGCGCCAAGGCCGAATTCAGCGCGCCATCAACTTCCGGGCCACTAGGGGAAGACGTATGGGAGACAGAACGCTCACCAGGGCGGATCTTGCGGAGGCAGTGTTTCGCAAGATCGGCCTGTCCCGTACCGAATCGGCACAATTGGTCGAAATGGTGCTGGAGGAGATGTGCACGACCATTGCCGCCGGCGAGTCGGTGAAGGTTTCCTCGTTCGGATCCTTCCTGGTTCGTGACAAGAACGAGCGCGTCGGCCGCAATCCGAAGACCGGCGAGGAAGTGCCGATCTCGCCCCGGCGGGTCGCGGTGTTCAAGCCTTCCAACGTCCTCAAGGACAGGATTCTCGAGGCGCACGGGGCGCGGCGCGGCGGCGTCGAAGTGCTGAAGGCCGCGGAATAGCGGCGGAGCGAAGCGGGACGGATCGCCGATGACGGACAAGAGCGTCGACGCTTTCCGCACGATCAGCGAGGTCGCGGACGATCTCGACCTGCCGCAGCACGTGCTGCGGTTCTGGGAAACCCGTTTTCCGCAGATCAAGCCGATGAAGCGCGGGGGCGGGCGCCGCTACTATCGTCCGGACGATGTCGAACTTCTGCGCGGCATCCGCTACCTCCTCTACGTCAAGGGCTTCACCATCAAGGGGGTGCAGCGGATACTCAAGGAGAACGGCCACCGCTTCGTGGTGGCCATCGGTTCCGGCGACACCGCCGCCCTCGAGCAGATCCAGGCTGGACGCAGCGCCGCTCCGGCCCAGGCGGAGGCATCATCCGGCGAGGTGCATCTCGACGATATCGACATCATCGCGGCCGAACCGCGTCGGCGGTCGGCGGCGGAACCCGCCGTCGAGCCCGAGCGTAAGCCGTCGAAGTCGTTTGCGGGGCTCTTGCGGCGCGATCCGGCCAGCCACGCGCCGTACTCTGCCTTGCCGCGGGAGGCGACGAAGGCGCTGGACGACGTCATTCTCCAGCTGCTGGAGTGCAAGCGCCTGCTCGACCAGGTTCGCTAGGTCACGGCGCCGCAACACTTCGCTCTTGTCGCAGCGTGGCTAGCTGCCTGCGAGGCGGCTTCTTCGCATCGGCGTTGCGGCGTTGCGGGTACGCAGGATCTCCTCCCAGCGAAGCGCATCGGCGACGATGGTGTCGAGATCGTCATAGCGGGGCGACCAGCCCAACTCGCGACGCGCGAGGTCGGCGTTCGCCACGATCGCCACCGCGTCGCCCGGGCGCCGGTCCTGAAGCCTTGTCTCGATATCGCGGCCGGCGACGCGTTTCACCGCGTCGATCACCTCGAGTACCGAGTAGCCTTTTCCGTAGCCGAGATTGGCGGTCAGGTTGCCGCCTCCGTCGCGCAGTCGCTGCAGCGCCAGGTAGTGTGCCGCCACCAGATCGCTGACATGGATGTAGTCGCGGATGCAGGTGCCGTCGGCGGTGGGGTAATCCGTGCCGAAGATCGGCAGATGATCGCGCTTGCCGGTCACGGCTTCCGCCGCCACGTGGATGAGATGGGTCGCCCCCGCGCGCGACTGGCCGGTGCGGCCCGCCGGATCGGCCCCGGCGACGTTGAAATAACGAAGCGACGCGTGGCGCAAATCGTGCGCTGCAGCAGCGTCCCGCAGCATCAGCTCCGTCATCAGCTTGGATGTGCCATAGGGCGATTCCGGCCGGAGAGGCGCATCCTCCGGAACCGGGATTTGGGCGGGACTTCCGTACACCGCTGCCGTCGAGGAGAAGATGAAGCTGGTGACGCCGGACCTCACCGCGCTTTCGATGAGGCTGCGCGAGGCGACGGTGTTGTTCAGGTAGTAGGCGAGGGGGTCCGCTACCGATTCCGCCACGAGGATCGACCCGGCGAAGTGGATGACGGCATCGACGGCGTGCTGCCGCATCACGTCCTCGATCTGCCTCTGATCGGCGATGTCGGCGACGACGAGTTCGGCCTCTGCCGGCACGGCCCACTCGAAGCCCGTGCTCAGCCGATCGACGACGACCACGGACTCGCCCGCTTCGACGAGCGTCCAGGCCATGTGGCTGCCGATATAGCCGGCGCCGCCGGTGACCATAACCGCCATCTGAAATCCTCTTTCCCATCCCGACGCCGCGGGCACCGGGGGAGGCCATCATAAGATCCGATCGGCCGCATATCGAGGTTCGATAGCGCCAAAGCGGCCGGCAGGGGAAGACAAAAGCCGCGCGCCGGTCAATGGCGCACGCGTCGTCGGAAGGCTCTTGCGTGTGAACCGGGATTTCTCTACGGCTTCTCGCAGTCGGAGCGTAGCGCAGCCTGGTAGCGCACTTGGATGGGGTCCAAGGGGTCGGAGGTTCGAATCCTCTCGCTCCGACCACTCGTCGGATGTCCGGCCCGGAGACATTCTCCGCCAGGATCGAACCGACGGCGACGGCTGCTGCGTAATTGCGCCGCTCGATTACGATCTCGCCCCTGATGCCGAGCGCGGTCACTTGCTCCGCTGCGACGAACCGGAAATCATTGTTGGTGATGGCGACAGGCCGGTCGAAGCCGGAACTGTCGATCCCCTTTAGCGTGGCATGGAAAGTCGACATCCCGTGGGCGAAGAGCGCTATGAGATGCTTCGGCATGGTGTCGCGCGCCGCCGGCCATGACGAGAGGCGACCGCGCCGGCATGGGAGCCTCGATGGAAGCACGGGAAACCGTCTGCCATAGTCGATCCGCCAAGGACGGTGGAAGGCTGCGACGGAAGGCTCTAGCAGCCTTGGCTGGCGATCAAATGCGGCGCGACGCCGGACAGAGCGGGACAACGGCCATGACAGGAACTGCATTGGATCCGGCCGTCATGGTGGAAGCCGTGCGTGCGGGCATGGCGGCGATCCACGAACGGTCCGCGGCGGCAGGCGAGGTCGCCTTCAAGCCGGACCGCTCGCCGGTGACGGAAGCCGACGAGGCGGCCGAGAGGGCGATCCTCCGGGTCCTCGGCGCCGCCTGCGACATCCCTGTCGTCGCGGAGGAGCGGTTTGCAGTCGGTGATGTTCCCGAACTCGCGCGTCGATTCCTGCTGGTCGATCCGCTCGACGGCACAAGGAGCTTCATCGCGGGCATGTCGGACTACACCGTCAATGTCGCGCTGATCGAGGCCGGCGCGCCGGTCTTCGGCTGCATCGGCGTGCCCGAGACGGGCGTGATCTTTCACGGTGGTGTCGGCCAGCTCCCCGTGGTGGAGCGGGAGGGTGCAACCCATGCTCTCGCGACGCGGCCGGCTCTGTCAAAAGTCGATGTCGTCGCCAGCCGCGACCATCTCTCGGCCAAGACGCGGGATTACCTGTCCTCCATTCCGAAAGGGGAGGTGCTGTCCGTGGGCTCGTCGCTGAAGTTCTGCCTGCTCGCCGAGGGGCAGGCCGACCTCTACCCGCGCTTCGGGCGCACGATGCAATGGGACACGGCTGCGGGAGACGCCATCCTGCGCGCCGCCGGCGGCCTGACCGTCAGCACCGACGGGATGCCGTTGCGATACGGGCGCTCCGGCACGCCGGGCGAGGACCTATTCGCCAATCCGGACTTCATCGCCGTCGGCGACCGCTCGCTGCTGCGTCGCGCGGGAATACTCCCGAGAGCGGCTCAGTAGGCCGATTCCGACTTCAGCAGGCTGATCGGCGTCATGAGCAGGATGTAGAGGTCGAGGAGCAGCGACCAATTCTCGATATAATAGAGGTCGTGCTCGAAGCGCTTCTCGAGCTTGTCGGCCCGGTCGATCTCTCCGCGCCAGCCCTTGATCTGCGCCCAGCCGGTGATGCCCGGCTTGACCTTGTGGCGCCCGAAATAGCCGTCGACGATCTGCACGAAGGTTTCGTTGCGACTCGATATCGCATGCACGGCGTGCGGGCGCGGCCCGACCAGCGACAAGTCGCCCCTCAGGACGTTGAAGAGCTGCGGCAGTTCGTCAATCGACGTCTTGCGGATGAAGCGGCCGACTCGCGTCACGCGCTTGTCGTCGCGCGTCACGATCTGCCGGGCGAGCGGGTCGGCCATCTCGTGGAAGAGCGAGCGGAACTTGAAGACCTCGATGATCTGATTGTTGAAGCCGTGGCGCTTCTGACGGAACAGTACCGGTCCACGCGAATCCAGCTTGATCGCCAGCGCCGTGACGACCATCACCGGCGCCAGCGCGATGAGGGCGAGGCTGGCGAAGATCACGTCGAACAGCCGCTTGCCCACGCGGTCCCAGTCGGCCAGCGGCTGGTCGAAGACGTCGATGAGCGGGATGTCGCCGACGAAGGAGTAGGCGCGCGGGCGGAAGCGCAGCTGTGCGGAGTGAGCCGACAGGCGGATGTCAAGCGGCAGTACCCACAGATGCTTCAGCAGCGACAGAAGGCGCTGCTCGGCCGAAAGCGGCAGCGTGACGATCAGCATGTCGATGCGGGCAAGCCGGGCGAACTCCACCAGTTCGCGGATGTTGCCAAGCTTGGGATAGCCGGCAACGATCGGCGGAGAGCGGGAATCGTCGCGGTCGTCGAAGATGCCGCAGATGCGGATGTCGCTATCCGGCTGACCTTCCAGGTCCCGGATCAGCGTCTCGGCGCCCTTGCCGCCGCCGACGACCACCGCCCGCCGCTCCATGCGCCCGTTCCTGGCCCAGCGGCGTATCTTCGCGCGCAGGACGACGCGGCCGACGAAGAGCGTCGCCACGCCGGATATGAGCCACGTGCCGAGCCACACGCGCGAGTGGGCACCGTCGTTGAACAGGAAGAACAGTGCCATCGTCAGTAGCGAGAGCGTCGCCATCCAGGCGAGCGCGACCCGCCAGAACCGGATCAGGCTGCCCTTGAGGATCGCCAGATCGTATCCGTGCGCCACGCCGATGACGACGACGCCGAGCCCCGCGCCCAGCACGGAGAGGAAGAGATAGGAGAGCCACAGCTGGCTCGACGAGCCGACATAGAGGGTGAAGATCGCAAGACCGAGTGCCGTCAGCAGCGCGAACTCGACGCCGCGCCATACGCCGGCGAGCAGGCGCGGGGTGATGAAGTCGTTCTGGTATTGCAGCGCCGTTCGCGCGGCGAAGGCGTTCAGCGGCGGCGCGTCTTCCTGGGGCTCAGAGCGGAACGCGCGCAGGGCTTCGCGAGTGAACGGCAGTCCTTCTTCGATGTTCGCCATTTGTCTGCGTCCGCCCATCCGTGGCTGCGCGGCACTCTCGCCCAAGCGACCGCAGCGGTCGCGTGGCCAAGCGCCAGCTGCCGGCACCATGCATGAAGGCGGCTAAGAATCCGTTCTCGCAAAGCGAAGCATTCGACCGAGCGGCGGTTTGATCGACGTTCGGCGCGTCTTGTGGTGCTCGCGCCGCTTCCGAGAGGAAGCCTTGCGGGCGAGCGGTCGCCGCAGCCTAGAACCAGCGTTCGCGAATGTAGAGCGTGTCGCCGGGCACGATCGGGTCGGACGTCAGAACCCGGCCGGTGAGGATGCGCCCGCCGACCTGCCGCGTGATGTCGACCGATTCCTGCTCGGCGCGGGGCGTGAACCCGCCGGCGATGGCCACGGCCTTCTGGACCGTCATGCCGGGCACATAAGTATACTGGCCGCCGGTCGTGACTTCTCCCATGATGAAGAAGGGCCGATACTGATCCACCTGCACGGTGACATCGGGATCGCGCAGATAGCCGCCGCGCAGGCGGTCGGCGATCGCCCCCTCGACCTGCTCGGTGGTGTGGCCCCGTGCCGGGACCGACCCGACCAGCGGGAAGGCGATGTAGCCTGCCTTGTCCACCGGATAGGCGTTGGTCAGGCCTGCCTGCTCGAAGACGGTGACGCGCAGTACGTCCCCGCTGTCCAGCCGGTAGGGCTGGTTGAGGACCGAATGAAAGGCTGGCGGTACGGGCTTGTAGGATGCGCATCCCGCCACGGATGCCAACATCGCGCCAAGCAACGCCAAGGTCGTCTTTCGCATCATGATCGTTCCGTGGTTCCTGCCGAGGGCGGCAGGCAGCTAAGACCAAGTTGATAATCCGTTAGGGTTAACCGCCGGTAAAACCCGGTCCCCGAAATCAAGCGTTCGGCTTAACCGGCCGGTCAGGACAATGCGCCAGGGTGAATCTTCTTGGGATCCGGCCGACCAGCCGGGATCGCGGGTATTCCCGGAACGGCGGCAAGGCCTGGAGAGCGTCTTGATTGCTAGCTCAGATCACGGCGGTCTCCTGGCCCGGGTGATGCCCCGCAACCGGATCCGGCCTGAAGCGGGAACGGGCGGAACCGGGGCGGGCCGACCGCCGGCGGTTGCGGCAGGGAGCGCGGCGCCCGCCGTTCCGCCGTCCCCGGACGAAGCGGCGAGCGTGCGCGAGATCGTGGATGCGCTCCGCTCCGCCTGCCTTGCGCGAGTGATCGTCCTTTCCACCGGAGCGTCGCGGGAGCCTGGCGGAGTGAGCCTCGTTCGCGGACTGGCGGCATCGGGAACAGCGTCGGTACTTCTCGACCTGACCCCATGGGATCGTATTGCGGCGATCGCCGGGCTGGGGCGAGGGGAGCGGGGTATCGCTTCGATCGTTGCCGGGACCGCACCAGTGGCGGAGGTCATCCACCGCGACCGTCATTCCACTGCCCATGTCGTCCCCTCGGGCGGGTATCACATGAATGCTGCGGGAGGTGGGCTTCCGGCGCATCTTCGGCTCGTCCTCGCTGCCTTCAGGCAGGCCTATGGCTGCCGTGTCATCGAATTCGATCGGGCAGCGATCGCCCACCTCCCGTCACTGATGGACGACGGGACGGCGGTCGTGCTGGCGATCGGAGCGGGCGACGATCGCATCGGCGAGAGCATCTCCGCGGAGTTGCGGTCGATCGGACTGGCGGACGTGGTGACCATGCGGATACCCGCAGATCCTCGCGCCGATGCAACGGCGACCGGGGCGGGCCGCGCGCCCAGCCCGTCGCCTTGACTTCTGCGGGTGAACTGCGCTTTCCCAGCCCCATCGTCGGCGTCGGCGGGTCCCGCATGCGAAGGTCACAGCTTGAAGATCGCCTATTACGTCATCAACCTCGACCGTTCGCCTGATCGGCTCGCTGCAATCTCCGCCGATGCCGCTGCCTGCGGACTGGAGTTGCAGCGCGTTCGGGCGGTGGATGGTGCGACAGCTCCTCCCGCGGAAAAGCGGCAGCTCCTCGACGAGGCTGGATTCCGTCGCCTGCACGGAAAGATCCCGATGGATGGCGAATATGGCTGCTACGCCAGCCATCTCGACGTTCTGGATGGTTTTCTGGCAGGTGATGCGGATGCCGCAGTGATCTTCGAGGACGACGTCAGGCCGGCCGCAGACTTCCTGCCGACAATCGAGGCGATCACGGCGGTCGACGACTGGGATCTCGTCAAGCTCATGCATCACCGCCTGCCGGCGTTTCGGCCGCGCCGCACCCTCGGCCCAGGCCGGGAGTTGGGTCTGGCATGGTTCGGGCCGACCGGCAGTTCCGCCTGCTACCTGCTCAACCGCCGGGCCGCGACGCGCCTGAGGCAGCATCTCGTCCCGATGCGCCTGCCCTACGATGTGGCGCTGGAGCGCGGCTGGGCCCTCGGCCTTCGCCTGCGCCACGTGCGCCCGGATCTCGTGGAACACAACGTGGCCACGATGAAGAGCCTGATTGGCGGCACCAAGAAGTATGCCGCGGCGCGGTTGGCGCCTTGGCGGCGCCTGTCGACGCTGGCGTTCCGGACGTCAGAACTGTTTCGCCGTGCCGCCTATGCGGCCAGGGCGTCGGAACGGCGATGATCAAGCGATGGCTCCTCGCCCGGCGGCCATTTGACGCGCCCCTCCTCACCCTCGGCGTGGTGCTGCTGGTTCTGGGCAATCCGCTGGCGAAACTGATATTCGCCCTCTTCGGGATGATCGGCGTGAATCTGGGCTTCGCCCGGCACCGCACTTGGCGTTACGCCGACCGGGCCTTCTGCGCGATCATCGTCTGCTATGCCGCGTGGACCTTCATCCTGGTCGTCGCGCGCGGCGAGCCGATCCTGGCAAATCGCTTTCTGACCTATACCGGGATCATGCTCGGCTTCGTGTTCCTGCCGATGGGAATCAGCCTGATCAGGGAGCCGCTCGATTCGCTGATCCTCGGCTCCCGGCTGGCGATCCTCGCCGCCCTGATCCTGGTACCTTTCGACCCGGAACTGGCGGTGGGGCGCCTCGGCCTGGGGCATAACCCGGCGATCCTGGCATTCCTCGTCGCGGCGGCGGGTCTGGCGGCACGGATGGAGGCGCGGCGCCCGGAGCCCTATCTGCCCAACAGCCGGCTGTGGACCTACGTCGCCTTCATCCCGGTGCTACTCACCGGAACGCGCGCGGCGTGGATCGTCTTCGTGCCGGTGCTGATCTTCGATCTGTTCTCGATCCTGCGGCGCTGGCCGCAGATGCCAACCCGCATCAGGTGGCTGGCCGTTCCGGCCGCTTCAGCCGCGCTTGCCCTCGCGGTTCTGGCGGCTCCGCTGGTTCATGATCGCCTCGAGGTGGGCCTCGCGGAAATTGAGCGCTTCGAGGAGACCGGTCTCGCGATGGGATCGATGGATGTCCGGGCGGTGATGTGGGCTGGCTCCCTCGCCGTCATCGCCGACAACCCCCTGACGGGCGTGGGAAGCACGAACCGGATCAATGCCGTCGCCGATGCCGTAGCCGAGGAAAACGCAGCCTATGTGGCGAGTTACACGCATCTGCACAACCTGTTTATCGACGAAGCTACGGCCAACGGTCTGGTGGGTCTTGCTCTGCTCCTCGGGATATTTGGCGTCTTTCTCCTCCAGGTGACGCATGGCGCGCCCGGCGGACGGGTGGTGGAGACCTCCTACGCCTTCGTGTTCCTCGTCATCACCTTCGGCTCGTTCCACGGGGTTCTCCTGAACGAGTGGATGATCCTGTCGACCTTCTCCTTCATGACACTGGTGCTGGTCTCGATACGGCGGGACACGATCCGGGCCCGTTACGCCCGCCTGCGACAGGGCGATCGCGCCCGCACCCCATGTGGCTTCAGGGTCTAGCGCCGCGGGACGGTCTCCATCCACCTGATCACGAGCATGGCCGGGACGACCCAGAGCAGGCCGCTGAACAGGAAATACGCCAGGTGGACCCAGCCGCTCGACTCGGCGAGGTAGACGGTCGCGAAGGCCGTCGCGAAGACGGCATAGACGACGACGAGGACGATCAGGACGATCGTGCCGAGCAACTTCTTCAGCCTGACGGGCATGTGTGATCTTCCCAGTAACTTGGGCGCCGGGGCGATACGCCGGAGCGACAAGGCGCGTGCCCCCTCTATGGACCATTCCGGCGGCCTCTTTCCAGTGGGAGGGCTGCGACCTTGAAGCCCTTGATCTGCCATTCTCCGCGTGCAATTCGACCGCTATGAACACATTGGCCCACACTGCCGCCGTGCCGTCTGCGATGCATGGGCGCGACCGCAACCGCGCCGTCATCCGCGCCTGGCTTTATGCCGTTGCTCTCGTGATCTTCGCCCTCATCGTCGTGGGCGGCGCGACGCGCCTCACCGAGTCGGGCCTTTCGATCACCGAGTGGAAGCCGATCCATGGGGTCGTCCCCCCGCTGTCCGCAGCCGAGTGGCAGGAGGAGTTCGACCTCTACCGGCAGATCCCGCAATACCAGCAGATCAACCGGGGCATGAGCCTCGACGAGTTCAAGACCATCTACTGGTGGGAATGGGCACACCGCTTTCTCGCCCGCAGCGTCGGCGTCGTCTTCGCTCTGCCGCTGGCGTTCTTCTGGCTGACCGGGCGGCTGGAGCCGTTCCTCAAGCCGCGGCTCCTTGCCATACTGGCGCTTGGCGCGCTGCAGGGTGGCATCGGCTGGTGGATGGTGGCTTCCGGGCTCAGCGTGCGGACCGACGTAAGCCAGTACCGGCTGGCAACGCATCTGACGCTGGCCTGCGTCATCTTCGCCGCGATCATCTGGGTGGCCCGGGGGCTGGCTCCGCCGCGCTACGAAGCGCCGCCATCTCGCGCGTCGACGCCCGTCGCTGGGCTGATCCTGCTGCTCACCTTCGTCCAGATCTATCTCGGCGGCCTCGTCGCCGGGCTGAACGCAGGAATGACCTTCAACACCTGGCCGCTGATGGACGGCGCCTGGATTCCCAGCGGGCTGCTGACCATGCAGCCGGCCTGGCGCAACTTCTTCGAGAACGTGATGACGGTGCAGTTCGTGCACCGTATCGGCGCGTACACGCTGTTCACGGTCGTCGCGCTGCACGCCGTGTTCTCGCTGCTGGAGGCGCCGGCAGGCCGCCAGACGAAAGTGGCGCTGATCCTCTGTTTCCTGGTGCTGGCGCAGGCGGCGATCGGCATCATGACACTGCTGCTCGCAGTGCCGATCGGATGGGGCCTTGCGCATCAGGCAGGCGGCGTCGCGGTGCTCGCGATGGCGGTCGTCCATCTTCGCAGCCTGAGGGGCGAGTATCCCGAGCGGTATCGCCTGGCGGGTGCCTGAGAAGGGGGCGGAGAACGCCGTGCCTGCCGAGGCAGGCCTTCGCCGGCCCCGAGATCAGGGAAATAGCGGCAGCTGCTCGATCCCCAGCGTCTCTTCCAGGCCGAAGGCGACGTTGAAGTTCTGGATCGCCTGGCCGGCGGAGCCCTTCACGAGGTTGTCCAGCGCCGAGATCACGATCGCCCTGCCGGGAATCCGGTCCGGCACGACGTTCATCGCCACGTAGTTCGAACCGCGCACCATCTGTGTCTGCGGCAGCACGTCCTCTTCGAGCACGGTGACGAACGGCTCGTCGGCATAGACCTCCGCCAGCTTCTGGCGCAGATCGGAGGCCGTCGCGCCGCCCTGCAGCCGGACGTAGCTGGTGCAGAGTTCGCCGCGGCTCATCGGGATCAGATGCGGCGTGAAATTGATCCGCGTCTCGTCAACACCCGCCGCCACCGCGATCTCCTGCTCGATCTCGGCCATGTGGCGATGCTTGCCGACGGCATAAGGCGAAATGCCTTCCCCCGCCTCGCAGAACAGCGTGTTCTCCTTCAGGCTGCGGCCGGCGCCGGAGACGCCCGACTTCGCGTCGATCACGATATCGGCCGCGTCGATCATCGCGGCGCGGGCCAGCGGCACGAGCGAGAGCAGGACGGCGGTCGGATAGCAGCCGGGGCAGGCAATCAGCCGGGCATCGCGAATGGCGTCGCGGTAGAGCTCGGTGAGCCCGTAGACGGCTTCGCCCTGGATATCCATCGCGGCGTGGTCGAGACCGTACCACTCCCGGTAGACGGCCGGATCGCGAAGCCGGAAGTCGGCCGACATGTCGATGATCTTCGTTCCGGGATGGTTGGCGAAGATCTCCTCGGTGATAGCCTGGGTGGTGCCGTGCGGCAGTCCGCAGAACACCGCGTCCACGGCGCCCCAGTCGGCTTCCTCGATCCGCACGAGATCCGGCAGGTCGATATGGGAGAAGTGCCGGAACACCGCGCGCATCGGCTTGCCCGCGTGGCTGTTCGCCGTCAGTACGCCGATCTCGATCGCCGGGTGCCGGGCGGCCAGACGCACCAGGTCGGCACCCGTGTAGCCGCTTGCACCCAGTACGCCGATCCGGATCTTGTCGCTCATCGTCACTTCCCATCATGCTGCCGTGGCGCCCTCCGTCGACGGAGCACGCGCCCGCATGTACGCACTTTCGCGGCGGCGTCAAAGGGCGGGCGGCAGGCGAACCTGCCCTGCGAAGCTCTCAGGCGGCGAGGGCGCTGGAGAAGGCGTCGATGATGTAGTCCTGGGACGCCTCGTCCAGATAGGCATGCATCGGCAGGCTGATGACGTCGCCGGCCAGGGCGTCCGACACGGGAAGCTGCCCCCCGACCACCGGAAAACGCCTGTAGGCCGTCTGCTGGTGTAGAGGCCGCGGATAGTAGATCGCCGTCGGAACGCCCGCTTCACGCAGCGACGCCGCCACCGCCGCGCGGTCGCAGCCGGAGGGCAGACGGACCGTGTACTGCGCCCAGCTGGAGGTGGCGTCGCGCAGCAGCTTCTGCGGCGTCGCGATGTTCGACAGCCGCGCCGAGTAGCGCGCGGCAATGCGCGAGCGCGCCGCCAGCTCGTCCGGGAAGATCGCCAGCTTCTCCAGGAGGATTGCCGCCTGCAGCGTATCCATGCGGCCATTCATGCCGATCCGGATATTGTCATATTTGTCCTCGGCGTTCTGGCCGTGGACGCGTAGCGACGCCATGATCTCGAACAGCTCCGCGTCGTCTGTCTGCACGGCGCCGCCGTCGCCGTAGCAGCCGAGCGGCTTGGCCGGAAAGAAGCTGGTCGAGACGACGTCGGACCAGCGGCTCGACAAATCGCCGTCGATCGTGCCGCCATAGCCCTGTGCCGCGTCGGAGATCAGCTTCAGCCCGTGTGCATCGGCGAGCCTTCGGATCGCCGGATAGTCCGCCGGCTGGCCGAAAAGGTCGACCGCGATGACCGCCCGCGGCCTCAGCTGGCCGGCCGCTTCGACCTCCGCAATCGCCCTCTCGAGGCTCGCGGGGTCCATGTTGAACGTTTCCGGATCGACGTCGACGAAATAGGGAGTCGCGCCAAGCCAGGCCACGACTTCCGCGGTCGCCGCGAAGGTGAAGCTCGGGCAGAAGACGGCGTCGCCTGCCTTCAACCCCCATGCCATCAACGGCAGCGCCAGGGCATCGGTGCCCGAAGCACAGGAGAGCGTGTGCGCCATCTTGCCGAAGCCGGACAGGGCAGCTTCCAGCTCGCGAACTTCCGGGCCCAGGATGAAGGCGCCGTGGTCGAGCACGGCAGCCATCCGCCGGTCCACCTTCTCGCGAATGCGGTCGCGTTGCGTGGCGAGGTCGATGAAGGGGATGTTGTTTGTCATGAACCTGTCTGGATTTCGAATCGCCGGTTGGGCCGGCTTCTGTCGCTGGTGAGCGAATTCGTCCGGGGGCGCCATTCAAGAATCGTGTCAGCGGCTCACGATTCGCGCCTGTCCATCGGACCATGCCGGGAGATCGTGCCGTTCCGGTGGCGTCAGCCGCCTTCGCGCTCCGCAAGCAGCCCGAGCACGTACATTGCGACCGTCGCGCCGGCGATCGCCGTGACATCCGCATGGTCGTAGGGAGGCGAGACTTCCACGACATCGGCACCGACCAGCGACGATCCGCCCAGCCGGCGCAGGACCGAGAGCATCTTTGCGCTGGAGGGCCCGCCAGCCACGGGCGTGCCCGTGCCGGGCGCGAACGCTGCATCGAGGCAGTCGATGTCGAAGGTCAGGTAGACATTGGTTCCGGCGGTGCGGGCGAGGATCCGCTCCGCTATCGCTGCAGCGGACATTTCCTCCACGGCCGCTCCGTCGATGATCGCGATGCCGCAATCCTCCGGAGCATGGGTGCGGATGCCGATCTGTATCGAGGTTGCGGGATCGATCAGGCCCGCTTCGACCGCCGGCTTGACGAAGGAGCCGTGGTCGATCCTCGGCTGGCCGTCCGCGGCCTTCGCGACGGGCCAGGTGTCCTGATGCGCATCGAACTGGACGAGCGAGAGCCTGCCGTGGCGGGCAGCGTGCGCCTGCAGCAGCGGAAAGGTGATCGAGTGATCGCCTCCCAGCGTCAGAAGGAAGCCCGTGCCGGCAAGGATGCCTTCCGCCTCCTGCCTGATCGTTTCGTGCGCCGTCTCGGGCAGGCGGTAGTCGAGCGCACAGTCGCCGTAATCGACGACGCTCATCGCGGCAAAGAGATCGCGGTCGAAAGGATACTGCGGATCGTTGTCGAAGATGGCCGAGGCGCGCCGCAGCGCCTGCGGCCCGAACCGGCAGCCGGGCCGGTTCGACACCGACGCGTCGAACGGCACGCCCCACACCGTCACGTCCGCGCCGTCCGGCGACTTGGTTTGGCGGCGGCGCATGAAGGAGAGGGCGCCGGCATAGGTCGGGTCGCCGGCCGCCCCGAGGGCGCTCCGGCTGGTGAAGGCGTGGTCGATGCTCTTGCGCGTCATGGCGAAGACCCCATCGTGGCGGTCACCCGGTAAGGGTGACCGCGCAGGTCGCGAACCTCGGCGCACCTGCCGACCCATCGGCGACAGGATTCGCCCGGTGCGTCATTTGCCGAGGGCGGCAGCCTCGAGCTTCGAGGCGATGTCGGTCTTCTCCCAGGAGAAGGTGCCGTCGCGACCGGCCTTGCGGCCGAAATGCCCATAGGCGGACGTCTTGGCGTAGATCGGCTTGTTGAGGTCGAGATGCCGGCGGATGCCCGTCGGCGACAGGTCCATCACTTCGCGGATCGCCTTCTCGACCTGTTCCTCGCCGACCCCGTGACCGGTGCCGTGGAGATCGACGTAGATCGCCAGCGGCTGTGCCACGCCGATAGCGTAGGCGATCTGGATGGTGCAGCGGTCGGCGAGCTTGGCCGCCACGACGTTCTTGGCCAGATAGCGCGCCGCATAGGCGGCCGACCGGTCTACCTTGGTCGTGTCCTTGCCCGAGAACGCACCCCCGCCGTGCGGCGCGGCGCCGCCATAGGTGTCGACGATGATCTTGCGTCCGGTCAGTCCGGCGTCGCCGTCCGGGCCGCCGATCACGAACTTGCCCGTGGGGTTGATGTACCAGACGCAGTCCTCGGCCACGGGCAGGTCCTGCAGCGCTTCGCGGATATAGGGCTCCACGACTTCGCGCACCTTGGCAGAGTCCCAACTCTCGTCGGTATGCTGCGTCGACAGGACGATCTGCGTCACCTCGACGGGCTTGCCGCCCTCATAGCGAACCGTGATCTGGCTCTTGGCGTCCGGTCCGAGCTTGGATGCCTCGCCCTGACCCGACTTGCGCGCCTTGGCCAGAGTCTCGAGGATCTTGTGGGCGTAGTAGATCGGGGCCGGCATCAGCTCCGGCGTCTCGCGGCAGGCATAGCCGAACATGATGCCCTGGTCGCCCGCTCCCTCCGCCTGGTTCGAACCATTCACGACGTCGGATGCCCGGTCAACGCCCTGGGCGATGTCGGCCGACTGGGAGTGAAGGAGCACGTCGATCTTCGCCGTCTTCCAGTGGAATCCGTCCTGCTCGTAGCCGATATCGCGGATCGCGCGGCGGGCCGCCGACTTGAACCGCGACGGGTTGATGACGTCTTTCCCGTGCTTGTCGGTCTTCATCAGCGACTTCGGCAGCCGGACCTCGCCGGCGATGACCACACGGTTGGTGGTCGCGAGCGTCTCGCAGGCGATCCGGACCGACCAGGGATCCACGCCCGTCTTCTTCGCCTCGCGGTAGACCAGATCGACGATCTCGTCCGAGATACGGTCGCAGACCTTGTCAGGATGGCCCTCCGACACGCTTTCGCTGGTGAATACGTAGTCCAGTCGTGCCATGGAGTATCCCGTCCTCGACAGATCAGTCATGTGCGGAACGCGTCGCCGCCGCGACAGGCGACAGCTGGCTCCGAGATGGGCCTCAGGAAAGAAACGTTCGTGCGCTCCTTGACCGCGGGCGCTTTGCGCGAAACCTGCAAAACCGTCAAGAGGCGCACCATTGATTTCGCACCTGCTGTGACCATACGCAACGTTCACAAGCGTCCGGGACGCGATTGCACCCCCGCCCGACCATCCTCTGCGCCGCGCTGCCGTCGTTCCGGCTCGACCGGAAACCAGATATTAAAAGACGCCAGTAGTGGCCACCGTGGGTCCAGGAGTTCGACGATCGAGCCGGGAAATCCAGGCGATGATCGACGGCGGCCCGCACGGAGCATCGCGCGCGATGCATACCATTCGAATACGTCACCTGCCCGTGCTATGGCCTGCGCTCCCGAACGGAACAACGAGTAGACCATGGCGCGAAGCTGCCTTTCGATCATCCTTGCAGCAGGCGAGGGCACGCGGATGAAGTCCACCATGTCGAAGGTGCTGCATCCCGTTGCCGGGCTGGCGATGATCAGGCACGTCGCCCGGACCGCCGCGTCGGCAGGGTCCAGCCGGCTCGCCGTGGTCGTCGGTCGCGATGGCGAGGCGGTGGAAGCGGCCGTGCGCCAGGATGTGAGTGGTGTCGCGGCGTACCCGCAGCACGAGCGTCTTGGAACGGCGCACGCGGTTCTTGCCGCACGCGCGGCCATCGCCGAAGGCGTCGACGACGTTCTGGTGCTTTTCGCCGATACGCCGCTCATCCGGCCGGAGACGCTGTCCCGGGCGCGAAAGGTTCTGGAGGAGGGCGCTGCCGTGTGCGTCGTCGGTTTCCGCCCTGCCGATCCGACCGGATACGGGCGTCTCGTCGAGAAGGACGGGCAGCTTGTGGCGATTCGCGAAGAGAAGGACGCCGGCGCGGAAGAACTCTCCATCG
>DASYHY010000095.1:0-33755 GCA_036252795.1 Aurantimonas sp. | reverse complement strand
TGGTCCATGGGGAAGAGATGGAGACCGGACCGCGCTTCGGCAAGCGTGGGAACGAGCAGGACCGGGTAACGCGTGCGATCATGGCGCGAGAAAACTCGGTCAATCCGGGCGCTGACCTTCATCACCGACGGGCCAGAACCGATCAGTGGCTGATCTGGCCGAGGAAGTTCCTGGTGCGCTCCTCGCGCGGGTGGTCGAAGAAGGTGTTCGGATCCGCGATCTCGACGATCTCGCCCTGGTCCATGAAGATCACGCGGTCCGCGACGCGGCGTGCGAACCCCATCTCGTGGGTGACGACGAGCATCGTCATGCCCTCTTCGGCGAGGTCGATCATGGTGTCGAGCACCTCCTTGACCATCTCCGGGTCGAGCGCCGATGTCGGCTCGTCGAACAGCATGATCTTGGGGTTCATGCACAGCGCCCGGGCGATGGCGACACGTTGCTGCTGGCCGCCGGAGAGCTGCGCCGGATATTTGTCCGCCTGTTCGGGAATTCGCACCCGCGCGAGATACCTGCGCGCCGTCTCCTGCGCCTCCGCCTTCGGGACACCCCGCACCTTGATGGGCGCGAGCGTGCAATTCTCGAGGACGGTCATGTGCGGGAAGAGGTTGAACTGCTGGAAGACCATGCCGACGTCGCGGCGGACGAGCTCGACGTTCTTCGGTCCCGCCGTCAGCTCGATGCCGTCGACGACGATCTTGCCCTTCTGCACCGCCTCGAGCTGGTTGATGCAGCGGATCAGCGTCGACTTGCCCGATCCCGACGGCCCGCACAGGACGATCTTCTCGCCCCGGCGCACCGTCAGGTCGATCGATTTCAGCGCGTGGAAGTCGCCGTAATACTTGTCGACGCCCTCCATCGTCACCGCGAGGGAGTCCGCCGTTGCAGCCGATGTCGTCTCTGTCTGGCTCATGCCCGGCGTCTCCCTCTCAGGGTGCTGTCCTACTGCTGCTTCTGGGCGAGGAAGTCCGGCAGCGGCGACTGCAGCCATTCCTCGTGGATGGCATTGAGCTGGCCGCCGTCCTTCGCGCGGTCGAGGAAATCGTTGACATAGGCAAGCAGCTCGTCCGCTTCCTTGCGAACGGCGATGCCCTGGCTCTGCTGGCGCAGCGAGAACTTGGTGTCGAAGCGGTCGGGCGCGGCCTGGTTGATCTGCGCGATGACGACGTTCGACGCGCCGATCAGCGGCACCTGGCCCGAGAGCAGCGCCTGGACCGCACTCGCGTCGTCGTCGAAGCGCTGGATGTTGGCGTCGGCGGGTGCGATCTCGGTGATCGCGGTGTCCTGCGTCGAGGCGCGGGCGACGCCGATGTTCTGGCCGGCCAGGTCGGACCCGTCGGCGACTTCGATGCTCTGGTCGCCATAGACGAAGATCTCGATACCCGCATAAGGCTGCGAGAAGTCGACCTGCTCGGCCCGCTCCGGCGTGATGCCCAGCGAGGCGACGAGAAGATCCACCTGCCCGGACTGCAGGTAGGGGATGCGGTTTGGCCCGGTCACCGGCACGATGTTGACCTCGACGTCCATGTCCTCGGCGAGCAGCTTGGCGACGTCGGCGTCGTAGCCGTCCGGCTCGCCCTGGAGATCGAGGATGCCGAAGGGCGGGAAGTCGACGAGCATGCCGATATTGACGGTGCCGCGCTCCTTGATCTCCTCGACCGTCTGGGCCGATGCGGGCGACGAGGCGACGCCGGCGAGAAGTGCCGCCGCTGCCGCAAGGCCGAGCGTCCTGCTGAAATAGGTCATGTTGTTCCTCCCGTTGGATGACGTCGCGCCGGGCGGCCGCGACGGTTGAGTTGGCGTCAGCGCTGCGCGACGGCAGCTAAGCGGCGTTCCATGCGCCGGGCCACCAGGGACAGCGGCCAGCAGATGACGAAATAGAGCAGCGCCACGAGGCCGAAGACCTTGAAGGGGTCGAAGGTGGCGTTGTTGACGATCTGGCCGGCGCGCGTCAACTCGACGAAGCCGATGATCGAGGCCAGCGAGGTGCCCTTGATGAGCTGCACGAGGAAGCCGACCGTCGGCGCGACGGCGATGCGGGCGGCCTGCGGCAGCACGACGGACTTCATCCTGTCGTAGTAGGACAGGCCGAGCGCCCAGCTGGCTTCCCCCTGGCCCGCGGGCACCGCCTGGATGCAGCCGCGCCAGATCTCGCCCAGGAAGGCGGAGGCGTGCAGGGTCAGGGCCAGCGCGGCGGCAAACCACGGATTGACGCCGTAGCCGAGAATGCTGAGCCCGAAGAACACCAGGAAGAGCTGCATCAGCAGCGGCGTTCCCTGGAAAAGCCGGATGAAGCCGAGGGCAGCGCCCGCGACGATGCGGTTCTGCGAGACGCGCGCCAGCGCCGTGATCAGCCCGCCGACGGCGCCGCCGGCGAAGGCGATCGCCGACAGGGCCAGCGTCCACTGCACCGCCGCAAGGATGAACCAGACTTCATTCGGGCCGAAGGCGCGGATCATCGATGCCTCCTATCGGCTCATCGGGTAGTGGAAGGCGGCCCGCTGGACCAGGCTGAAAAGCCCCGAAAAGCCGAGCGAGAGGATCAGGTACATCGCCGTGATGACCAGATAGACCTCGAAGGAGGCGAAGGTCTGCGACTGGAGATCGTTGCCGGCGGCGGCGAGGTCGTTCGCCGAGATGACCGAGACGACGCTCGATGTCAGCATCAGGAAGATGAACTGGCTGGTCAGCGCCGGGTAGACGGTGCGCAGCGCCGGTTTCATGACGATGTAGCGGAATATCTGGCCACGCTTCAGCCCGAGTGCCGTCCCTGCCTCGACCTGGCCGGTCGGGATCGACTCGATGCCGGCGCGCACGATCTCGGTGGCATAGGCGCCGACATTGACGACCAGCGCCAGGAGTGCCGCGGAACCGGGCGTCAGCCGCAGCCCGAGGGTCGGCAGGGCAAAATAGATGAAGAAGATCTGGATCAGGAACGGGGTGTTGCGGATCAGCTCGATATAGACGTCGATGAGGAAGCGCACCGGCTTTGGCCCGGCCGTCTTGCCGATGGCGCAGACCACCGCCACGACCAGCCCGATCAACATCGCTCCGAAGGACAGCTGGATCGTCACCCAGGCGCCCAGCAGGAGTTGGTCGAAATTTGCGAAAACCGGGGCGAAATTCAGCTGGTACAAGCCCGACCTCTCCAAGCGCGGAAGGCCAGCTTCCCTTGCTGCGGACGGGAGCGCCCGCTGCCCGCAGGCCTCCCGATCTATCGGACCGGTTGCGGGACCGTCAAGCTTCGCCGGGATCCGCGCCGGTGGCTGTCAGTCATGCACGCGGGCGGAGAGGCGACAAGGGCGCAGAAACCCCGCAGGGCCCGCCGAGCCGATGCGGACCGGCCGCTGCCCGGCTCGGCCAATTCAGGGACTGTCCGTGAACTGGCCGAGCCAAAGGTTCTCCCGCCGTCTCAGCCGGCCCGGATCGCCTCGCGGAGCCGCTGTGCCTGCAGGACAGCCCGGGCATACTGTTCCCATACCGAACGCAGGGCGAGGTGATTGGCCGTCAGCGCCTCGGCAACGCTCTCCAGCTCGTCCAGCTTCGCAAGGGATCGCCCGAACCTGGCGCCGAGGTCTCCCGAGATGTCGCCAGCCTTGGCCGTCTCGATCATCGTCGACAGGCCTTTCTGACTTTCGTTTATCTCGGGGATGATCCGAGCGAGCGTCGCCTGCAGGCGATCGCGTTCCGCTTCGGCAGCTTCCATCTGCGGGCGGAGCTGCTCCAGCAGGCGAGCACTATTGCGCCAGTTGCGCGAATGCTGATCAAGATCGCTGGTCAGACCGTGGAAGCCGCCGCTGATCCGGCGTGGCAGGCGCGTGTCCTCTTCCTCGATCTTCTTGGGAGGGCTGGACAGCTCGGATGGAGAGGAAGGAATGGACACTACCGTCTTGGCCTCTTGCTTGGCGCCGTTCGTGAAAACTTGATTCAATTCGTTGCTGAGATAGTCGCTCATTTCTGAATCTGTTGCTTTCTGAGCTGCGACCGACATATAAAATCTCCCGCCTGAGATGACCCTCCTGGGTCGATGAGGTATCTATACGTGAAACTTCATTTCAGGTTGCTGGAATCTTAAGAAACAGTTAATACAGCCATTTAGCCGGCTACGCTCCGGCCGGATCGCCGGCGGTCGGCGATGGGGTTATCCACGGATCTTTGCGGCCGAAGGGGTCGCGATCAGCGCCCGCGTGCTGTAGCTTCAAGTGATGCTCGACGCGCACAGACCAGACCTGTCCCGACTGGCCGCACTGGATGGCGGAACGTCCGCCTGCGCGCTGGAAGCGGGCGCCGTTTCGCTGTGGCGTCACGCCTGTGACTGCGACCGCTGGGGCCTCGCCTGGGAAGCATCGGAGGCTCGGGATATGTCCCGTTCGTTGCGTGTCCGCGCGATCCTGACCCAGGCACTGACGACGGCCTAATTGCGTCGGCCGGGCGTCGAGCCGGATCAAGCGTGGCATGCCTCTTCTCATGACGCAGGATGGCATCTTCGCCTCGGCCGCAGTTCGCGAAAATGCGGGAGGAAGCATCAGTGGAGACGAGCATTTTCTTCGGAAAGCCCGCGCTTGGAGACGGGGCATGAGCGGGGCGTGCCGGCCGTTCGTCATCGCGGGAAACATCTGCCATGAAGGCCGCGCCGCTTCGTCGCCGTCATCATGAGCTTGGGGCAGTCCCAAATCCGGACGACTTCCACCACGACGAGCTGGGACAGAGCCCTGCAAACGAGCGACGACCGGCCGCGCGGACTTGTTGCCGATTTCACCGAACGAACTGTCACCTAAGAGTCCGGTGTGGACAAGTGGGGATTGGTGAGCGCGCAGGGACTCGAACCCTGGACCTACAGATTAAAAGTCCGTTGCTCTACCAACTGAGCTACGCGCTCGCGCCGCCGGGACCAAGGCACCGGCGGAGACGCGGCGGACCATAGAAAGCAGGCCGATGCCGGTCAACCGGTAATTCCGGCGTGGTTCGTGACGCGTTTGCGATTTGCCCGTGGGCGGCCGACAGTCTAGAAACCGGCGCGATCGACGATCCAGCCCTACGCCATCCACCCGAGGCGCGCCGCTTGCTTTCCGACCTTTCCTATCCGACCGCGGTCTTTGCCGGCGCGCTGTCGTTTCTCTCGCCCTGCGTGCTGCCGCTGGTGCCGCCCTATCTCTGCTACATGGCCGGCGTGTCGGCGGAGGATCTGCGCAGCGGCCAGGTTGCCGGCAGCGCGCCGCATGCGCGGCTGCTCGCGACCGCCGTGAGCTTTGTCCTCGGCTTCTCGACCGTCTTCGTGATGCTCGGTGCCGGCGCCAGCTCGATCGGTCAGATGCTGCGCCAGAACCTCGACTGGCTGGGGATCGTCGCAGGTATCGCCATCATCGTCATGGGGCTGAACTTCCTCGGCGTGTTCCGGCTCACGATCCTGTCGCGGGAGTTACGGATGCGCGCCCCCGACCGGCCGCACAGCATCGGTGGGGCCTATCTGATGGGGCTCGCCTTCGCCTTCGGCTGGACGCCGTGCATCGGGCCGGTGCTGGGTGCGATCCTCGGCCTTGCCGGCACGCGGGCGACGGTGGGCGAGGGCGCCCTGATGCTCGGCTTCTATTCGGCCGGACTGGGCATTCCGTTCATCCTCGCCGCAGCCTTCTCCGGCGCGTTCCTGCGCTGGCTGAGCGGCTTCCGGGCGCATCTCGGCACCGTCGAGAAAGCGATGGGCGGCCTTCTGGTGGTTACCGGAATCCTGTTCCTGACCGGCGGCATGCAGGCGATGTCCTTCTGGCTTCTCGAGACGTTTCCGGCACTGCAGACGATCGGCTGATCGGCCATCAGCCCGAGCGCAGGAGCCGCACCGCTTCGTCCTTGCCGAGCAGATAGAGCAGCACCCGAAGCTGCTCGCCGCGCGCCGAGGTCAGCTCCGGATCGGTCGCCAGCACCAGTCGCGCATCGTCGCGGGCAACCTCCATCAGGTCGGCGTGGTGCTCCATCCGCGCGATGCGAAAGAACGGCGTCCCGGATTGCTGCGTGCCGAGGAGGTCGCCTTCGCCGCGCAGCTTCAGATCCTCCTCGGCGATCCGGAACCCGTCTTCGGTGTCTCGCATCACCGCCAGCCGCGCCGCCGCGGTCTCGCCGAGCGGCGCACGATAGAGCAGGACGCACGACGAGGGCTTCGCCCCACGCCCGACCCGGCCGCGTAGCTGGTGCAGCTGCGACAGACCGAAGCGTTCGGCGTGCTCGATGACGATGATCGTGGCATCCGGCACGTCGACACCGACCTCAATGACGGTCGTCGCCACCACGAGCTTCGTGCGACCGGCCTTGAAGTCGGCCATCGCCCGATCCTTCTCCTCGCCGGTCATGCGGCCGTGGACGAGGCCGACGGCCGACCCGAACAGCTGGCTGAGCTGCCGGAACCGTTCCTCGACCGCCATCAGGTCGCTCTTCTCCGATTCCTCCACCAGCGGGCAGACCCAGTAGAGGCGCTCCCCGGCCTCCATGGCCTTGCCGGCGCGCGCGACGATCTCGTCCAGCCGCTCCATGGGCACGGCGACGGTGGTGATCGGCTTGCGGCCCGCGGGCTTGCCGGTCAGGCGCGACACGTCCATGTCGCCGAAGGCGGCCAGCACCAGCGTCCGCGGGATCGGCGTCGCCGTCATCACCAGGAGGTCGGGGGCGGCGCCCTTGCGGGTCAGGCTGAGGCGCTGGTGGACGCCGAAGCGGTGCTGCTCGTCGACCACGACCAGTCCCAGATCGTGATAGGCGACGGCCTCCTGGAAGACGGCGTGGGTCCCGACCACGATCTGGGTGCGGCCGGCGGCAATGGCCTCGAGCTTCTCGGCACGGATACGCCCCGTGTCGCGACCAGTGAGCAGCGTCAGGCTCAGGCCAGCCGCTTCGCAGAGCCGCGACAGGCCGTCATGGTGCTGGCGCGCCAGGATCTCCGTCGGGGCGAGCAGCACCGACTGGGCGCCGGATTCGGCCGCCGTCGCCATGGCCAGCAGGGCGACGACGGTCTTGCCGGCGCCGACATCGCCCTGCAGCAGCCGCAACATGCGCTCGCTGGACGCCATGTCGGCGCGGATCTCCGCGACGGCCTTCTCCTGGCCCTCCGTCAGCGTGAAGGGCAGGGCGGCCACGACGCGCTCCGCGCGCGCGCCGGTCCCCGGCATGGCGCGGCCGCGGCCGGCCTTCATCCGCTGGCGGGACAGGGCCAGCGCCAGCTGGCTGGCAAGGAACTCGTCATAGGCGAGCCGGCGATAGGCCACGCCCTCCGGCGCAAGGTCGATCTCGTCCGCCGGGTCGTGGAGGCGGCGCAGCGTGTCCGCGAACCCGGCGAATGTTTCGCGGCGGACGACACCGGCGTCGATCCACTCGCCGAATTCCGGCAGCCGCTCCAGCGCCTGGCCGATCGCCTTGCGCAGGATCTTCGGGGAGAGGCCCGCCGTCATCGGGTAGACCGGCTCGACCAGCGTCAGCGTCTCGGCTTCGGCCAGCGGCGCGACGAAATCCGGATGCACCATCGACGGCCGACCGTTGAACCACTCGACCCGGCCCGAGACGATCATCGTCTCCCCGATCGGCAGGAGCTTCTCCAGCCACCCGGACTGGCCGCGAAAATAGGTGAGGGCGATCTCGCCGGTCTCGTCCTGCGCGAAGACCCGGTACGGCACCGAACGCTGCGTGCGGCCCGGCGCCTGATGCCGGTCGATCCGCACGGTGAGCGTGACGATCGAGCCTTCCGGCGCGGTCGCGATCTCGGCGCGCTTGCGCCGGTCGATCAGCCCCTTCGGCAGGTGGAACAGAAGGTCGCGGACGCGAATCGTCTCGCCGGCGCCGGCGAGCAGGGTCTGGAACTGTGCAGCGACCTTCGGCCCGACGCCTTCCAGCGTGGTGACGGCGGCGAACAGCGGATCGAGGATCGAGGGGCGCATCGGCGCGAGGTTTAGCCGCGTGACGGCCGAAGGCAAGGCTGACAGCCGGAAACGCTCCCTATATAGAGGCGGCATTCACACCGCAGGACTCTCATGACTGGTATGCAGCGCTCCTCGAGCGATCTCGATGTTCGTCGGCGCAAGGCGCTCTTCCGGTCCTGGCACCGGGGCACGCGCGAGATGGACCTGGTGCTCGGCCGCTTCGCCGATGCCGAGATCGACCGGCTGAGCGACGCCGAACTCGCCGATTTCGAGCTGCTGATGGAGGCGCTCGACCGGGACCTGTTCCAGTGGCTCACCGGCGAGGCGCCGGTTCCCGCCAACTACGACACACCGATCTTCCGCCGCGTCCGCGACTTCCATGGCGGCGCGTGGGAGGAGCAGAAATGACCGTCACGCCCAAGCTGAAGAAGGCGCTGGAGCGCGGTGCGGGCCTTGAGGTCGGCAATGTGGTCGAGGGCTACGAGGCCTTCCTGCTCGCCGACATTGCGCGTTTGCGCGGCGGCAAGAAGCCGGTCGTCTTCGTCATGCGCGACGGCAACCGCATCGGCGAGGTCGAGGACGCGCTGCGCTTCGTGGCGCCGGACCTGCCGGTCCTCACGCTGCCGGCCTGGGACTGCCTGCCCTACGACCGCGTCGGGCCGTCGTCGGATGCCGCGGCGCGCCGGCTCTCCGCGATGGCCTCGCTCGCCGCCCTGCGGCGCGAGCCGCATCGCGCGCTGATCCTCACGACAGCTAACGCGCTGCTCCAGAAGATGCCGCCGGCGAGCGTCCTCGCCGAGGAGACGATCGTTGCCAGCGTCGGCGGCCGGGTGGCGATGGAGGACATTGTGCGGACCCTGCAGCGGGGCGGGTTCGACCGAGTCGCCACGGTGCGCGAGCGCGGGGAATTCGCCGTGCGGGGCGGCATTCTCGACCTCTTCGCGCCGGGAGAGGAGGAGCCGGTCCGACTCGACTTCTTCGGTGACACGCTGGAGACGATCCGCGCGTTCGACCCGGCCAGCCAGCGCACGACGCGCCAGCTTCGCAATTTCGAGCTGGCGCCGGTGTCCGAGATCACGCTGCGCGAGGATACGATCAGCCGCTTCCGCACCGGCTATGTCCGGCGCTTCGGCGCGCCCATGCGGGGCGACGGGCTCTATGAGTCGATCAGCGAAGGCAAGCGCTTTTCCGGCATGGAACACTGGCTGCCGCTGTTCTACGAGCGGCTCGACACGCTCTTCGACTATTGCGACGGCTTTCCGATGGTCCTCGACCATCTGCTCGCGGAAGCGGTCAGCGAGCGGCGCAAGACGATCGAGGATCACTTCGAGGCGCGCAAGGAAGGCGCAGGCCAGACCAGCGGCGAATCGGTGCTGTATCATCCGGTCGAGCCGGACGAACTCTATCTGACGGCGGAGGAAATGGCCGCGGGCCTCGCGATCGCCGATCCTGTCCGGCTGTCCGCTTACCGGGTGCCGGATGCGCCCAATCACGACGTCCACAATTTCGACATCAGCCGCGGCCGCAATTTCTCGAGGGAGCGCACGAGCGGCGACACCAACGTCTTCGAGGCGGCGGTCGGCCATATCGGCCGGCTGCGCGCCGACGGCAAACGCGTCATTCTGGCGGCATGGACGGAAGGGTCGCGCGAGCGTCTCGCCCAGGTCGTCGAGGAGCACGGGCTCGAAGGGCTGAAGCCGGTCGACAGCCTGAAGAAGGCCAACGAGGCGCCGAAGAATGCCGTCATCACGGCCGTCCTCGGCATCGAGGCCGGCTTCGAGACGCCGGAGCTTGCGGTGGTCGGCGAGCAGGACATTCTCGGCGACCGGCTGGTGCGCCGCAGCCGCAAGAAGCGTGCGGCGAACTTCATCGCCGAAGTGTCGGGTCTCGACGAGGGCGACATCGTCGTCCATGTCGACCACGGGATCGGGCGCTTCGTCGGGCTGCGGTCGATCGAGGCGGCAGGCGCCCCGCATGATTGCCTCGAACTGCGCTACGCCGGCGACGATCGGCTGTTCCTGCCGGTCGAGAACATCGAGCTCCTCTCGCGCTATGGCGGCGAGGGTTCAGAGGCGATGCTCGACAAGCTCGGCGGCGGCAACTGGCAGGCACGCAAGGCCAAGCTCAAGAAGCGCCTGCTCGACATGGCGGCGGGGCTGATCCGGCTGGCGGCCGAGCGGCAGACGCGCGGCGCGCCCAAGCTGTTGCCGCCCGACGGCCTCTGGGACGAGTTCGCCGCGCGCTTCCCCTACGAGGAAACCGAGGACCAGATGGCGGCGATCGACAGCGTCGTCGACGATCTGTCGCTCGGGCGGCCGATGGATCGGCTCATCTGCGGCGATGTCGGCTTCGGCAAGACCGAGGTCGCGCTGCGGGCCGCGTTCATCGCCGCGATGCACGGGCTCCAGGTCGCGGTCGTCGTACCCACGACGCTGCTTGCCCGCCAGCACTTCAAGACGTTCAGTGAGCGATTTCGAGGTCTGCCGCTCAACGTCGCGCAGGCCTCCCGGCTGGTCACCGGCAAACAGCTGACGGAAACCAAGAAGGGCGCCGCCGACGGCACGATCGACATCGTCGTCGGCACGCACGCGCTGCTCGGCAAGGGTGTCAGCTTCAAGAACCTCGGGCTGCTGATCATCGACGAGGAGCAGCATTTCGGCGTCAAGCACAAGGAGCGGCTCAAGGAGCTGAAGTCCGACGTGCATGTGCTGACCCTGTCGGCGACGCCGATCCCGCGCACGCTGCAGCTGGCGCTGACCGGTGTCCGGGAACTCTCGCTGATCACCACGGCGCCGGTCGACCGCATGGCGGTGCGGACCTTCGTCAGCCCGTTCGACCCGTTGGTGGTGCGCGAGACGCTGCTGCGTGAGCGCTATCGCGGCGGCCAGAGCTTCTACGTCTGTCCGCGCCTCTCGGATCTGGCGGGGATCAAGGAATTCCTCGACAACGAGGTGCCGGAACTGAAGGTTGCCGTCGCCCATGGCCAGATGGCGGCGGGCGAACTCGACGACGTCATGAACGCCTTCTACGAGGGTCAGTACGACGTGCTGCTGTCGACCACGATCGTCGAATCCGGTCTCGACATCCCGTCCGCCAATACGATGATCGTGCATCGCGCCGACATGTTCGGCCTCGCGCAGCTCTACCAGCTGCGCGGCCGTGTCGGCCGGTCCAAGCTTCGGGCCTATGCACTGCTGACGATCCCGGCGAACAAGACACCCACCAAGGGTGCCGACCGGCGCCTGAAGGTCCTGCAGTCGCTGGATACGCTCGGCGCGGGGTTCCAGCTCGCCAGCCACGATCTCGACCAGCGCGGCGCCGGAAACCTGCTCGGCGACGAGCAGTCGGGACACGTCAAGGAGGTCGGCTTCGAGCTCTACCAGCAGATGCTGGAGGAGGCGGTGGCCGAGATGAAGGGGGTGGAGAGCGAGAGCGACGGCCAGTGGTCGCCGCAGATCACGCTAGGTACCGCGGTGATGATCCCGGAGAGTTACGTGCCGGATTTGCAGCTGCGGATGACGCTCTATCGCCGGCTGGCCGAACTCGGGGACGCTCGGGAGATCGACGCTTTCGGTGCCGAACTGATCGATCGCTTCGGCCCGCTGCCGAGCGAGGTCGACCATCTGCTCAAGGTTGTCTTCATCAAGGCGCTCTGCCGCAAGGCCAACATCGAGAAGCTGGATGCCGGCCCGAAGGGGCTCGTCGTTCAATTCCGCGACAAGAACTTCGCCAATCCGGGCGCGCTGGTCCGCTACATTTCGGAGCAAGGCGCGTCGGCGAAGATCCGGCCGGACCAGTCGATCGTCCTGATCCGCGACTGGCCGACGCCGGAGAAGCGGCTCAATGGCGCCGCCACCATCGCCACCCAGCTGGCTCGTTTCGCCGGAGAGGCGGAGAAGAAGGCGGCCTGATTGCCGCCGTGCCGGCAATGCCCTGCGACGGGCGGATCTGGCGCGGCGGTCGTTACCCACATTTTCGCCGTGCGAATGTCGTTCAAGGCGGGATGCTCGACCATTCCTTTTTCCGATCCGGCCGGACACCCGGCCGTGCCGCCGCATTAGCCGTCGCCCTCGTGGCCGGTGCCGCCGTGTGCTCTCCCGGCGTGGCGCAGGAGGCCGGCATGGTGGACGCCGATCCGATCGTGCTGGGAAACATCGAGAGCCGGCTCAACGAGGCCGGCATCTGCACGCCGCTGACCTTCGACCTGCGCGTCGTATCAGCGCTCGTCGGCGTGCCGGTCCCGAGCTTCATCCCGATCGACACGAATCTGCGCTGGGATCAGAGCCAGCATCGCGTGACCCGTTTCGCCTCGACGCCGGAGGCCGTCCGCCTCGACTTCGAGTTGGGCTGTCAGCCGAGCAGCAACGGTTCGGTCCTCGAGTTCATCGGTGTCAAGCCGGAGACCCTGCGTTTGGCGGATACCGTCGCCTGTACCGGCGAGCGCGCCGGCGACGGCAGCCTGGCGGCGCTCGTGTGCAGGGCCGATGGCCGGGTTGGTCGGTTCCTGTCGACGACGGTCATCGGCGTGTCGGAAAAGGTCGGCCGGCTCCTGCCGATGCATCTGGCGGTGCCGGTCAGCGAGGTCGTCGCGCCCTTCGGTCCGACCCGACCGTCGAGCGAACAGGCGTCGCCATCATCCGAAGCAGGCGATCCGCCCTCGGCGGACAGGCCCTTGGAGGACGCGCCGGCTGCCGATCCCGAAGCCGCGTCGGCCGGCGATGCGGGCGCGGCATCGCCCCGCTGACCGGCCGACGCTGCGGCTCCTCAGTCCTGCGGTGGATCCATCCAGAAGGCGGGCAGGTGGTAGCCCGTCAGCGGCGTGACCTCTGGGTGCTTCACGAAGTTCCATCGGGCCAGCCGCTGCTCCCCGAGGTAGAAGAGCGGCACGAGATACTGGCCTGAAATCAGGATTCGGTCATAGGCGCGCACGGCGTCGACGAATTCCTCGCGCGTGCGCGCCGAGGTCATCGCATCGATCATGGCGTCGGCCGCCGGGTTGGCAACACCCGCATAGTTGAAGGACCCGGGCGCTTCGGCCGAGGCGGACCCCCATCGCCCGCGCTGTTCGGCGCCGGGAGAGAGCGTGCCGTTGAAGGGCGCGATCAGCATGTCGTAGTCGAAGCTCTGCTTGCGCAACTGGTACTGCGCGTCGTCGACCTGGCGGACGTCGGCCTCGATTCCCACGCGCGATAGCGTGCGGGCATAGCCGAGCGCGATCCGCTCCTGGTCGGCGTTCTGCACCAGGATCTCGAAGCGGAGCGGGTTGCCGTCCGGACCGGTCATCCGCCCGCCTGAGAACGTGAAGCCCGCCGCCTGCAGGGCCTCGACCGCCTCGCGCATCAGACGCCTGTCCGATCCGGAGCCATCGCTGACCGGCGGCTGCCACTCGCCGGCCATCACCTCCGGGGTCACCGCATCGGGGAAGGGGGCGAGCAGGGCCTTCTCCGCCTCGCTCGCCGGCCGGCCGACGCTCGAGAGTTCCGAGTTCGCGAAGTACCCGCTGATGCGCTGGTAGCCGCCGTAATAGAGGTTCTGGTTGACCCATTCGAAATCGAACAGGAGCCCGAGCGCCTCCCGCACGTCGCGATCCCGGAAGACAGGCCGCCTCGTGTTGAAGAAGAACCCGTAGACGCCCGCCGGTCGCCCGGTCTGGAAAGTCTCCTTGACGACGCGCCCGTCCCGCACGGCCGGAAAGTCGTAGGCCGTTTCCCATCGGCGCGGGTTGCCTTCGCCCAGCACATGGAAGAGCCCTTTCTGAAAGGCCTCGAACTGCGTGTTCGCGTCCCGGAAATACTCGACGACGATCCCGTCGTAATTGTCGATGCCGCGCTTGATCGGCAGGTCCTTGGCCCAGTAGTCCGGGTTCTTGCGGTACACGATGCGACGGCCCGGCTCGACCCGGTCGATGACGTACGGACCGGACCCCACGAGCGGTTCCAGCGTCGTCTGCTCGAACGTTTCGCGGTCGAAGCCGTGCTCGGGCAGGACCGGCAGGCCGGCGAGCAACAGCGGAAGCTCGCGGTCCGCCTGGTCGTTGAAGGTGAAGCGCACGCCACGCTCGCCGACCTTCTCGATGCGGTCGACCTTGCTGAGCCAGTTCGTGTAGTGCGGACGCACGACGCCCGGCACCTTCATCATCTCGGTGGTGAACAGGACGTCCTCGACCCGGACGGGCTTGCCGTCGGAGAAGCGCGCGTCCGGGTTCAGCGTGAACTCGACGAAGGAGCGGGCGTCATCGGTCTCGACCGTTTCCGCCAGGAGACCATACATCGTGAACGGCTCATCCGGCGAGCGCTGCATCAGCGGCTCGAAGACGAGGTTTCCGAACTCCGGATCGAACCAGATCCCGCGAGCCGTCGTCGTCGCTCCGCGCACGATGATGGGGTTCAAATTGTCGAACGTTCCGAAGACCCCGTAGCGCATGATCCCGCCCTGCGGCGCGTCGGGATTGACGTAGGGAACATGATCGAACCCTTCGGCAAGCGCCGGCTCCCCCTGCATGGCTATGGCGTGCGCGGGCTCGGCCGCCGCACGACCGATCGGCAGGACAAGAAGGAAAGTGAGGGCCAGTGGCAGGAGGCGCAACGGGAGGCGCCCGGCATTAGGGATTGGCCGCATGCTTGCTATCGACTCCGCCGTGGATTGAGACCATGATTCTACCCGCAAAGCGTTGGCTTGCCTACCGGCTTGCCGTCGGGCCCGGGATCGAATGGGTCTTCAAACGGCCTTATTTGCGCATGACGTCGAGGCTCGTTAAGGAACGCGCGTTCCAAACACAAATCCACGCCGAGAGGGTCTGACTCCTGTGATGCACCGTCTGATGAACGCTTCCACCTCGATGCTCGCTACCGCACTGGTCGGGCTGGCGACGCTCGGCCTCGGCGTTTCCGGCGCGAACGCTCAGGAAGCCCCTGCCGGTCAGGCCGCTGCGCAGCAGGGCGGCGCGGCCGTTCCTGCCGAGTGGTTCAAGGTCTGCTCGACCCAGGGCGAGAACGAGATCTGCAACACCCAGTACACGCTGGTCGCCGATACGCGCCAACTGGTCACCGCGGTCAACCTGATCAACGTCAAGGGCGCGGTGAATCAGCAGGTAATCCAGGCCGTCGTCCCGACCGGGCGCGTCATTCCGGCCGGCGTCCAGTTGAAGATCGACACGAATGCGCCGCAGACGCTGAACTACTCGGTCTGCTTTCCCGACCGCTGCATCGCCGAGGCGGAGCTCACCGACGAGCTGGTCAATTCGATGAAGGCCGGCGGACAGCTGACGGTCACGTCGATCAACTTCCAGCGTCAGCCGAACCCGATCCCGATTACCTTGTCGGGATTCACCGGCGCCTATGACGGCCCGCCGAAGGCCCAGCCGGAACTGGCGCAGCGCCAGCAGGAGCTGAACGAGGCCCTGCAGAAGCAGGCCGAGGAGCGCCGGAAGAAGTTCGAGGATGCGCAGAACGCCGCCAAGGCGGCGCCGGAAGCCCCCGCGCAGTAAGAGATCCTGGGCTCGCTTGCGAGACTGGAGACAAGGATTGAACGGCGGCGCAAGCCGCCGTTCGTGTTTCCGGATGCCGGCGTCGGCCGGTCACCTTCCGCAACTTCAGTTGCGATGGGCCCCTTTCAGCCGGTAGGCGCCATTGACCGGGCCGTCGAAGATTTCGCCCACCTGCGGATGCCGGATCGGATCCGTACTCTCATCCGGCACGAGATTCTGTTCCGACACATAGGCGATGTATTCGCTCTCGGCGTTTTCCGCGAGCAGATGGTAGAACGGCTGTTCCTTGCGCGGCCGCACGTCCTCCGGAATGGCCTGGTACCATTCCTCGGTGTTGCCGAACTCCGGGTCGACATCGAAGATCACGCCGCGAAACGGGTACATCCGGTGCCGGACGATCTGGCCGATATAGAAGCGGGCGGTTTGCATCGCTCTCGTGACTCCCTTAAGCGACGGCAACTAGCCAACCTCGCAGCGGCAAAGCAAGTGCGCCGTCCGTCCATCCTCCGAAGCACGTCCCGATGAACCACACCAGAATGACCGGGCCGCTCGTTTGATCGCGATCGTCGGGCTGATCTCGCCCTTCTTCGGCCTCATCGCCCTCGGCTTCGGGGCGGGGCGGATCGTCCGGCATCCGGTTGACGGCCTCGCCTGGCTCAACGTCTTCATCATCTACATCGCCCTTCCGGCGCTGTTCTTCCAGCTTCTGGCGAAGACGCCGGTCGAGAAGCTGGCAAGTCCGAGCTTCGTGACGGCGACGACGCTTGCCACGTTCCTGGTCTTCGCCGCAGGTTTCGGGCTGGCGGTTCTGCGCAGCCGTGGCGACATCCCGGGCTCGACCGTCCAGGGTCTCGCCGGCGCCTATGGCAATATCGGCTATATGGGGCCGGGCCTCGCGCTGGTTGCTCTCGGGCCCGAGGCAGCCGTACCGGTGGCGCTGATCTTCTGCTTCGACAACACGCTGCATTTCGTCATGGCGCCGCTGATGATGGCGCTGGGCGGCGAGCGCCGCGGCTCGGCGCTGCAGATCGCCGCGGGCGTGCTGGTCAAGATTTTCACGCATCCCTTCATCATCGCGACGATCGTGGGCGTGGCGGCGGCAATCCTGCAGGTCGGCCTGCCCGATCCGGTCGACCGCTTCCTGCAGCTCCTCGCCAACGCTGCAGCGCCATGCGCGCTGTTCGCCATGGGCGTGACTCTGGCGTTGCGGCCGCTGAAGCGGGTGCCGCCCGAGCTCACTTACATCGTGCCCCTCAAGCTGGTCGTGCATCCGGTGGCGGTTTGGCTGACCCTCGGTCTGTTCGGCAATTTCGACCCGGTGTGGGTCCAGAGCGCGATGCTGCTGGCGAGCCTGCCGACGGCGACCAACGTGTTCGTGATTGCCCAGCAATATGGCGTGTGGGTAGAGCGAGCATCGGCCTGCGTGCTCGTGACGACGGTGCTGTCCGTCGGGACGGTGACGCTCCTGCTCTATCTCATCGCCTCAGGCGCGATTGCGGCCGATCCGTTCCCGTAACGCCCGCGGCAGGCCCACCAGACCCGAGCCCGGGGCCACGCCCTCGCGCATGGCGACGTGGCGCAGGAACGGAATGGCTTCGAGCGCGGCAAGGCCGGCCGATCGCGCCAGCTGAACCGGCAGGAAGTCGGCCAGCAGCGAGCGGTTGAGGAGATCGACGCCCACCGTGCGCGATCGCACGTCGCCGCGCCTTGTTGCTTCGTAGCGCCGCAGCGCCGAAACCCGGCCCGGGTCGTCGCGGTTCTCGCTGGCGATCCTGATGATCGAGTCGCAGTCGCGCAGACCGAGATTGAGCCCCTGCGCACCGATCGGCGGAAAGGCGTGTCCTGCCTCTCCGACGAGCGCGAGGCGATCGCCAATGAGGCTCGAGACGGACGCGCCCGATAGCGGAAAGCGCTGGATGGGCATCTCGATCCGGACAGCGCCGAGGATCGAATGCAGCTTCTCCTCCACGATCTTCGCAAGCCGGTCCGCCGTCAGTTCGACGTAGAGATCGGCGAGGCGCGGCTCCTCCACCCAGACCAGGGACGAACGGCGGCCGGGCAGGGGAACCTGCGTGAAGGGGCCGGCCCTCGTATGAAACTCCGTCGAAACCGAGCCGTGCGGACGATCGTGCGCGAAGTTGAAGACGATGGCGCTCTGCGGATAGCTCCATCGGCGCACCTTGATGCCGGCCGCCTCGCGCATGGGCGAATTGCGTCCGTCGGCGGCCACGACGAGTTCGGCGGCGTAGCGCTCTCCATCGGCCAGTTCGACGACAGCGTGATCCGCCGTCGCCGACAGGCCGACGGCCCGTCCCTCGACGATCTCCAGCCGATCGAGGCCAATCGCACGGCGGTGCAGCGCCGCATGCAGATCGGCGTTGAGAACGTTGTAGCCGAAGGCGTCGAGGCCGATCTCGCCAGCGTTGAACTCGACGGTCGGTGCCCGGAACAGGCGGCCTGTGTCGTCGACGAGGCGCATCACGGCAAGCGGTTCGGCGGCACTTCCCAGCTCGGCCATCAGGCCGATCTGTTCGAGGAATGAAATCGAGCGTCCGATCAGGGCCGTGCTGCGCCCGTCCGGCGCCGTCTGCGGCGCGATGAGCACCGTGTCGAACCCGGCAGCCGCGAAGCCGATCGCCGTCGCCGTCCCCGCGAGGCCGCCGCCGACCACCGCGATCTCCCTGCGCTTGCTGGACACTACGCCTCCTCTCCGGCGACTGCGCCGACAGACAAGTTGCAACGCGACGGCAGCCAAACTCGTTTCGCTTGGAAAACGCACATACGACCATTACAGCGGATGGCAATGCCCATGCGCCATGTGCGGCGGAATGCGGCACAAGCAGCTGGGGCTACATGGCAGATCCGGTCACCTCGTTCGATAAATGGCGCGCCTTCGGCGTGCATCTCCTGACCGCGAGCGGAGCGTTCCTCGCCTTCATGGCGCTGATCGCGGCTGCGGAGCAGCGCTGGGTGGCGATGTTCGTCTGGCTGGGCGTCGCGCTTTTCGTCGACGGGATCGACGGGCCGATCGCCCGGAAGATCGAGATCAAGCGGGTCCTGCCCAACTGGTCCGGCGACCTGCTCGATTCGATCATTGACTACGCGACCTTCTGCATGATCCCCGCGGTGGCGCTCTATCTGTCTGACAAGATCGGCGAGCCCTGGTCGTTCGTCGCGGCCGCGCTCATCGTCATCTCCAGCGCGGTCTACTACGCCGACCTCAGGATGAAGACGAGGGACAACTACTTCCGCGGCTTCCCCGTATGCTGGAACATGGTCGTCTTCACCCTGTTCGCGACCGAACTCACCGGCTGGACCGTCTTCGCGATCGTCGTCGTATGCTCTGCGGTGACCTTCGCGCCGATCAACTTCGTCCATCCGGTACGGGTCCGGCGGCTGCGGCCGCTGACGCTGTCGGTCCTGGCGCTCTGGTCGATCCTCGGCTTGGTCACGCTGTACTACGACTTCGCCTCGCCCGGCTGGGTGAAGGCCGGGCTGGTGGCTGCCAGTCTCTACCTTTTCGCCATCGGCGGCATCGTGCAGGCTGTCACCGGGGCACGACGCAGATCCAGAAGGTGAGGCAGGGCAGATGAGCAGGGCGATCTTCATCCACGAGACCGGCGGCCCCGAGGTACTCAGATGGGAGGATCACGATCCCGGGCGGCCGGGCAGGGGCGAGATCCTCGTCGAACAGACGGCGGCGGGCATCAACTTCATCGACGTCTACTTCCGGACGGGCGTCTATCCCTCGGCGCGCATGCCGTTCGTCCTCGGCAAGGAGGGCGTCGGGATCGTCGCCGAAGTGGGCGAGGGCGTCGAGCGTTTCCGGCCGGGTGACCGCGTCGCCTATATCGGCGCCGACGGCAGTTACGCCGAGCGCATCGTCATCGCTGCCGATCTCGCCGTCGCCGTCCCCGACGCGATCGACGATCCCACCGCGGCATCCATCATGCTGAAGGGGATGACGGCCGAATATCTCCTGCGCCGCACCTATCCGGTCGGCCCGGAAACGGTGCTGCTGTTCCACGCCGCGGCGGGCGGCGTCGGACTGATCGTGGGCCAGTGGGCCAAGCACCTCGGCGCCACGGCGATCGGCACGGCCGGTTCGGCCGAGAAATGCGAACTGGCGCTGGCCAACGGTTACGACCACGTCATCAACTATCGGGAGAAGGACTTCGTCGCGCGCGTCGGCGAGATCACCGGCGGACGCAACTGCGACGTGGTCTACGACGCGGTCGGCAAGGACACGTTTCCCGGCAGCCTGGATTGCCTGAGGAAGCGCGGACTCTGGGCCTCGTTCGGGCACTCGTCGGGCAAGGCCCCGGCCTTCGAGATCAGCCTCCTCAACCAGAAGGGTTCGCTCTTCGCCACCCGGCCGAGCATCTACAACTACAACAGCACGCCGGCAGAACTCGCCGCCTCCGCCAGGGCCGTCTTCGACGTCGTCGCATCCGGCGCCGTCAAGATCACCATCGGCCAGACCTACAGGCTGTCGGAAGCCGCAGAGGCGCATCGCGAGCTCGATGGGCGCCGCACCGTGGGAGCCAGCGTCCTGATGGTCTGAGCGCGGCGTCCGCGACGACATGCCAGCTATGTGTGCGGCTGCCATGCTTTCTCTTCGCGGTCGCGGAACGTGGGAGGCCGCTGGCGACTTGTTACGAGATTACCTCCTCCACACGCGAGCGCGCACGTGACGATTCACATCACTCCCAATACCACACAGAGCAACCTGCCCCGTCCGGGACTTCGCCGCTCGCGCGTTCAGGAGGGGCGTCCTTATCCGCTCGGTGCCACCTGGGACGGGCTGGGGGTCAACTTCGCGATCTTCTCCGCCAACGCCACCAAGGTCGAGCTCTGCATCTTCGATGCGAAGGGCGAGACGGAACTGGAGCGGATCGAACTGCCCGAATACACCAACGAGGTGTTTCACGGCTATCTCCCCGAGGCGCGCCCGGGCATGACCTACGGCTATCGCGTGCACGGGCCTTACGAGCCCGATGCCGGCCATCGCTTCAACCCCAACAAGCTGCTGCTCGACCCCTACGCCAAGCAGCATCTGGGCGCCGTCAAATGGGACGATGCGCTGTTCGGCTACACGATCGGCCACCCGGACGGCGACCTCTCCTTCGACGAGCGCGACAGCGCCAGCTTCGTGCCGAAATGCCGGGTGGTCGATTCCGCCTTCACCTGGGGAGACGAGCGACGTCCGCGCGTCCCGTGGGAGCGCACGATCTTCTACGAGACCCACGTCAAGGGTTTCACCCAGCGCCATCCTGCGGTCGCGGAGGCCGATCGCGGCAAGTTTGCCGGACTGATGAACCGCGAGATCGTCGACTACATCCGCAGCCTCGGCGTCACCTCGGTGGAACTCCTGCCGATCCACGCATTCGTCGACGACAGCTATCTGGTCGAGAAGGGCCTGCGGAACTATTGGGGCTACAACTCCCTCGGCTTCTTCGCGCCGGATCCGCGCTATCTGGCCGGCCCGTTCGTCAACGAGTTCAAGGAATTCGTCTCGGCCTTCCACCATGCCGGGCTCGAGGTCATTCTCGACGTCGTCTACAACCACACGGCCGAGGGGAACGAGAACGGGCCGACTTTGTCCTTCAAGGGGATCGACAACGCCGCCTATTATCGCCTGCTGCCGGACCAGAAGCGCTACTACATCAACGACACCGGGACCGGGAACACCGTCAACACCAGTCATCCGCGCGTCATGCAGATGGTCACCGACAGCCTGCGCTACTGGGCGGGCGAGATGCGGGTAGACGGTTTCCGCTTCGACCTCGCGACCATTCTTGCCCGCGAGCCGACCGGTTTTTCCGAGGAATCCAGCTTCCTGCACGCCTGCCAGCAGGATCCGCTGCTCGGCGAGGTCAAGATGATCGCCGAGCCGTGGGACTGCGGACCGGGCGGCTATCAGGTCGGCCGTTTTCCGCCGGGATGGGCGGAATGGAACGACGGCTACCGCGACACGATCCGCTCCTACTGGCGGGGCGACGAGGGCCAGGTGCCGGCTGTGGCGAACAAGATCTCCGCTTCGGCCGACATCTTCGACCAGCGGGGCCGCAAGCCGTGGGCTTCGGTGAACTTCATCACCGCCCATGACGGTTTCACCCTGCACGATCTCGTCTGCTACAATGACAAGCACAACGAGGCCAACGGCGAGGACAACCGCGACGGCCACTCGCATAACCTGTCGAACAATTACGGGGTGGAGGGGCCGACGGACGACGCAGAGATTACCGACACCCGGTATCGCCAGTTGCGCAACCTCTTTGCGACGCTGCTGTTCTCGCGCGGCACGCCGATGATCCTCGCCGGCGACGAATTCGCCCGGACCCAGGGCGGCAACAACAACGCCTATGCCCAGGACAACGAGATCGGCTGGATCGACTGGCACGTCACCGGCGAGAGCCGCAACCTCGCCAAGTTCGTCCAGAAGCTCATCATGCTCCGCCAGTCGCTGCCGATGCTGCGGCGGGGAACCTTCCTGCACGGCACGTTCGACGAGGAACTGGGCGTCAAGGACGTGGCCTGGATCACGCCGGCAGGCACCGAGTTCGAGCAGGAGAACTGGGATGACTCGGATGCGCGCTGCTTCGGCATGCTGCTCGACGGCCGCGCCCAGTCCACCGGCATCCGCCGGGCGGGCACCGACGCGACGATGCTGATCGTCATGAACGCGCATGACGACGTGGTGAATTTCACGCTCCCCGCTGCCAATGGCGGGCTGCGCTGGCGCTGCGTGATCGACACGAACCTGCCGGACCGCGAGGAACTGGCGCCGTTCGATTTCGGTACGCAGTACATGGCCACCGGTCGGTCTTTCCTGGTCTTCATGCTGGAGCCGGAGGAGGGGGAGGACACCAGCCCCGACGCGGCACGCTCCTTCGCCTACGTCTCCGAGGCTCTGGCACGCGCGGCCGGAGACCGGCTCCCGATCTGACGGCTGCGACGATCTCGGCATTCGGACGCCGGCGCTTGCGCCGGCGTCCTTGCGATTCTCGGGTTCCGTTAACGCAGATCACGACAAATCGCTTGCGCGTGGGAACGCTTTCACTCTCGCGTCATTATTCCGCTAAATCTCTGAAGATGCGGACAAAGCTCATGAAAATCGGTTTTGCAGCCGGCGCCCTTGCGGTCGCCGCATGCCTCGTCTCGCCTCCTGCCGGGGCGCAGTACCAGGCTGACGATGCCTCCTACGAGATGGCTTCGCTCGACAGAAGCGTCGATGCCAGCCGCTCGAGCGTCATCCCGCTTCCGACCCCGCGGCCGGACCTTGCGCAGGCTTTTGATGGGGCTCACGCTCCGGCGGAGCCGGCGGAAATCCGGCGCACGGCCGACGGCTTTCGCATCGTCGGCCCACGTTTCTTCCCGGAGGATTGATCCGGGCTCCAGCCGACACCGGCGGAGCCGGATCGTCCGTCAGGGATCTGTCGCCCGGTTGATCCGTCTCGCCCAGGCAAAGCCGAGCCAGACGGCGACGAGCCACATCGCCATCGATGCACCCAAATAGCCCCCTGCCAGCGCATATTCCCGCCCTGCGAGGTACTGCACCATTTCCAGGCTGAAGACCGAGAAGGTGGTGAAGCCGCCGCACAGGCCGGTCATCACGAAATGGCGGACCTTCTCGTCGTTCGGGTGCCGGCCGCCCGGGCCGCTGAGGGCGGCGTAGAAGCCGATCGCGAACGATCCGGCGATGTTGGCGATCAGCGTGCCCCAGGGAAATTCCGGACCGGCGATGTCGATCGCGGCCAGCGACACGAGCAGGCGCGCGACGCCGCCAATGCCTGCACCGGCCCCGACAAGGGCGTAGAGGCTCAGGCTCTCGTGCCGCTTAAACCACGAGCGGGCACCCCTCCGGTCCTGCCTCATCCGGAAGCTGCCGCTTTCAGCGTCGAGACGAGCAGCATTCCCGCCGCAGCCGCGCCGAGGCAGAGCCCGATCGACAGCACGATGTTGGCCACCGCGCGTCCCCGGTCCCCGGTCTGCGCCAGCGCCAGTGTCTGGAGGCTGAACGAAGAGACGGTGGTGTAGCTGCCGAGGAATCCGGTGACGGCGAGAAGCCATGCTTCCGGCCGCACGAACAGCCAGTCCGCTTCAGCCAGGGCGAAGAGGACGCCAATGGCGAACGCCCCGCTGACATTGACGACCAGCGTCCCCCACGGAAAGAACTCGCCGATCGCCCGCGCCACCAGCCGCGACACGAACACGCGTGCCATCCCGCCGACAGCGCTGCCGATGGCGACGAGGGTGATCATCCAGACCCAATCATGGGCCATCGAGTTTGTCATTGAGCGACACGCCGCTTCTGGTTGTCTTTCGTCACCAGTCGAACCTCGCTCAAGGTGCCGTGCGACCCGGGCGGGGGCGGTACCGCGGCAAAGTCCAGTTCCACCGCAGGGCGCCCAGCCGAACGCCGAGTGCGGTGAAGAAGCCGGCTGCGAGACTGCCGCTGCGTCCGATGCCGACAGCAATGAGAACGACGAAAACGGCCGCGCCCAGAAGGGCCGCCGTGACGTAGATCTCGCGGCGCAGGATAGCGGGACTCTCCCCGCCGAGAATGTCGCGGATGATGCCGCCGAACGTGGCGGTTATGACGCCCATCGCGACGGCAACGAGGGAATCGGCGCCTGCTGCCAACGCCGTCTCGGCGCCGACGACGGCGAAAAGCGCCAGACCCACCGCGTCGAACTGCAGCAGGAGGGTCATCCGGGACTGCGGAATGTGGGCGAGCAGGAACGTCGCGCTGGATACGACGATGCAGGTAATGAGGTATCTTGGATCGGTGACCCAGAACACCGGCAGGTTCCCGAGCACCGCATCTCTCACGGTACCCCCGCCGATTCCAGTGACCGTACCGAGCAGGATGAAGCCGACGACGTCCATCTGCTTTCGCGATGCCACCAGCGCACCGGTCGTAGCGAAAACGGCCACTCCAAACCAGTCCAGCCAGAACACGGTCAGGTCAAACACTGTCGATCCTTCATGGCTGGACGTGCAAAAGGCGTGGGTACCGGAATCCGACTGGTCGGCAAGGAGAACGGAGAGCCACGAACAGTTTCAGGACAGTTGCGCGCCCCGGAGCAACTGGAACCCCGAATAGATTCATCTGCGTCGGGCGCAGTAACTCTTCTGGCGGAGAGGAAGGGTCTATCGTCGAATCTTCTCCACCTTCCGAGACGTCTGAACAGCTCTACCGTCGGCGGGAAGCCGGGCTACTGCGTGATCTGCGTCGATCGGTCGAGCGCCGCGCCGAGGCCACCGAGTGGGACGTCGAGACTCAACGCGCGTCCATCGTCGGCTGTGAGGTTGATTTTTATCTCTTCTCCGCCCCGAAGGGCAACAGTCGCCGCTTCGTCGAAGGCGAGCTCGACGATGCAGCCCGCGGGGAGGCAGGTGCGGAAGGCCAGCGGTGCCAGCAGGGCGGCGTCGTCTACGGCAGGCGAAACCCCAGCGCCCAGTGACAGTCCCAAGGGTAGCACCAGGGCGCTCTTTACGCCCGACAGGGTGTTGACGGGATCGCCGTGATGTTCGTGGCGAGCCTCGTCCTCTTCCTGATCCCGCCTTGGCTCTTCGCGCACGAAGCGATGATCGCCTTGGGAGAGTTCAAGCACTACTTTTGAAGCGGGACCCGCTGCGGCTTGGGAATGTTGGCGGCATGAACTGGGGGTTTGAGGATCTTGCGGCGGCTGCGGCGCTGTTGGGCGGGGCCAGTGTAGCTCTGGTCCTCGTCTTCGGAACTTTCCACAGTCTTCTGCCCCGAGTTCTTCTGGGCAGCATCGTCGTGCTGACAACGCTGGCGATCTGGGCCCACCTTGCGGTGGGAATTCTCTAGAGCGCGGAGCGGTAGGCGGGCGCTATCGCGCCTCGCGCGGCTGTGCGTGTTATGACCGATAACGGCACCGGCGCCCGGAAGATGATGGGAACTCGGCAGGAAAGCGGCAAGTTCTGCTGACAAGCCAGGTCTTCGGAGGAGATTGATATGCGTTCCCGTATCGTGTGCGCCGCAGCTGCCGCCATGCTTTTTACGGCTATCTTGCCGACTGAAGCGCAACAGCGCATCGAACGCGAGTACCTCTTCGGACCCTTTCCGGAGAGGATCCAGCGGGAGCAGTTTGAACAAGACGATGAGCGAGGCGACGCCGGCATGATGGTGTGCTCTGCGTTCACAGCGAACGACTGGCGAGATACCCTCCCGGTTCCGGACACATGGCGTCCACGAGACTGTTTTGACTTCGCCAGAATGATCGGAGCCTCGGAATACAGTCTGGGCTGCGTCTTCGAACGCGGTCGAATGCGAGTGAGTTTCGGCGAGCCGGGAAGCGTGCATGTGCGTAATGACGGGAGCCTCCCCGAACCGAACTGCGGCTGGAGCTTCCGACGACAGCGATAGGCGCGCCGCAGGAGCGTCGTGTTCGTCACGCCCTGTCAGGCTTCTGCAACTACGAGCTGAGAGCCATCGTCCCTTCACCGGTCCGGCCTCCTTTTTGCGTGGAGGGGGAACGTCTCGACCACCGTTGCGTGCCGTGCTCTGCTTTGCTGATGTGCAATCTCTACTCCATCACCAACGGCCAGGCGGCGATCCTTGAGTTCACCCGGGCGATGCGGGACAGGACCGGCAATCTGCCGCCGCTGCCGGGCGTCTTCCCGGACTACCCGGCGCCGGTGGTGCGGAAAGGGGAGGGCGGCGAACGCGAGTTGACGATGATGCGCTGGGGCATGCCGTCACCGCAATTCGTCCTGAACGGCCGCACCGTCCACAGCGGCGTCACCAACGTCCGCAACGTGAAGTCACCGCACTGGCGCCGCTGGCTCGGCCCTGCGAACCGCTGCGTTGTGCCGTTCACCAGCTTTTCGGAATACGAGTCGACGCCTGAGGGCAAAAAGGTGCCGGTGTGGTTCGCCCGCGACGAGAGCCGGCCTTTGATGGTGTTCGCCGGGATCTGGACGAACTGGACCAGCGTGCGGAAGACGAAGGAGGGGGACGTGAACGCCGACCTCTACGCCTTACTCACCTCGGAATCGAACGCGATCGTCGCGCCGATCCACCCAAAGGCGATGCCAGTGATCCTCACCGAGCCGGAGGAGATCGACGTGTGGATGCGGGCGGAGTGGTCGGAGGCAGGTGCGCTGCAGCGGCCGCTGCCGGATGATCCTCTGCAGATCGTGGCACGGGGCGAGCGGAAGGACGCTTCATCGGTAGGTCAGGGGGGAGAGATAGCCTAGCTATGCAATCGCCTGCTACCGTTGTAAAGAAATCGCTGACGAAAGCCTGAAATCGTGGGGGCTTGGATGACGCTTGAACACTTGGACGTTGGACTGGAGCGCGATGTATTTTTGCGCTCCCTGCTCCGGGAGCTCTCGGGATCGCTGCAGGACGTGGTCGGACTCCAAGAGGCCTCGGGCTATATCAGCATCGTCGGCGCGGCGGTGGGGAAGGACCTCGACGCACGCTACAAGCGCGCCCTCGAGATCGACCATCTCTCGCGTGATCAGGTTGCGCAGGTGCTGGTCGATCTTAAGCAGCGCATAACAGGCGATTTCTATGTCGTCGAGGAGCGTGAGGATCGGATCGTTCTTGCAAGCCGGTCTTGCCCTTTCGGCGAGTTCGTCAAGGATCGTCCGGCACTTTGCATGATGACTTCCAACGTGTTTGGCCACATCGCGGCCGAGAATCTCGGTTATGCCCGCGTCCAGATCGACCGAGCCATTGCTCGCGGGGATACGGGGTGCCACGTCACCGTGTTCCTTACGCCGACTGCAGATACGGGCGAGGCACGAGAGTACTTTCGTCGTGTAGACCCTCAGATCGCGCGCGCCTAGGCATGCATTCCATCGCGAAACTGTTCCGCAATCCTTTGCTGGTGCTCGGAGCTGACGGCAATATTCTGGAAGCTAATGCCGAGGCGCGCCGTTCGTTTGCCGAGCATGCGGCGCCGGGCGAGGTGTTCGCCAGCCGTGATCAGCTTGTCGAACTCATGAGCCGGTCTTCCGGATCTGGCGAACCCGTACTAGGAGCGCTTGATGTGCTAGCACCCGAGGGCCCCCGGCGACTCCGCGTATATATGCTTGCACTTCGAGACCAAGAGCCGGTCGTTTACGCTGTCGAATTGCGCAAATCGGAAGAGGATGAGTTCGCTGCGCTTACCGAGCGGCTTCGCGACCTCAATAATGAAGTCGTCGCTCGGCGTAGCGCTCAGGCTCAGGCAGAGGAAGCCTTGGCGCACAACGGCATCCTCTATCGTGAACTTCAGCATCGCGTTAAAAATCAGCTGCAGATGCTGCTTGCGTTGGTGTCAGTCGCGGGCAGAGAGAGCGCGGATCCTAGTCAGAAGCTGTTCGTGCAGACATTGCAGTCGAAGATCTCCGCGCTCTTCGACGCGCAACGACTCATGTACGCAGACCGGGGCGCCGCCGGTGTGCAGGCGGACCAGATGCTGAACTCGATCGCTGACACCGTACAGTCACTCAACGGTTCCGGCGTTTCGGTGGCCGTTACTGCTGATGCAGTGCGTGTCGCAAACGACACGGCGTTCCCTTTGGCATTGATCGCCAACGAGTTGCTGACGAACGCGGTCAAGTATGGCTGTCCTTCCTCATCCTCCCGGGTACATGTCAACCTCACTCGAAGGGTCGGATCTGCGGTCTTGGAAATTACGGACGAGGGACCAGGCTTCGAACCTTCAAAAGGGAGCCGGGCGTCTTCTGGCATCGGGCTCGTGCGCGGACTTTGCCGACAGATCGGCGCTCGATTGGATATCCGGTCGGTTGGTGGAACTTCGGTCCTTGTTACCTTCCCACTGTCCGAGACCAGTCATGCCGCTAGCTGAGATTCACACGGCGACCTCGGGCCAGGGAAGCGGCTCGGATGACGAGCAGGCGTCAGTGCTTCGCACTTCCCTCGAATATCCCTTCGGACAGCGGATTCTGATCGTCGAGGACAACTGGCTGATCGCCATCGAGTGGCAGGCTGCTCTCGAGGCGGCTGGATACGAGGTGTTTGGTCCGGCGGTCTCCGCCGAAGAAGCGATGGCTGTCAGTGAGGATGAACTGCCCGACTTTGTCCTTATGGATATCCGGCTTCTGGGTGGTTCCGACGGCGTGGACGCTGCTATCCGGATCCGGTCACATCTGCAAATCCCGGCGATCTTCGTGAGTGCACACGACGAACCAGAGACCCGCGAGCGCGCATTGGCTGCGAAACCGCTGGGGTGGATCACAAAACCAGTAGTGGCCACGCGCCTGCCGGAGATGATCCGCCAGATGAAGATGGCGAAGACTTAAGTACCGGGGGGTGCTCACTCGCCAAGTTGATGAGGCCGTGGGCTGTGGTTGAAAGTGGAGTTCCCCCGGTTTGATGGACACAATCCGATCTGTGAGAGGAGAGTGTCGCTTTGCCGAGAACGAGGAACCCATACCCGTCTGAATTCAGGGACCAGATAGTCGCCCTGGCACGAGCTGGCCGCAGCACAGAGGATCTGGCGCGCGAATTCGAGCCGTGTGCCGTGACCATCCACGGCTGGATCAAGCAGGCCGATCGTGATGGCGCCCGCCGCGATGACGGCGTGACCAGCAGGAGCGCGAGGAGCTTTGCCGCCTTCGCAGGGAGAACCGCCAGCTTCGACAGGAGAGAGACATCTTGGCAAAGGCCGCGGCCTGGTTTGCTCAGAGCGACGCGATGTCGTCTCGGTCTTCAAGTTCATGACGGCGAACCAGGCCATGTTCCCCATCCATGCCATGTGCAATGCGTTCGGTGTCTCCCGCTCCGGCTATTACGCCTGGGCCAACGCCGACGCGGTGCTGGCGCCGGCGTGCGCGGAAAAATCCAGCCGCAGCCGGATCGGGAGAACGCTTTCGCGGTGGCAAGTGGCGGAGGGGAAGGGTCTACCGTCGAACCTTCTCTACCTAAAACGGATCGGATGCCTGCCGCGGAGATCCACCAAGCACGTGAAATCGACGGATGTCTGACCTGGGCTGAAGGAGCGCGCCGGTCGTTCCGCAGGTTCGGGGGCCCAGGCTCAACGCTGATCGCGTCCTGAACATAAGCTCTTGTCCCAATAAACCGGCCGCTTCCTCGGTGGCTGATGGATGGGCACCGCAATAGCCCGGCTAGAGTCAGGTTTAGATGCATATCATCCAGGGTGCAGTTGGATCTTAAGGACTTTTAGAAGCTTGTCGCGCAGGGTTCCAGGTCGTCCCTATAAGACACGGCTGTTGGATTTCATGCTCGCGTCCCTGTTTTCTTCCCTCGACCGAACGCTTAACCGCCTGACAGGGCTGGAACGGCATCAGGATGCGACAGCTGGGCGCTTTCGGGCCCGCCAGATCATGGCAATATCCCAACTGACGCCGGCGATGATGCTGGCTTCTCAGGCCATCGCGGCCGTGGTCGCGTTCGGCCTTAGCGACACTACCGGTGCGGGCATGATGGTCGCTTGGGCGGCCTCTGTTTGGTTGCTGTGTTTCCTGGCGCTGCAGAACTGGTGGGTGCGACGAAAAAAAGAAGCCAAGCCGCATGCTTCTAAGCGCTCGACCGTAAGGGCTACGATCAACGCAGCAGTCCTTGGCAGTGCTTGGGCTCTCTTGCCGCTAATGTTGATAGGCGAAGCTGACCCCTTCGTGCGGGTGATGGTCAACACGGTGGTGATCGGCATGATCTGTGGCGGAGCGTTCGCACTGGCGCCGCTCCCGCAGGCTGTGCTCGCATTCGTTACGCCGCTCATCGTCAGCTCATCCCTGTTTATGCTGTACGACACGACGGACGCCAATGCAGTTCTGGCTCTGATGTTCGTCGTTTGTGTCGGAATCATCGTTGTGGGTTCCACCACCCACGCTAAGATGCTCGTACAGCGAGTAGCTGCTGAGATAGAGGCGCGAGAGAAGACGTCCGTCATCGAGATGCTCCTAAAGAGCTTCGTCGACAATTCGTCCGACTGGCTGTGGCGCGTGGATACTGATCGCTGCTTCCGCGACGTCTCGCTCCGGTTCACTGAAGCGGCCGGTATTCCCCCCGAAGAACTTGAAGGTAGGTCGATCGAGAGCCTCTGGCGATACCTTGAGAAGCTGCAGGAATCCGACCCGAAGAAGCTGCTTGCTAACATCCGGGCGCGTGAGGCCTTTAAGGATATCATCATTCCGATCATACGACGCGGCGAACGACGCTGGTGGCGCGTGACTGGCGAGCCCACCTATGACGACAGCGGGGTCTATGCCGGCTACAGGGGAGTCGGTTCCGACGTCACGGAAGCGAAGCTGGCGGAAGAACGGGTCATTTATCTCGCGCACCACGATGTTCTAACGGGGCTGGCCAATCGCGTGCGCTTCAACGAGCTACTTTCAGCATGGGCCGAAGACGAAAGCCCGGCGTGCCGATCCTATGCCGTCCACTTCATCGATCTTGATCGCTTCAAGATGGTGAACGATACCAAAGGCCACGCAGTTGGCGACTCTCTGCTGATCGAGGTGGCCCGGCGCTTCGAAGGCTGCATCGGACCTCGTGACGCGCTGGCTCGGCTAGGCGGGGACGAATTCGCCGTCCTGCAGGTCGATGTCGACCAGGATGCCGCGAGGGAACTGGCCGTCCGGCTCATCAAGTCGCTCGAAGACCGCATCAACGTGTCAGGTGATCTGTACATGGTGGGTGTCTCCGTGGGCATCGCGATGGCGCCAGCGGACGGTCAAAAAGGCGAGCAGCTGCTGCGCAGCGCTGACCTAGCGCTCTACCGGGCAAAGGATGAGGGACGAGGTGGGTTTCGCTTCTTCCAGAAGGATATGGACCGAATCGCTCAGGAACGTCAGGCTATCGAGGCCGACCTCGCGATGGCAGAGGTGCGGCAGGAGCTCTATCTGCATTTTCAGCCACTCGTGGACGCGAAAACGTCACGTACCACAGGCTTCGAGGCTTTGATCCGTTGGGATCATTCGGAGCGTGGAACGGTTTCTCCGGCAGTGTTCATTCCGATTGCCGAGAGCACGGGACAGATCAGAACGATCGGTCGGTGGGTCGTCGAGGAAGCGTGTCGCGCGGCTGCATCTTGGCCGGATCATCTGAAGGTGGCGGTCAACCTGTCGCCAAGCCAGTTTGTCGGTTCCGGCATTGTTGAGATTGTACGCGACGCGCTAGCCGCGTCCGCCCTGGAAGCTGGCCGTCTAGAACTTGAGATTACGGAAAGCCTTTTTGTCGAACAGCCCGAGGAGGTGCTAGAGAAGCTGCAGCAGCTGAAGGCGCTTGGCGTCTCCATCGCCATGGACGATTTCGGCACGGGCTATTCCAGCCTCTCGTACCTCTGGCAGTTCCCTTTCGACAAGATCAAGATCGATCGCTCCTTCGTCTCCGCCATCGAGCGGGATCAGGTAGCCCGGGACATCCTCCAGGCCATCACGACTCTCGGAAGCTCTCTCAAGATGCGAGTGACGGCGGAAGGTGTGGAGACCGAGGAACAGGCCGCTTTCCTGCGGACCCTCACATGCGACCAGTTCCAGGGCTTCCTCTTCGCGAAACCGCTGGCGCCGACCGAGATGGCCGCGTTCCTGATGAAAGGTTGGCCTTTCCAGGCGAAACTGCCACCAAACGCGTTAGAGGTCGCAGGCGCCGAAAGCCACCGCACCGATTGCGCGTCTGCGCATAGTTAGATGCCCCAACGGCCGAGAGATGGCCAGCAGCATCGTGCACCTGTCGGGGGACCGGAGACGGCGAGGCACGTCGCCGGCGTCACCAAATGTGCGTAGCATGGCTCTACGGTAGCAGTCGGAGCGTGGGAGCCAACGGAACTGCTTTGAGACGCTACCCGCCGACTCTTGTCAGGACGAGATCTTTGCCATGCACCGAGAAGAGGTTGCCATCATCGGTCGTAAGCTTGATCCCCGAAGAAAGGAGCCATTCCGTCCGCTCCGGACCCTCTGGCCCCGGCAGCATGACCTGATGAACATCGTAGGCCCTGCCGTCCGACCCCTTGGCGAGGAATCGTTCGTCTCGACTGTCGGCATCGGAAACCCTCCTGCGGGTCGGAACTCGTCAGCGTATGTTTGCAGGCTGGTGTCGAGCTTACGACCTGGCTCCTAAACCTGCGCCTCCCGTCGGCATCCGGATCGCCGTCGGCAGAGGAAGCAGCGGCTCTCAAAGTTGCACACGGGCCGATCAGCGTCAGTGCGTTGTGTGCCGATGCACGGGAAGAAGGGGTATTTCCCGCTTGTTGGCTTCATCCCTGATTGCAGCCTCGAGAGTTTTCCGCGAGAGATCCAGCTCCTCCGATAGCATCTCGATGATCAGGTAAAGATCGAGCCCACCGTAGGTCTGAACTACCGGGTCGAGAGAATCCAGCATACGGCTCACGGCTTCCCGTAGTTCCTGATCTGAGGTCAACGCTCGCTCCAAATCGGAGTGTGGTGAGGATGCCGGAGCGGTGGGACAAACTGAGGCAAGGCCGGACCGGCTTGGGGGCGGTCCGGCCTTGGTGGCCGAAGCAGAAGGGACAGGACGCCGCAGCCACGGCGGCGAGATGCATCTTGCACGATGAACCCGCCGCCAATGGTTCGTTCATCCGGGGTTCAGGTCCGCCCAGGAGGCAATACCAAAGCGGTGAAAGCGCCTAGCTCTTCATCCGCTCCGCCGCTGCGTCTGCATCAGCCCGGCTGGGCCCGTGCTTCTTGATGATCTCGCGAGCCTGCTCCGACGTAATGCCGTGCTTCTTCGAGAAATAACTGACCGCGCACGAGTCGCCCGCCGGGACGATCTTCTCCTTCTGGTGGGGCAGGAGAAATGCAGCGGCGCTGGCCGGTGTCGAGGGTCGGTAGACTGGCAGCTAGGGTGTCGGCTCAGGGCCAAAGTTCGGCGGAAAGCTCGTTGATCGCACCCTGGACCACCAGGCTGTTGCCACCAACGAAGACGATCTCGGTTCGAGCCGGTCCAGCCTGCTTCAGATGCGTTATCATCGGGATCACGGCCACGATCTTCCGGTTACTGATGTCGACGAGTTCGTGCCGCCGGGGCAAGGTGGCCATGTGCAGATCCTTCATGAGGTTCCCCTGCGCTTAGACCCGATGCGGTCCTCGGTAAAGCGGCTTGGTCGGCCTTGGAGACTGGCCCAATGTCTCCGCGGCTGGAGGATGGCGGCATGAACTGGGGAGTGGAAGACTTTGCAGCGGCAGCAGTGCTTCTGGGTGTGGCCGCGATAGCTCTGGCGCTTGTTCTGCGATCCGGCATCGACCGGACCTCGCGCCTGCTCCTGGCTAGAGCGGTTCATGTTTTGACGGAAGCGTATCCGGCATTGGCGAAGTAGTTCGCGCATTCGCTGGGCTGGATGGTTTCGACGAGGGCGCCGAGGTGGCGCCAGGTCTCCTCGATGCTGCGCTTTTCGGCCATCCGCATC
>DASYHY010000094.1:0-3171 GCA_036252795.1 Aurantimonas sp. | reverse complement strand
CTTGTCGTAGTCGTAAGTGCCCATCGGGACCTTGGACGCCTTGCCCACGACGCCCGCTTCCTCGAAGGCCTCGATGGCGGCGGCGCGGTGTGGCCGCCGGTTCTTCATCGGCCATCCCTTGGGGATGACCCATCTTCCGGTGTCGCGGGAAGTAACCAGAAGAACCTCGACGCCGTCCGCGTCGGTCCTGAAGGGCAGGGCAGCAAACTGCTTGCGGCGTTTGATCTTGGTCATGGCAATATCCGGCTCCGTCGGAAGACTGCCCGAATCGGAAACATCGCTTATCATTACAGGGCGGCGCAGCAATCAGGAACGACAATCGTTCCCGGCTACTTATGTTGCGTCAGACGGGTCCACAACATGTGGCGTGACGCTTCCAGCGTCAGGATATTTCGCCCCGAAATCCGACCGCTGCCCTTGTGTGGAGGACGTCCACCCTCCACCTACCATCCATGTGGATGGAGTGCAGCCATGGCCGGTGAGATGCAGACGACCAGGTCCGTAGCCGACAACGAGAAGATCACGATCAATCTCGGCTTTATCGACCTCGGTCAGATCGAGCTGCTGGTGAAGGAGGGGTTCTACTCGAACCGGACCGATTTCATCCGCACCGCGATTCGCAACCAGCTCGGGCGGCACGACGATGCGCTTCGGCGTTCGGCCGAGCGGCGGTCGCTCGACCTCGGGCTGCGGCGGGTGACGCGGCAGGACCTCGAAACCGCCAAGGCGCACGGGACCATGCTCGCCCTGAACGTCCTCGGACTTGCGATCATCGACCCGGACGTCACCGCCGAACTTGCGCTCGACACCATCGCTTCGCTGCACGTGCTCGGCTCGCTGCAGGCCAGCCCCGCCGTCAAGGCGGCCTTGCGCGACCGCATCGGCTGATCGCCAGCGTAATCGCGCCCGCCCAGAAAGAGTTATTTCCATGAAGCCACTGTCCGGTCTCGAACTGATGAAAGCGATGCGGCTGACGCGTCACGGTCGCCTGCAGGAGGCGATCGCCGTGCTCGGCGGGACGGCTTCCCGCGACGGAAGCGAGACGGCTGCGGATGTCGACGCGGCTGCCTCGGGGCTCGGATTACCGACTCCCTCGATCTTGCCCGGCGGGCTGACGGAAAACTGGCACCGGATGACAGACGCGGGCGCCGCCATACGGACCGGCAGCCAGCCAGCAGGAAAGCATTTGGTGCCGGTGCCGCACGGGGCGGAATTCGCCGCGCGGCAGTTCGCCAACACTGCCGGCAGCCGTGACTACAAGCTCTACGTGCCAAGCCGGCTTCTGGGCCGCGACCTGCCCCTCGTCGTGATGCTGCACGGCTGCACCCAGTCGCCGGACGATTTCGCGCTGGGCACGCGCATGAACGATCTTGCCGAGGAAGCCGGCTTCCTCGTCGCCTATCCGGCGCAGTCGAAGGCCGCCAACAGCTCCCGATGCTGGAACTGGTTCTCGGCGACGGATCAGGAGCGCGAGCGCGGCGAGCCGTCGCTGATCGCCGGCATCACCCGCGCGGTCGTCGCCGAATTCGGTGTCGACCGCCGGCGCGTCTACGTCGCCGGGCTCTCGGCCGGCGGGGCGCAGGCGGCGATCATGGGCGCTGCCTATCCCGATCTCTTTGCGGCGATCGGGGTGCATTCAGGCCTTGCCTGCGGTGCCGCCCGCGACGTTCCCTCTGCCTTCACGGCAATGCGCAAGGGCGGAAGCCCGTCGGCGGCAAAAGGTGCCGGCGTGCCGACCATCGCCTTTCACGGCGATGGCGACGCCACCGTCAACAAGGTCAATGGCGACCAGGTGATCATGCAGGCCAAGGCGGGCGCCGATCTCACCGCCGAGCGCGAGCAGGGAGAGTCGCCCGGCGGCGTCGCCTATACCCGCACACGCTTCAGCGACGAGAACGGTCGCGCGCGCCACGAGCACTGGCTGCTGCACGGCGCCGGCCACGCCTGGGCAGGGGGCAGCAGTGCCGGCACCTATACCGATCCGCGCGGCCCCGATGCGAGCCGCGAGATGATGCGCTTCTTCCTTGAGCAGGACGGCTCGGCGACCTGACCGGCCGCGCCTTGTGGTCCGGCGGCGCTGCGCGGATGATGCGCCGGCGCGGCGACGTGGCGCAGGAGGGCGACATGGGCGGCGACGGACAGGACGAGACGATCGACTTTCTCCGCCGGGCGGCGTTCGACGGTGGTGACCGCTCCGCGCAGAAGACGGTGACGACCCATATCTCCGTCATCGTCATCGGCACCGATCGCGCGATCAAGCTGAAGCGGGCGGTTCGGCTTCCCTATGTCGACTTCTCGACGCCGGAACGCCGGCTGGTCGCCTGCGAGCGGGAACTGGAACTGAACCGTCGCACCGCGCCCTCGCTCTACCGCTGCGTCCGCAGGGTGGTGCGCCGGCCGGACGGCGGCCTGGCGCTGGACGGGGAGGGGATGCTGGTCGATGCAGTCGTGGAGATGGCGCGTTTCGACGAGGAGGGCCTGTTCGACCGACGGGCGATCGAGGGCACGCTGACCAACCCCCTGATGACGCAGCTTGCCCGCACCGTCGCCGCCTTCCACGCCGGCTTGTCCGCCGTTCCCGGCAGGGGCGGAGCCGCATCGATGGCCGCCGTGCTCGACATCAACGAACGCGCGCTTTCGAGCAACACCGTCTTCCCGCCGGACGAGGTCGCCCTGTTCAACCGCCGCTTCCGCGCGGCGCTCGCCGACCATGCGGCACTGCTCGACCGCCGCGGCGATGCGGGCAAGATCCGGCGCTGCCACGGCGACCTTCATCTTCGCAACATCTGCACTGTCGCGGGCGCGCCGACGCTGTTCGACTGCCTCGAGTTCGACGAGGCGATGGCGACCATCGACATCCTCTACGACCTCGCCTTCCTGCTGATGGACCTCTGGCATAGGGGCCTGGAACAGCCAGCCAATCTGGTGCTCAACCGCTATCTCGACGATCTCGACGAGAGCGACGGCCTGCCGCTTCTGCCGTTCCTGATGGCCGTCCGGGCGGCGGTTCGGGCCCATGTCGCCGCAACTCGGGCCGCCGAAGGCAGCGCGGACGCGGCGGGCGCGGCCGACGAAGCGCGGGCGTATTTCGACCTCGCCAAGGCGCTTCTCGCACCGCGCCCGCCGCTCGTCTTCGCCGTGGGGGGCTTGTCCGGCTCCGGCAAGTCGACG
>DASYHY010000093.1:0-15456 GCA_036252795.1 Aurantimonas sp. | reverse complement strand
TCCATGTCGGCCACGATCACCGTCGCGCCGGCCTCGGCAAGCGCCGTGGCGCAGGCCTCGCCGATGCCCTGACCGGCGCCGGTGACGACTGCGACCCGGCCAGTCAGATCAAGTTTTTCCAGATACATTTCCTGCGATCCTGTTGCGGTTCAACTCATCCAGTTGCCGCCGTCGACATTGTAGGTCTGCGCCACGACGTACCGGCTCTCATCGGAGGCGAGGAAGATCGCCATGCCGGTCAGATCCTCGGCGGTTCCCATGCGGCCGAACGGCACGTCGGCGGCGACCTGCCGCTTCTTCTCGCCCGGCTGCAGGTTCTCGTATTTCGCGAACAGCGCATCGACGCCGTCCCAGTGCTCCCCATCCACCACCCCGGGCGCGATGGCGTTGACGTTGATGCCGTGCCTGATCAGCGCGAGCCCCGCCGACTGGGTCAGCGAGATCACCGCTGCCTTGGTGGCGCAGTAGACCGTCACCAGCGCCTCGCCGCGCCGGCCAGCCTGGCTTGCCATGTTGATGATCCTGCCGCCGCGTCCGGCCGCGATCATCGCGCGCGAGACGGCGCGCATCATGAACAGCGGACCCTTCACGTTGACCGCGAACAGCCTTTCGTAGGACGCCTCGGTGACGTCGTGGACCGGCGCCAGGTCGAACAACGCCGCGTTGTTCACCAGGATGTCGATCGGCGCTTCGGCCGCCAGGCTCTCCACCACCGTGTCGATCGCGTCGACCTGGGTCACGTCGAGCTGGCGCCACTGCGTGCCTTGGCCGATCTCGGCTGCGGCGCGGGCGGCGGCGCCGCCGTCGATGTCGAGCAGCACGACGCTGGCGCCCTCGCGCACATAGGCTTCGGCGAAGGCCTTGCCGATGCCGCGCCCGGCGCCGGCGATCAGCGCACGCTTGCCGTCGAGGCGCTTCATCGAATACCCAGTCCCTGCTCGTCGAAACGATGGATGTGGGCTTCCTCGGGTGTCAGCCAGACCGCATCGCCATGGCGGACGCGGTAGTCGCCGGGCGAGCGGGCCGTCACCTGCTCGCCGCTGTCGAGCTTGACGTGGACGAAGGTGTCGGAGCCGAGATGTTCGGACACGCCCGCCGTGCCCTTGAGACGTCCATCCGTACTCGAGATCGCCAGATGCTCGGGCCGGATGCCCACGGTCGGGGCGCCGAACTGGCCGGCATAGGCGCCGGTGAGGAAGTTCATCCGCGGCGAGCCGATGAAGCCGGCGACGAAGCGGTTGGCGGGACGGGCGTAGAGCTCCAGCGGCGAGCCGACCTGCTCGACCCGGCCGCGGTTGAGCACGACGATCTTGTCGGCCATGGTCATCGCCTCCACCTGGTCGTGGGTGACGTAGACCATCGTCGTCTTCAGCTGCTGGTGCAGTTCGGAGAGCTCCAGCCGCATGTTGACGCGCAGCGCCGCGTCGAGGTTCGACAGCGGCTCGTCGAACAGGAAGCCCTTCGGCTGGCGGACGATCGCCCGGCCGATGGCGACGCGCTGGCGCTGGCCGCCGGAAAGATCGCGCGGGCGGCGATTGAGATAGTCGGTGAGGTTGAGCGTCGCGGCCGCCTCCTCGACGCGCTTCGCGATCTCGGCCTTCGACTGGCCGGCCATCTTGAGCGGAAAGCCGATATTGGCGCGCACGCTCATGTGCGGGTACAGCGCGTAGGACTGGAACACCATCGCCAGCTGGCGCTTGGCGGGCGAGACGGCGGTCACGTCCTGATCGTCGATGCGGATCTCGCCGCCCGAAACATCCTCGAGCCCGGCGATCAGCCGCAGCAGCGTCGACTTTCCGCAGCCGGACGGGCCGACGAAGACGACGAACTCGCCTTCGGCGATGTCGAGGTCGAGGCCGGGGATGATGACCACGTCGCCGAAGCTCTTGCTGACGTTGCGAAGGGTGATGGCGCTCATGGCGGGCTCCTACTTGACGGCGCCGAAGGTCAGGCCGCGCACGAGCTGGCGCTGCGAGAACCATCCGATGATGAGGATCGGCGCGATGGCCATGGTCGAGGCCGCCGAGAGCTTGGCGTAGAAATTGCCCTGCGGACTGGAGAACGAGGCGATGAACGCGGTCAGCGGCGCGGCGTTCGTCGTCGTCAGGTTCAGCGTCCAGAACGCCTCGTTCCACGCAAGGATGACCGAAAGAAGCACGGTCGACGCGATGCCCGGGACCGCCATCGGCGCCAGGACCTGCGTGATCTCCTTCATCAGCGTGGCGCCATCCATGCGCGCCGCCTCGAGGATCTCGACCGGAATCTCACGGAAATAGGTGTAGAGCATCCAGACCATGATCGGCAGGTTGATCAGGAACAGGACGACGATCAGTCCGGTCCGCGTGTCGAGCAGGCCGAGGTCGCGGAAGATCAGGTAGATCGGCACCAGCACGCCGACGGCCGGCAGCATCTTGGTCGAGAGCATCCACAACAGGATGTTCTTGGTGGACTTGGTCGGCGAGAACGCCATCGCCCAGGCGGCCGGCACGGCGAAGATCAGCCCGACCAGCGTCGAGCCGAGAGCCAGATAGACCGAGTTCATCATGAAGCGGAAATAGTTCGAACGCTCCTGCACCTCGGCGTAGTTTTCCAGCGTCCAGTCGAAGAAGACCCATTGCGGCGGGATCGAGATCGCCGCGAGTTCGGTCTTGAACGAGGTGAGCACCGTCCAGAGCACGGGGAAGAAGATCAGGAAGGCGACCGTCCACCCGATGATGGTGAAGCCGACCTTGCGGCGGGTGGAGACTGCGCGGGCCATGGTCCTGTCTCCCTAAGCGTCGAGGTTCTTGCCGATGAGGCGGACGAGGAAGAAGGCGACGATGTTGGCGAGAACGACGGCGACGATGCCGCCCGCCGATGCGCCCCCGACGTCGAACTGCAGCAATGCCTGGCTGTAGACGAGATACGGGATGTTGGTCGTCTGCAGGCCCGGGCCGCCGCTCGTCGTCACGTAGATCTCGGCGAAGATCGACAGGAGGAAGATCGTCTGGATCAGGATCAAAACGGTGATGGCGCGGCCCATGTGCGGCAGGGTGATGTACCAGAAGATCGACAGTGCCTTGGCGCCGTCCATTTCGGCAGCTTCCTTCTGGTCCTCCGAGAGCGACTGCAGGGCGGTAAGCAGGATCAGCGTCGAGAACGGCAGCCACTGCCAGGCGACGATGATGATCACGGCGGTCAGCGGCGCGTTGGAGAACCAGTCGATCGCCCCGATCCCGACGAAATCCAGGGCGTGGCCGATCACCCCGTAGACGGGGTTCATCATCATGTTCTTCCAGACCAGCGCCGCGACGGTCGGCATCACGAAGAACGGCGCGATGACCAGCAGACGGACGATGGAGACGCCATAAAAGGCCTGGTCGAGCAGCAGGGCGAGCAGGATGCCGCCGCCGACGGTGATGATCAGCACGCCGACCACCAGCGTCAGCGTATTCTGCAAGGCGGTGAAGAAGGCCGGATCGGAGAGGAAGAAGCGGTAGTTCATCAGGCCGATGAACGGCGTCTCGGCAGGATTGAACAGATTGTAGTTCAGGGTCGAGAAATACAGCGTCAGCGACAGCGGCACGATCATCCAGATCAGCAGTGCGATCACCGAGGGCGCCATCATCAGGCGCGCGGCCGATTTGGTCTGGAGTGTCGCCATCGGCGTGTTCCCTGCCTGGGAGCGGCGTTCGAGAGGCGTCCCTCGTCACCGCCCGTCGACGGGCGCCGAAAGGAGACGCGGCTGTCTAGGTTGGCGAAAGAGTGAGCCTGCAGACCGGCTGTGGGGCGAGGCGTCCCCTCGATCGGAGACGCCTCTCGGTCATTGCTTGGGAGGCAATTACTTGATGTAGTCGGCGCGGGTCATCTCGCGGGTAGCCGCCTGCTGGGCCGAGGACAAGGCCTGCTCGACGCTCATGCTGCCCGAGACGGCAGCCGCCATCTGCTGGCCGACCGAGGTTCCGAGACCCTGGAACTCCGGGATCGCCGCGAACTGCAGACCGACATAGGGTTTGTCGTCCGTAATCGACGGATCGGCATCGTTGATGGCGTTCAGGGTGGCTTCGGCGAAGGGCGCCTCGCTCGTATAGGCCTCGTTCTCGTAGAGCGAGGTGCGGGTGCCCGGAGGCACGCTGGCCCAGCCTTCCTTCTCGGCGACGAGCTCGAGATAGTCCTTGGACGTCGCCCAGCCGATGAAGGTTTCGGCGGCCTCGGTGTTCTGCGAGCCCGCCGGGATCGCCAGCGACCATGCCCACAGCCAGTTCGCGCCGTTGTTGGGGCAGTTATCGATGCCGCAGGGGAATGGCGCGAAGCTCACATTGTCGGCCACCTGACTTTCGTCGGGATCGGTCACGAAGGACGCCGCGACGGTCGCGTCCATCCACATGGCGCAGCGGCCCTGGTTGAAGAGCGACAGGTTCTCGTTGAACCCGTTGGAAGCCGCACCCGGAGGCCCGTATTCCGTCAGCATCCGGACGTACTGGTCGACCGCGGTCTTCCAGCCTTCGCCGTCGAACTGCGGCTGCCACGCGGCATCGAAATAGTTGGCGCCGTAGGAACGGGCCATCGCGCCGAGGAAGGCCATGTTCTCGCCCCAGCCCGGCTTGCCGCGCAGGCAGATGCCGTAGACGTCGTCATTGGCTTCGGAAATCGTCTTGGCGGCCTGTTCGATGAACTCCCAGGTCGGCGCCGCGGGCATTTCCAGGCCTGCCGCCTCGAACAGGTCGGTGCGGTAGAGCGTCATCGCGCTCTCGGCATAGAAAGGCGCGGCATAGAGCTTGCCGTCGACTGAGAGCGCCTCGCGGATCGGCGGCAGGATGTCGTCGACGTCATAGTCGTCACCGAGATTATCCAGCGGCACCAGCCAGTCGTTGCCGGCCCAGATCGGAACCTCGTAGGTGCCGATGGTCATCACGTCGAACTGGCCGCCCGAGGTGGCGATGTCGGTGGTGACGCGCTGGCGCAGCACGTTCTCCTCGAGCGTCACCCAGTTGAGGGCGATGTCGGGATGCTTGTCGGTGAAATCCTGCGTCAGACCCTGCATGCGGATCATGTCGCCATTGTTGACCGTGGCGATGGTCAGCGTCGTCTGCGCCCCGGCGGCGCCGACAAACGCGAAAAGGGAAATGGCACCTGTGGCTAAAGCACGGCGGAACATCATAAAGCCTCCCAGCTCCACGTGAGCAAATCTTCATTGCCAGGGCAAATTCTCACTCACGCCGTCTGCTGTCAAACAAATTGCATCCCGCAGCGCATCATCCGCACGGGTCAGCAGAGGCTGCATGGGCATGCGGGGCAGGGGGATGAAGGGCCGGAAATCAGTCGTCGAGAAGCGCGGTCGCGGTCGCCTGGTCGGTGACGATGCCGTTGACGAGGCGGCCCTTCAGCGCGGCGCGCATCGGCGGGGTCTTCACCGGCCCCATGCCGAGCATGATCACCTCGCCCTTCGACGTGGGCGGCAGCGGGGCGCTGGCAACGCGTTGGTTGAACGAGCAGTCGAGCAGGTGTCCTTCGCGGTCGAATACCCAGCCGACAATCTCGCCGATCCCGCCATCCTGCAGCAGGAGACGGCATTCCTCCGGCGTGACGTAGCCATCCTTCACCAGCGGCGCGTTTGGGCCGACGTCGCCGACGCCGACGAAGGTAACGTCGGCCTGTGCGGCCAGAGCCAGGGTGGACTTCACCACCTTCTGTTCGTGCAGCAGCAGGCGCTCCTCTCTGGACGAGGCGACAGCCGGCAACGGCATCGGGTAGTGGGGCGCGCGGATCCGGTCGGCCATCGAGAAGATGACGTTGTAGACCGCGGCCGATCCGTCGAGCGTGATGTTCGCCGTCAGGGAGACGATGCGATGCTGCGGACAGTCCATCCGGGGCAAATGCTCGACGACGGATTTCAGCGTGCGGCCCGTGCCCATGGCGATGACCAGCGGGTCGGCCTGCCGCAACCGCCGTTCCATCTCGTCGGCCCCGGCGAGCGCGATACCGAGCGTCGTCGAGGACGACGCGGGGTCGCTCGGCACGACTTCGGCGAAGTCGATGCCGAAACGCTCGCGCAGCCGCGCGGCGAGGTCGAGGCAGGCGGCGATCGGGTGGTCGATGCGAACCTTCACCAGTCCCGCGCTCACCGACAGCGACACCAGCCGCTGCGCGCTCTGGCGCGAGATCTTCAGCGTCTTGGCGATCTCGTCCTGGGTCTTGCCGGCGACGTAGTAGAGCCAGCCAGCCCGGGCGGCGTCGTCCAGTCTCGTCCCCTCATCTGACCGTCGTGTCGCCATGCTCGCACCGAAACCGCGTGATCGAGTGCGCCAACATAGGGAACGAGGCGCTCGTCAGCCATGACGCACCACCTTGATTTACGTCGTGACGCGCGAGTCGGAAAAGAAGATGAAGCGCTTGCAGGGCAAGCTCGGTGCCTGGTCTGATCCGCCCCACCGACGGGTCCGGCCGAAATGCCAGCGAACCGCTGGCCGCCGGGCTATCGAACGAGTTTGTTTGGAGGCGAACGCCGGCAGGAAGACTTCCGGCGCCGGTGTCACGTAGCCCTAGCGAGAGCGCGGATCCCTCCGGATAAAGGGCGATCACGCGCGCCGATTCCTTGTCGATCACCGCGGCCGCCCGTCTTCCAGTCCGGTGACCGGCAGCAGGCCCGCCTGGATCGCCAGGTCGCGGTTCCGTGGCGCAACGGCTTTCGGCGACGGATCGTCGAGGATCGCGACGTCCCCGTACTGGCCGTGGGCACGGCGTAGCGGTCGGTTGGCCAGGCGAAGGGCGCGCCCTTCCGTCACCGGTTCCAAGCGTTTTGGATGCAACCACTGATGGCTCAGCGGGAGTTTCACGTTGACCCGACAGGCGACCGTCGTATGGTGCGCGTCCACCTGCGGGATGCCGGGAAGGCTCGAAGACGGGCATCCGTAGACAAAACAAGACGCTTAGGGAGAAGAAACTTGCTCAACTCAACCATCAAGGCCCTTCTGACCGGCGCGGCCCTTGCCGTGCTGACCACCGGCGCGATGGCGCAGGACGTTGCGCTGAAATTCCAGTCGAGCGACCCGGCGGGCGACCCGAACTACCAACTCTACAAGGAATGGGCCGACAGCGTCAGCGAGATGACCGACGGCCAGGTTTCGATCGAGTTGCTGCCGGTCGGCGCCGTCGTCGACTTCCAGGAGACCCTCGACGCGGTCGGCGCGGGCATTCTCGACGGCCATGTCACCGACACCTCTTACTTCGCGGGCAAGGACCCGGCGTTCGGCCTGATCGCCAACCCGGTCGGCGCATGGTCCGATCCGCAGCATATGCTGAAGTACTTCAACGAGGGCGGCGGCAAGGAGCTGATGAACGAGATGGTCGAGCCGTACGGCACGCATTTCTTCGGCGGCACCACGCCCGGCCTGGAAGCCTTCGTCTCGAAGGTGCCGCTCGAAGGCGTCGATGATCTTGAGGGCCTGAAGCTGCGCGCACCGGCCGGTCTCGTGCAGAACATCTTCGCGGCCGCCGGCGCCTCGCCGGTGAACCTGCCGACCTCGGAAGTCTTCACTGCACTCGACAAGGGTGTCGTCGACGCGGCCGATTACAGCGTCTTTCATGTGAATCAGGCGCAGGGTCTCAACAAGATCGCCCCGCATCCCGTCTTCCCGGGTTTCCACTCGATGCCGCTGATCGAGTTCTCGATGAACAAGCAGAAATGGGACGCCCTGCCCGAGGACGTCCAGACGACGCTCGAGGAGTCGGTCGTGGAACTGGCCCAGCGCCAGAATGCGGCGCTGGCCGACAAGAACGCCAAGGCGGTCGAGGAAGCCAAGGCTCAGGGTGCCACCATCCATGACTGGTCCGACCAGGAGCGGGCGAAGTTCCGCCAGATCGCCATCGGCGAGTGGGAGAAGCAGGCCGGCCAGTCCGAGAGCGCACAGAAGGTCTATGACAGCCTGACGGCCTATCTCGAGCAGGAAGGCCTCCTCGAGGCCCAGTAAACCTCTCTATCAGGACCGGCGGGCGGGGCCGACGCCCCGCCCGCCTTCTCTCCTCTTCAAGGATGATCCGGCGATGAGTCGTGACCCCATTGCCGTGGACGGACGCGATCCGGACCTCAGCGCCACCAGCGAAGGCATCGGCGACACGGTACCCGAAGCAGGTGCACTGGGTCGTGGCATCGAGTGGATCGGCTATCTCTTCGCGGCGGCGATCGTTGCTTCCGCGGCTATCCTGCTCTTCGAGATCTTCATGCGCTACGCGCTCGACAGCCCGACCAACTGGGTGCATGAATCGAGCATCTTCCTGTGCGCGATCGCCTTCATCTATGGCGGCCTCTTCTGTGCTGCCCGCGACAGCCACATCCGCGTCGTCCTGATCTACGACGCCTTGGGTCGCCGGGCCCGCACCGCTCTCGACGTCATCATCTACGTCATCAGCGCGATCTCCGCGGCCTTCTTCGCCTGGGCCTCCTGGCTGATGGTGAAGACCTCCTTCTGGAACCCGAGCGGCGCCTTCCATATGGAGGGGACAGGCAGTGCCTGGAACCCTCCGACCCCCGCCCTCCTCAAGGGCTTTCTGTTCATCGTCATGATCGTCCTGGCCATCCAGTTCCTGGTACTGGCCGTCAATCATGCCCGTCGGCGTGGTTCCAGGCAGGACGCATAAATGGCCGAAATCCTCGACATCGGCTTCAATCTCAGGGCTCTCGGCATCGGCTACGGAACCCTGGTGATGTTCCTCATGCTGTTCGGGTTGCTCCTGACCGGCATGCCGCTGGCCTTCGTCACGCTTCTCGTGGCGCTGATCTTCGCTCTCGGCTGGTTCGGCCCGATGGCGGTGCCGCTGATCACCAGTCGCGTCTTCAGTTTCGTCTCGTCCTTCATTTTCGTCTCGGTGCCGATGTTCGTGCTGATGGCGGCGATCCTCGATCGATCCGGCATCGCGCGCGATCTGTTCGACGCCATGAAGCTGATCTCCAACCGCGTTCGCGGCGGCGTGGCGATCCAGACCATCTTCGTGGCGGTCATCCTCGCGGCGATGAGCGGCATCATCGGCGGCGAGATCGTGCTTCTGGGTCTCCTGGCCCTGCCGCAGATGCTGCGCCTGGGCTACGACCGCAGTCTCGCCATCGGCGTGGTCTGCGCCGGCGGCGCACTCGGCACGATGATCCCGCCATCCATCGTCCTGATCGTCTATGGCCTCGCGGCCAACGTCTCGATCGGCGACCTGTTTACCGCATCCTTCCTCCCGGGCGTGATGCTGGCGGCCTTCTACGTGCTGTATGTCCTCTTCCGGGCCTATTTCACCAAGGGGGTCGTGCCGGATCCGGACCCGGAGATCATCCCGCTGGCCCAGAAGATCGCGCTCCTCAAGGGCCTGATCCTGCCGCTCCTCGTCGTCACCTTCGTGCTCGGCTCGATCTATGGGGGCATCGCCTCGGTCACCGAGGCCTCGGCCATCGGCGTCGGCGGCGTCCTGCTGGCCACGGTGGTGCGCGGCGAGTTCACCTTCGAGCTCCTGCGCGGGGCGGCGATGCAGACGCTGGCGACGGTCGGCATGATCGTCTGGATCGGCATCGGCGCCAGCGCCATCGTCGGCGTGTTCAACCTGATGGGCGGTATCGACTTCGTCTCGTCGCTGATCATCGGCATCTCGGAAGAGCCGCTCTACGTGCTGCTGTTCATGATGCTGATCCTGTTCGTGCTGGGCATGTTCCTCGACTGGGTCGGCATCGCGCTGCTGACGCTGCCGATCTTCGTGCCGATCATCGTCGAACTCGGCTACGACCCGGTCTGGTTCGGTGTCCTGTTCTGCATGAACATGCAGGTGTCGTTCCTGTCGCCGCCCTTTGGCCCGGCGGCCTTCTACCTGAAGAGCGTCGCGCCGCCTGACATCTCGCTGGGCGACATCTTCCGCGCGCTGCTGCCGTTCATCGCGCTGCAGATCCTGGCCCTTGCCGTGCTGATCATGTTCCCAGGCATCACCGGGCGATAGCGTTCGCCTCTGATCGTCAAGTGAATCCTGGTTCGCCTACAGGTGGCTCGTGCATGAACCCGCTTGCGTGCCGTATCCGAAGCGGCTTCGATCAGCGGGGCGATCACGCTTGATGGCCGGCTTGAACGACGAGGTCATCGGTCTCGTCTACGTCTCTGCCCTGTCGCCCGACGCTGGCGAGACGACAGTGGGGCAGTGCCGACCGAGCGGGGGGCTTCTTGAAGCGCTGCGCACGACCTGTGGCTGGAGCGGGCGACGGCCCGATCTCATTCCCCCCACTCCTCCCCCGCTACGACATGGCTGTGGCGGAGCGTTCCGGCGGCCGGATCGGGGTGCTTCGCCTGTTCCCTGAGAGTTGTCGTCTGGAGCCGCCCTGGTGCTCTCAGATCCGCCGCCGATGATCCGCGTAGGCCTTGGTGAACTCGGCGCCGAAGAGCAGGATCTGCGAAGAGTAGTAGACCCAGAGCAGGAGGGTGACCAGCGAAGCGGCTGCGCCGTAGCTCGAGGCCACCCCGCTTTGTCCGAGATAGTAGCCGATGAGGAGCTTTCCGAGCGCGAAGAGAACGCCGGTTATGACGGCCCCGGTCCCCACGTCCCGCCAAGCGATGTCGGCATCCGGCAGGATCTTGAAGATCAATGCGAAGAGCAGGATCGCCATGACGAGTGAAAGCGCGAAGTTGAGCGTCGAGACGACCGCGCCCGAATGCGGCAAAGCCTGCTCGACATAGCCGGTCGCGGCTGTCAGTCCCGCATCAAGGACGAGCGAGATCAAAAGCAGAAAGCCGATCGACAGTACGAGGGCGAGACTGAGAAGCCGGGTTCGCAGAAGGGCCAGGACGCCGGAAGCTTTCGGTTCGACCTTCCAGATGATGTTGAGATCGTCCTGTAGCTCCACGAAGGCGCCCGTCGCTAGAAAGAAGAAGGTCACGATGCCGATGGTCGTGCCGATGACGCTCGTGCCGACATCGCTCGCGCCCGCGATCATCGCTTCCACGGCGGCCGCCGGCTCGGCTCCGGCCATGCCGCCGATCTCGGCAACGATGGCGCCCTGCGCGGCTTCGCGTCCGAAGAACAGCCCGGCTACACTGACGACGATGAGAAGGACGGGGGCGAGGGAGAAGATGGTGTAGAACGAGATCGCCGCGCCAAGGCTGAGGGCTCGGTCGTTCCACCAGCCCATCAGCGCGGTGCGGAGCAGGCTTGGCAGGTGTGCGGGCTTCAAGTTCTCTCATCTCCAGGCTTCTGCGCCATCCTGCACCAGGAGGTACAGTCCGGTATCGCCGTTCTGGCCACTCCTTTCCACCGATATGACCTTTTCGGAGCAGCAGGCGAGATCCAGCGGCCATCGATCTTGTTGCCTCAGTCACTCAGGTAGATCTTGGTGGATATGTCTCCCATCGGCACGATCAGGGCGGCAGTCTGATCTGCATAGCGCGCGGCACCATCGTCACCAGCCACGCTGGTGCGCGTAGCCGGTCTGGCGCTCTCTCTCGCGCACGACGCTGTTCCAGTGCCGCCTGCGTCGGCGCAGCTCATCGTCATCGAGCCAGTGGCCGACCCACCCGCCTGTGGCTAGTCGACGACAGACGCGCATTGCAGGCGTCCGAACGCAGGTCACTGCGCGAGGTCTCCCCGCGGCCAAAGTCTCGAGATTCCGCGGTCTCGGCCTATGTGACGTGCCCCCGGCTCCGAGCCGCCGGCTGGAGGATTTTCCGGGGGTGGTGCTCAGGGCGCCAAGGTCGATGATGGAGTCGTAAGCCGCACGGACCGGTTTCCCACAGGCACCGCTCCGAGCTGCCGTTCCGCTCTCGGCCCATCAGAAATCATATCTCAAACGGGTGGAATGCCATCATTCGTGGGACTGCCATTCAACGGCGCTATGCGCCCCCCCCTCGGTCTTGCCGCATGCTCGTCCTCCAGAGCTCTAGGAAAGAAGCTGTCTGGTCGTTATGACGCGGCGATCGCGTCACTTGTTCGAAACGTGCGGTGAGGAGCAATTATCGCTCAATTCACGTTGTGGAGAACCATCGGCGGTCGGGGCGGATCTGAACATGAAAGACGGTGTAGCGAAGTGACGCATGAATTCACCCGAGGAGTGGCGACCGCTTCTCCCGCCTTTCTGTCGCATGGGGGCGAGTTGGCGCGCCGCCTTCGCTCCCACTCCTGGTCAGACACCGAGCTCGGTTCTTCGCACGAGTGGCCGCTTGAGCTGACGACACTTATCAGCGTCATGCTCAGTTCGAAGCAGGCCATGTTCATCGTATGGGGACCCGAGCGCACGCTCCTCTACAACGACGCCTATGCCGAGATCCTGGCAGCCAAGCATCCTCAGGCCCTCGGCCGCGACTTTCTGGAGGTTTGGCAGGAGATCCGCTCCGACCTCACCCCCATCGTCGAGATGGCCTATGGTGGCGAGCCCGTCCATATGGACGATATCACCCTCATCATGCACCGAAAGGGCTATCGCGAGGAGACGCATTTCAGCTTCTCCTACACGCCCGTGCGCGACGAGACCGGTCGGGTGGCCGGGTTTTTCTGCCCTTGCAACGAAATCACCGGACAGGTGGTCGCGGAGCGCCGGCTTCGCGAGAGCGAAGCGCGCTTCAAGGGCGTGCTCGACGGCATGGCGGAAGGGTTCATCCTGCTGAATCGAGACTTTCGCATCGTGGACGTCAACGTCGAAGCCCTGCGACTGGACGCTCGTCCCCGGGACATGCTCCTCGGCCGCACCCACTGGGAGGCATACCCCGGCAGCGAAGCGAGCGAACCGGGCCATCTTTACAAGCGGGCCATGTCCGAGCGCGTACCCGTCGCGCTTGAGCACAGCTATTCGTGGGAAGACGGCCATTCCGCCTGGCTCGAGATGCGGGCCTACCCTGTCGAAGAGGGCATCGCGGTGTTCTTCCGTGACGTCTCCGAGCGCAAGCGGGCGGAAGCGGCGGCGCGCGAGACTGCCGAACGCTACCGCCTCGCGGTTCGCGCGACGAACGATGCAGTCTGGGATTGGCACTTCGCGACGAACCACGTGCTCTGGAACGAGGCGCTGGAGGCAGCCTACGGACACGCACCGACCGAGGTCGCGCCGACGGGCGCGTGGTGGATCGAGCACATCCATCCCGAAGACCGAAAGCGCGTCGACAAGAGCATGCGGGCTGCGATCGAGGGCGCGACCGAGAACTGGAGCCACGAGTATCGTTTCCTGCGCGCTGACGGATCCTATGCCGATGTGCTCGACCGCGGCCATGTGATCCGCGACGAAACAGGCCGCGCTACCCGCATGATAGGGGCGATGCTGGATCTCACGGAGCAGCGGCGCAGCCAAGCCGCGTTGAGGGAGAGCGAGGCGCGCTTCCGCACGTTCGCCGAGGCTCTTCCCGTCGTCCTCTTCACCGCCGACACCGAAGGTCGATGCGACTACGTCAATCCATTCCTTCAGGCATTCACGGGTCTGCCCGCCGGCGCCCTGGAGGAGTTCGGTTGGGGTCAGGCGTTGCATCCCGAAGACCGGGAGCGAGCGCTTTCAGGTTGGCATCGGGCGTGCAAATCCGACATGCCATTCGAGATCGAGTACCGCTTTCGTCGCCACGATGGCCTGTATCGCTGGTTCCTCAGCCGTTCGGTGCCCATCCATCGTGGCGAGGACGCCGAAAGCACCCGGTGGATCGGCACGTGCGTCGACATCCAGGAGATCGTCGAGGCTCGGGACGCCAAAGTGCGACAGAGCGAGGAACTGGAGCGACTCGTCGCGGTGCGTACGGCGGACCGGGATCGCATGTGGCGGCTGTCGACCGACCTCATGCTGGTCGCGCGCTTCGATGGGACGATCCTGGCGACGAATCCCGCCTGGACGAGCCTCCTCGGCTGGGATGACGCGGAACTGCGGGACACGTCGTTCCTCGACCTGATCCATCCTGACGACTTGGCGGCCACCCAAGCGGAGGCCGGAAAACTGGAGCAGGGGCTGACGACGCTCCGCTTCGAGAACCGCTATCGATCGCGGGACGGCGGTTATCGCTGGCTGTCCTGGACCGCTGTCCCTGACGAGACGTTCATCCACGCGGTCGCACGTGACATCAGCGCGGAGAAAGAAGCCGCATCCGAACTCGAACAGGCACAGGAGGCACTTCGTCAGGCGCAGAAGATGGAGGCGGTCGGCCAACTCACCGGCGGACTGGCGCACGACTTCAACAACCTGCTCGCCGGCATCTCCGGCTCCCTGGAGCTGATGGGGACCCGCATCGCGCAGGGGCGCCTGCCCGACGTCGAACGTTACCTCGTTGCCGCGCAGGGCGCGACGAAACGCGCGGCGGCGCTGACACACCGCCTGCTGGCCTTCTCGCGTCGCCAGACGCTCGATCCCCAGCCGACGAATATCGGCAACCTCATCAGCGGTATGGAAGACCTGATTCGGCGCACGGTTGGTCCAGCCATTGCCGTCGAGAGCGTCGCCGGCGGCGGCGTGTGGAGCGTCTCGGTCGATCCGCATCAGCTGGAGAACGCGCTGTTGAATTTGTGTATCAACGCGCGTGATGCCATGCCGGACGGCGGCAAGATCACCATCGAAACGGCCAACCGGTGGCTCGACGAACGCGCTGCCCGCACCCGCGATCTGCCACCGGGCCAGTACGTCTCGCTGTGCGTCAGCGACAACGGCACGGGCATGGCGCCGGAAGTGGTCGAGAAGGCCTTCGATCCCTTCTTCACGACCAAGCCCATCGGTATGGGCACGGGTCTCGGTCTGTCGATGATCTACGGCTTTGCCCGCCAATCGGGTGGACAGGTGCGAATCTATTCGGAGCTCGGCCAGGGCACGATGGTCTGCATCTACCTGCCGCGCCACCTCGGCGAGGATGATGCGGCAGAAGACGCTCCGCAGATGCCGGTAGCCGAGCCGGCCAGCGCCGGCGAGACGGTGCTGGTGATCGACGACGAGCCGCTGGTGCGCATGCTCGTTGTGGATGCGCTGGAGGAACTTGGCTACACCGCGATCGAAGCAGGGGACGGACCGTCCGGCATGAAGACCATCCAGTCCGACGCGCGGATAGACCTGCTGATCACCGATGTCGGCCTACCCAACGGCATGAACGGACGGCAAGTGGCGGACGCAGCCCGGCAGTTGCGGCCTGGCCTGAAGGTACTGTTCATCACCGGCTATGCCGAGAATGCCGTTCTGAATCACGGCCATCTCGAGCACGGCATGCAGGTCGTGACGAAGCCCTTCGACATGGCCGAACTGACGCGACGTATCCGCAACATCATCTCGGGTGAGTAGACGCATTCGCCCGAAGATCGCAGCGTAGGATAGCAAGAGCCACCCAAGCCTCGGTGCCATGCCCACGGCTACGGTCGAGGTCGCCAGAAGCGGTGCTGGCTTCCACAGCGGCGGCCGCATCCGACTCTGCAATCGGGTCTGCTGGCCCCAATCAAGATCATCCTGACCGCATATCGGGTGAAGGACGCGCGCATCCGGCTACCCGTCCGCACAAAGTTCTTTGCGAAGCCGATCAACCG
>DASYHY010000092.1:0-25012 GCA_036252795.1 Aurantimonas sp. | reverse complement strand
CGTTGACTGACATGACGACGGCAGGCCTTCCGCGCGACGTTCTCCAGCCTGGTCGGCCATGTCGATCAAGCTGAAGCTGCTTCTCGGCTGTCTCTGCCTGACGCTGGTGACCATCGGTCTCGGCGTTTACGCGTTGAAATCGCAGCGCGAGGTCGGCGTGCTGGCGGAGCGTCTCTACGACGAGGCGCTGGTCTCGATGAGCCATCTCCGCTCGGCGCAGAACACGCTGCTGAAGCAGGAGGCGGCCTACCGCGCCGGTGTGGCGGCCGAGGCGAATGCGGCACCGGTTCGCCCGCTGGTGCATCTGAATCTGCTGGCCGACATACTCGACGATCTTCGGGTCGGGTCCGAACGGGCCATATCGCCGGCCGGCAGAGAGCAGACCGGCGATATCCGCCGGCGGCTGATCGCCCTGGCGCGAGCGCCCGCGACGATGGCTCCGGCGGACGTCCTGAACGAACTCGGCGTCATCGACGACGAACTCGAGGTCACCGTCGAGACATTCGCCAGTGACGGATACCGGTTTCGGCGGCAGGTGCGCGACCATATCGACCGCTCGGTCACCGAAGCGGGCATCGCGCTGACAGGCGCCATCGCCGTCGCCTTGCTGATCTCGCTGCTCCTTTCCCGTGCGATCGTCCCGCCTCTCCACCAGGCCGTGGCGATCGCCCGCGCGATCGCCGGCGGCAGGCTGGACAACGAGATCCGGACCGGGGGCGCCAGCGAGACCGCGCGGCTGCTGACGGCGCTCGACACCATGCAGGCCAGCATCTCGGAGAAGATGCAGCGGATCCGCGACCTGATGGCGGCGCAGGTGGACAGCTACAACGACCGCATCCTGCAGCAGCATGCCCGCTTCGATGCGGCGCTGAACAACATGTCGCAGGGCCTCTGCATGTTCGACGACCGGCAGCGGCTGGTGGTGTTCAACCGGCGCTTCGTCCAGATGTTCGGCGCCATCCAGCTCGGCGTCGAGGCGAAGGACGTGCTGGTCGATCCGGAGCTGAGCCATGTCCTCTGTTCGCAGACCCGGGCCTCCTACAATCAGGAGCTGCCGGACGGCCGGATGATCGCCATCTCGCATCAGCCGATCGAGCGCGGCGGCTGGGTCGCAACCTTCGAGGATGTCACCGAACGCCATCAGGCCCAGCTCAGGCTGACCCACATGGCGTCGCACGACGCGCTGACCGGCCTGCCGAACCGGGTGCGGTTCCGGGAGCATCTGGAGAAGGCCGTGCGCAGGCCGCGTGGCGCGCGCCGGCTCGCGGTGCTGTCGCTCGACCTCGACGGCTTCAAGTCGGTGAACGACACGCTCGGCCACCCGTCCGGCGACGTGCTGCTGACGGCGGCGGCCAGGCGGCTGAGGCAATGCGTCGGCAAGGATGCTCTGGTCGCACGCTTCGGCGGCGACGAGTTCGCCATCGTCCTGTCGGCCGGCCGACCGGACGCCGCGGCCGAGGCGCTGGCGCGACAGATCGTCGACGTGCTGAGCCGGCCCTTCGTCATCGACGGGCACGAGATCGTCGTCGGCGTCAGCATCGGCATCGTGCTGCCCGGCTACCAGTCGACGCCGAAACCCGAACGCGACGTCGACGTGCTGATCAAGAATGCCGATCTCGCGCTCTACCGTGCGAAGGCCGAGGGGCGCAGCACCTGGCGCTTCTTCGAGCGAGCGATGGATGCCGAGTTGCAGGCGCGGCGGACGATGGAGGTCGACCTGCGCGGTGCGCTGGATCGCGGCGAACTGGAGCTCTTCTACCAGCCCCTCGTCGATGTTGCCCGCCAGCGCATCCTCGGCTTCGAGGCCCTGATGCGATGGCGCCATCCGTCCAGGGGCTTCGTGTCCCCGGCCGAGTTCATACCCGTGGCCGAGGATTGCGGGCTTATCCACGCCATGGGCGCCTGGGCTCTGGATACCGCGTGCCGGCAAGCCGCCGGATGGCCGGAGGACCTGCTCCTCTCGGTGAACCTGTCCCCGGTGCAGTTCAAGAAGGCGGGACTGACGGACGAGGTCGACCGGGCTCTCGCGGGCTCGGGGCTCGCCCCCCGGCGGCTGCAGCTCGAAGTGACGGAATCGCTCCTGCTGCAGGATTCCGCCTCGGTCATCGCGACGCTCAACGGCTTTCGCGATCGCGGCATCGGGATCTCGATGGACGATTTCGGTACCGGCTACTCCTCGCTCGGCTACCTGAACCGCTTCCCGTTCGACAAGATCAAGATCGACCAGTCCTTCGTGCGCACGATCGAGGCGCATCAGAGCCGCGCGATCATCCGCGCGGTGATCAGCCTCAGCCGGGCGCTGGACATGGCTGTCATTGCGGAGGGGGTGGAGACGCCGGAGCAGATGGAGGCGCTGCTCTTGGAGGGCTGCACCGAAATGCAGGGATACTACTTCAGCAAGCCGCGGCCCGCTGGCGACCTGGCGCAGGTCCTCGTCGAGTTCCAGCTGCGATCCGAGGCGGCTGGGCGGGAGGAGGTGGTGGGCGCCGGCCGGCTGGCCATCGCCGCCGTGTAGCCAAGGGCAAGGCGCCCCTTTAGGAAGTCCATGACGCGGCGGCGACGCGACTGCGGTCACACTGCGTCGGGTCTCGAGCAGGGCGCCCGCGGACTGGATTGAAATATCAGCGCGAGGCCGGAAGGCCGCTCGATGACGAGCCCGCGACGGTCGTGCACCAGGCCGCCCGTCACCGCGTAGCCGGCAGCTTCGAGTTCCCGTTCCGCCCGCCCTGAACAGTCGAGCGTTCGCAGCCGTCTGCCCAGCGTCGTGAGGACGTAGGCGCCGGCACAGAGAAGGACGAGGGCTTCGAACCAGGCAAGGCTCCGGGTGCCGACGCCGAGATAGGGAGCGGCCAGATACAGCGCGGTTCCCGCGAGCGTGGCGATCAGCACGTGTGCGTCGCGCCTTGCAGTCTGTTGCCGCGATTCCTGCAGCCAGTAATAGCGGTCGATCAGCAAGCCCAGCCGGCCGTCCGCATCCGCTCTCGATCTGCTCACGCGTTCCTCATGATCTGTGGAGACCGGCGGGCCAGTAACGAAAGATTCAGGGATTGTCGAATCGGCCCGGTCCCGTCGGCAAGGCACGCGAGAGGGCGGGAGATCGTTTCCAATTTTGCACTGCAGCGAGGTTGCGCCACGGAACGGCCCTGCTGCTATAGTTGGCTACCTTCAAGTCTCGATGCATGGGCCGCCGGGGGGCGGTCGCCACTTGGTCAATCCTAACGCAGGGCACGAATTTGTTCGACGTGGCGGCGATCATCCTCGTAGTGGCCAGCCTCCTGCTGATCGTCGCCGCGCTGCAGCCGGTGGCCGCACGCTTCCAGCTGCCCTCGACGATCCTCCTCGCCGCGGTGGGCGTCGCACTCGGGTTCCTCGGCGCGTTCCTGCTGGCCACCCCTCTCACGGACGCGTTCAACGGGATCGTCGCGCCGATCGTGAACCTTCCGGTCCGCTCCTCGATCTTTCTCTACGTCTTCCTGCCGCTGCTGCTGTTCCAGGCGTCGATCATGATCGACGTCAGGCGGGTCATGGAGGACGCGGTGCCGATCCTGGTGCTGGCGGTGGTTGCCGTTGTGCTGGCCGCGGCCGTTGTCGGGCTCGGTCTCTACGCCCTGTTCGGCGTACCGCTGCTGGCTGCCTTGCTGCTCGGGTCGATCGTCGCGACGACCGATCCGGCGGCGGTCGTCGCGATCTTCCGCGAACTCGGGGCGCCGGCGCGTCTGACCCGGCTGGTGGAGGGCGAGAGCCTGCTCAACGACGCCGCCGCCATCGCGCTGTTCTCGCTGCTGCTGACGGTGATCGTCTCGAACCAGCCGCTGGAGGCCACGGATGCGCTGTCGCGGTTCGGCATCGCGTTTGTCGGCGGTGCGCTGGCGGGGTTCGTCGGCGGATATGCGCTGAGCCTCGCACTGCCGCTGATCGGCGGCATCCGATCGGCCGAGGTCACGCTGACCCTCGGCGCCGTCTACACGATCTACATCCTGGCCGACCAGTTCTTCGCGGTCTCGGGCGTCGTCGCGGTGGTGGTCGCGGGCTTGGCGGTCTCGGCCATGGTTCCGGCCCGGATCGCCCCGAGCAACTGGCGCTATCTGCGCGACGTTTGGGAGCAGATCGGCTTCTGGGCCGGATCGCTGGTCTTCCTTCTCGCTGCCATCCTCGTTCCGCGCATCCTGACGGAGGTCGGTCCGCGGGATCTGCTGGTCGTCCTCACCGCGGTGGCGGCAGCGCTCGCCGCCCGCGCGGTGGTGCTGTTCCTGGTGTTGCCGGCCCTCAGCGCCGTCGGCGCGGCACGGCCGGTCAGTCTGCCCTACAGCGTGACGATCTTCTGGGGCGGCCTGCGCGGCGCCGTTACGCTGGCGCTGGCGCTGGTGGTCACGGAAAACGCCTTCGTCTCCCCGGAACTGAAGCGCTTCGTCGCGGTGACCGCCACCGGCTTCGTCCTGTTCACGCTCTTCGTGAACGGCCTGACACTGCGCCGGGTCATCCACTGGCTGAAGCTCGACCGGCTCTCTGCCGTCGACAGCGCCGTCCGCAACCAGGTCCTCGCCCTGACGCTCGCCGACGTGAGGGACACGCTCGAAACGACGGCGAACCGCTACGGCCTGAACACCGAGGCAAGCGAGACCGTGATCGACGCGTACCGATCGCGGATCGCGGAGGCTTCCTCGGCCGACATCGAGGAGGTGCTGGTCGATCGCCAGCGTGTCACGCTCGGCCTCATCGCCCTCGCGACGCGGGAAAAGGAACTGATCCTGCAGCATCACGGGCGCGGCACGATCGCCGTCGATGCGGTGGGAGCGATGCTCGGCCACGCCGAGCGCCTCGTGGAAGGCGCGAGGGCCGACGGGCGCGTCGGCTACAACCGGGCCGCCCGGGCCAGCCTCGAATATGGCTGGGGCTTCCGCGCCGCATACGAGCTGCACGTCCGCTTCTCGATCGACCACTTCCTGCAGCGCCGGCTCATCCATCGGTTCGAGCGGCTGCTGGTGCTCAGCCTCCTGACGACGGAGCTGCTGGCGTACATCCCGCACCGCATCGCGCCGCTGCTCGGGGAACGCATCGCCGCGATCCTCACCGAGATCATCAAGGGCCGGCACGAGGCGGCTAAGGGCGGCCTTCAGGCGCTGCGCCTGCAGTATCCCGAGTATGCGACCGCGGTGGAGGAGGAGTTCCTGTCGCAGTTGGGCGAGCAGCAGGAGCTGAGCCATTTCGACGATCTCTTCGAGGAAGGCGTGCTGGCGCTCGAGATCCACCAGGACCTGCGCCGCGCGGTCCTGCAGCGGGGACCGCTTCGCGAAAAGAAGCGCCTCGACCTGAAGCTCGACACGCTCGACATGATCCGGTCGCTGCAGATCTTCCGCCATCTCGACGACAAGCAGGTGAAACGGCTCGCACGGCGGCTGCGGGCACGGATCGTGCTGCCTGGCAACCATCTCGCGCGCAAGGGCGAGTCCGCGGCGGGGCTCTACTTCATCGCCTCCGGTGTGGTCGAGGTGCGCCGCGAAGAGCAGGTGATCACGCTCGGACCCGGCGAGTTCTTCGGCGAGATCGCGTTGCTCACCGGGCGGCCGCGCGGCGCGGACGTTGTCGCCGTCACCTACTGCAACGTGCTGGTGCTCGCCGCGGAGGAATTCAATCGCTTCCTGAAGACCTACCCCAAGGTCCGCGAAGAAATCGAGAAGACCGCGCTGCGCCGGGAAGAGGACAATGCCGGGCATCGTCTGGATGCCGCCGAGCGCCGCCAAGAGCAAAGCGACGCCGATGTGGCCCGGACGGAGAGGCAACTGGCGCCGGCTTCCGAATGACGCCGTGCAACGCCCGAAGCGGTACATTCACCGGTGGCGGGGAGTGGAACGACCTTCCCGCGATCGTTGAAAATGTTCCGGCGGTCGTTCACCTGCTCTTAGCGTGAGGCCATTACCGTGCTGACATGGCGGACGACGGTCCGCTTCGCCAAGTCAGGGAGGCGGCAGGTGAAGATCAGTCTGCTCAGGATGCTGACCGCGGCTTACATGATCGCGATGCTGGCCCCCGCGCATGCGGAGCCTTTGGCAGCGCCGTCGGGGAAACCGATCCTGGTCGTCTCCGGTGCGATTTCCGAGACGAACGTCGATGGCACTGCGCAGTTCGACCGGGCGATGCTCGAGGCGATGGGGACCGTCACCGTCGAGACGCGGACTCCCTGGTACGACGGCGTCAGGACCTTCGAAGGCGTGCGGCTCGATGCGCTGATGGAAGCCGTCGGGGCGAGCGGCGAGACCGTCCGGGCCGTTGCCCTCAACGACTACGTCGCCACGATGCCGGTGCAGGACTTCGCCCGGTTCGGCACGATCCTCGCCCTGAAGCGCGACGGCGAGTACATGTCCGTGCGGGAGCACGGACCCCTCTTCATCATCTACCCGTTCGACAGCGATCCGGAGCTGCAGAGCCAGACTTATTTCGGTCGATCCGTCTGGCAGCTCGCGAAGCTGGCGGTCGAATAGACGGCGAAGCGACAGGCGATGCGGCTCAAGACATTGAAATGGCTGCTTGCCGCGACTGTTTGCTGCTTCGCCGCAGCGACGTTCTACCTCTCGTTCGTCATCATGGAGCGCCAGAGCGCCCTGCACAGCGTCTCGCGCTATAACGCCGCCTGGACCGTGAGCCAGGGTCTTGCAGAGTTCATGCGCCTCGAACGCCGGCTTGCCCAATACGCAATCCCCGGCAGCGGCATCGACCAGGAGGAGATCGACCTCAGGCTCGACATCATGTTCAGCCGGTTGGCGACGTTCGAGGCGGACAGGGAGCTGCCGGGGGATAGGCGCAGCCTGCGTCGCTTCATCGAGAGCAGCGCCGCTCACGCGAGAGTCATCGGCAACCTGAGGGACAGCCTGCAGCACGTCGACCGTCTGCTCGCCGAACGGCCGCTCAGCGCCCGAATCGTCCTCGAAGCCCTGGCGGTCCTGGAGCCGCTGGACACGCAGCTGACTTCTCTGGCTGCCATGGCGGCCGCCTACGGCGCCGACGTCGCAAAGGAAGATCAGGCGGCGCTGCAAAGGCTCCACGCCCTCTTCACGGGACTCGCCATCGGCCTGATCCTCTGCGGCATCGCGCTCATCGTCCTGCTCCTCAACCAGAACCGGCTCCTGATGCGCGCCCATCGGGGGCTGCGCAATCTCGCCTCCCGGCTGCAGGCGACGACGCGGTCCCTGCGGGCGCAGAACGAACGGTTCGACGCGGCGCTCGAGAACATGTCGCAGGCGCTGTGCACCTTCGATGCGGAAGGCCGACTAGCCGTCTGCAACGATCGCTTCGTGGCGCTGACCGCTCTGCCGGCGGCCGATCTCGTCGGTGCGACCGCCGAAGAGATTGCCGACCGGCTGTCAGCGAACGGAAGCGAAAGCCCCTTCGCCCGGTTCCACGCCAGACAACGCCAGTCGGTGGAGAAGAAGCGGGGGGCGCACTTCACCTGCCAGCTCGACGACGGCAGGACGTTCTTCGTCTCGCACGAGCCGCTGCCGGACGGGGGCTGGCTCGCCACCTACGAGGACATCAGCGAAAGGCGGCGGGCCGAGGAACGGATCGCCCACATGGCGCATCACGACGCGCTGACCGATCTGCCGAATCGCACCCTGTTCCAGGAACGCCTGCAGAACGCGGTGTCGCGCCTGGGCCAGGAAACGGCATGCCTGACCGTGTTCCTCCTGGATCTGGACGGGTTCAAGGACGTCAACGACACGCTCGGTCATCACGCCGGGGACGAACTCCTGCAAGCGGTCGCCGAGCGCCTGCGGTCCAGCGTCGGCGCCACGCGGATGGCCGCGCGCATCGGCGGCGACGAGTTCGCGGTTCTCGACGAGGGGGCGGGGGCACAAGAGGCGAAACTCGAGTTCGCCCGACGGATGATCGCGTTCCTCTCCGCCCCTTACCTCCTCGACGGCAAGCAGGTCGAGATCGGCGTGAGCATCGGCATCGCGGAGCATGACGACGGCCCATTGCATCCGGGAGAACTGCTCAAGCGGGCCGACCTGGCGCTCTACCAGGCAAAGGCCGACGGCAAGGGACGGGTGCGGACATTCGAGCCGGAGATGGACGCGCATCTACTGGCGCGCAAGGCGTTCGAGGCGGATCTGCGGGGAGCGCTGCATCGCGGCGAGATCTCCGTCCACTACCAGCCGCTGATCGACACGGCGGCCCGCACGATCTGCGGCTACGAAGCGCTGATGCGCTGGACCCATCCGGAGCGCGGCAGCGTCTCGCCGGCCGAGTTCATTCCGGTCGCCGAGGACACGGGCACCATCGGCCTGCTGGGAGATTGGGTGCTGCGCCAGGCCTGCAACGAGGCGGCGCGGTGGCCGGAACATTTCACGGTCGCGGTGAACCTCTCCGCGCTGCAGTTCGGCAGCGGCTCGCTAGCCCGCACGGTCATCAGCGCGCTCGCCGGCGCCGGTCTCGCTGCTCACCGCCTGGTTCTCGAGATCACCGAATCGGTGCTCCTCGACGCCAGCGAGCAGACGCTGGCGACGCTGCACCAGCTCAAGGACCTCGGCGTCCGCATCGCCATGGACGATTTCGGCACCGGCTACTCGTCGCTCAGCAACCTTCGCAGCTTTCCGTTCGACACGATCAAGATCGACCAGTCCTTCGTGCGCGACCTGAGCACCGGGCCGGAAGCGATTTCGGTGGTGCAGCTGATCATCGGGCTGGGGCAGAGCCTGGGCATGGACACCACCGCCGAAGGCGTCGAGACGGAGGAGCAGTACGCCTGCCTGCAGACGCTCGGCTGCACCCATGTCCAGGGGTACCTCTTCGCGCGGCCGAAACCTGCCGGCGAACTCGGCTACGCACCTCGTGCGCCCGACGAGACGGGGCCGGACGAAGCGCTTCAGACGGTTTTCAGGCGCGGCTACGGGGCCTGACGCGCAGGCGCCGATGCTCGCGATGTGGGAGACCCGCCGTCAGCTGCGCCGCATGGCGATGCTGCGGCCCATCCGGTCCGGTCGCGGGAGCTTGGCATGTTCTGCCGCCACCCCCGCGATCCGCCGGTAGACGTCTTCCGGGAAGGGAGCGGCCTTCGGCACCTCGCCGCGCTGGTCGATCGAAAGGCTCAGACTTTCGAGCGTGGCGGCGCGCCAGCCGTCCTCGTGGATCATCTCCTGGAAGACGTGGAGGCGCTTGGCGTCGAGGCCGACGATCTGCGACGTAATGCGGACGCGCGCGAGTGGCGGCACCTCGCGCAGGTAGCAGACATGGGTCTCCACCGAATAGGTGGTCATGCCGCGCGCCTCGCGATAGGCCTCCCCCAGGCCCACCGCGTCGAACAGGCCGTCGATGCCGCGGTCGAAGAGAACGTGGTAGTAGGCGAGGTTCAGGTGACCGTTATAGTCGATCCATTCCGGCTCCAGGACCATCAGGTCCGACGAGAAAGGTGTCGGCAGGTCGGTGTTCATGAAGGTCCCGCATTGTCGTTGCCTCGTTCGACCCGCTAGAAGCCAGAGGCGGGAACGCGCCGCAAGCCGCCCGAGCCGGCGCGGCAGGTGACAGAGGGAGGAACCATGGCGCTTCAGGACATACTGGCCGAACGCCCGGCGCGCCGGGAGGGCATCGCCAGCGCCGTCTCCGTGCTGCGGCAGCGCCTGGGCGAGCGACTGGTGACCGGCGAGGACGTGCGCCGCGCGCATGCACATTCGACGACCTACCTGCCGAACCAGATGCCCGATGCGGTGGCGTTCGCCGAGACCGAGGCGGAGGTGCAGGAGATCGTGCGCATCTGCGGCGAGTATGCGACGCCGATCGTCGCCTTCGGCACCGGATCGTCCCTGGAAGGCCACGTCAATGCGCCGCAGGGCGGCATCTCGCTCGACCTCTCGCGCATGGACAAGGTGCTGGCAGTTCACCCGGAGGATCTCGACTGCGTCGTCGAGCCGGGCGTGACGCGGGAGGCGCTCAATTCCTATCTGCGCGACACGGGCCTGTTCTTCCCGATCGATCCGGGCGCCAATGCCAGTCTCGGCGGCATGGCCGCGACCAGAGCCTCGGGCACCAATGCCGTCCGCTACGGGACGATGCGCGACAACGTCATCGGGCTCACCGCGGTGATGGCGGACGGGCGGGTCGTGCGGACGGCACGGCGCGCCAAGAAGACGTCGGCCGGATACGATCTGACGCGGCTGCTCGTCGGATCGGAGGGCACGCTGGGCATCATCACCAGCCTCAATCTTAAGCTCTACGGGATTCCGGAGACCATCGTCGCCGGCGTCTGCCCGTTCCCGGACGTGGACAGCGCCTGCAACGCGGTGATCCAGACGATCCAGCTCGGCCTGCCGGTCGCGCGCATCGAACTCCTCGATACCCAGTCGATGCAGGCGACGATCGCCTATGCGCAACTCGACCTCGAGGCGCGCCCCTCGCTGTTCCTGGAGTTCCACGGCTCCCCCGCCGGGGTCGCCGAGCAAGCCGAATCCTTCGCCGCGATCGCTGCCGATCATGGGGGCGGGCCGTTCCAAAGCGCCGAGCGCGCCGAGGACCGGGCGCGGCTGTGGAAGGCCCGGCACGACCTCTACTGGGCGGCGCAGGGGCTGCGCCCGGGCGCGAAGGCAATCGCCACCGACGTCTGCGTGCCGATCTCGCGCCTTGCCGAGTGCATTGCGGAGACGCAGGCGGATATCGAGGCCTCGGGACTGCTCGCCCCGATCGTCGGCCATGTCGGCGACGGCAATTTCCACACGACGCTGCTGCTCGACGTCGCCGATCCGCGCCAGATCGAGGCGGCGGAAGGTTTCATGGCGCGGCTCGCCGAGCGTGCCGTCGCGATGGACGGAACCTGCACCGGCGAACACGGCGTGGGCCAGGGCAAAAGGGGCTATTTGCGGCGCGAGCTCGGCGATGCGGTGGATGTGATGCGGGCGATCAAGACGGCGCTCGATCCGAAGAATATCCTCAACCCCGGCAAGATCTTACCGTGAGTTCGGCAAGGTAGGGAGTCGACACGGCGCGTCCGTTGCGGGCATGGTCGGCGTGCTGCGCGATGGGGTCCGGTCTGGCCCTGGCTCGCCGAGGGGGACGTGCGGCGGTCGCGACGACCGGGGGTGCGGCAGGCGCTGCGGGTGTCCGGTCCGTGGCACGACAAAATGAGAAGGAAGCGGAAACCTGGTCAGAGCCTTCGTCCTTTTTGGCGGTCTGCTGGTGCTCGCGCTGGCGGCGGCGCTCGTTGCGCCGCTCTTCATCGACTGGACCGCCTATCGCGCCGATTTCGAGCGCGAGGCCTCGGCGATCATAGGCCGGGACGTGGTGGTGCGGGGCGATGCCTCGGCCCGACTCCTGCCGTTCCCCTCGGTGACCTTTGAGGACGTCGAGGTGATGGGCGAGGGCGGCACGCCGCTCATGACCGTGGAGCGCTTCCGGATGGATGCCGAGCTGGCGCCGTATCTGTCCGGCGAAATCTTCATCTATTCGATGATGCTCGAACGGCCTCGCATCCGGCTGCCGATCCGTCCGGACGGCGGCATCGACATGATCGTCGCCAAACCCGCCATTCCCACCGGCGCGACGGTGGTTCTCGACAATGTCTCGGTGAATGACGGCACGGTCGTGATCGAGCAGGGCTCGACCGGCCGCCGGCACGAACTTTCCGAATTCAACGCGACCCTTTCGGCCGCCTCCCTGGCGGGCCCGGTGGACGGACGCGGAACGTTTCAAACAGGCGGCGAGACGGTCGCGTTCGGCGTCTCCACCGGCACGCTTCGCGACGACGGCGGCCTGCCGCTGCATGTGGAGGTGGCGAATGGCGCCATCGCCACCGAACTCGTGCTCGACGGTACGGCGCGCATGGAGGCGGGGCTGCCCCGCTTCGCCGGCACGGCGCGGCTGACCCGGCCGTGGCAGCCTCCGGGCGCACCCGCCGAAGCAGCCGGCGATCCCTTCCAGACCGCCGGCTCCACCGAGCCCGAGCCGGAATCTGCCGGCGCGGCGACCATGCCTCTGCGGGCGACGGGAACCGTCGAACTCTCACCGAGCGCCGCCGAGTTCACCGACATCAGGCTGCAGGCGGGAAGCGGCGAGCAGCCCTATCTGCTGACGGGGCAGGGCCGGCTGAGCTTCTCCGGCGTGCCGCGCTTCGCGCTGGCACTCGAGGGAGAGCAGGTGAATGTCGACCGGGTCGCCGGCGAGGGGACGCCCGCGACCGCCGGGACCGGAGCCGGGCTGGGCCTCGCCGAGCGGGTGGAGGCGATGCGCGGGGTTCTGGCGGAGATCCCACGCCCGAACATTGCCGGCACGGTCGAGATCAGCCTGCCGGTGGTCGTCGCCGGCGACACCACGATCCGCGACGTGGCCTTCGCCGCCAGCCCGACGGAAAACGGCTGGGCGCTGCCGCGGTTCACGGCCGAGCTTCCCGGCCGCACCCGCCTCGAAGCCGACGGCATCGTCGGCCTCGACGAGGCCTTCAGCTTCCGCGGCGACCTTCTCGTGGCGTCACAGCAGCCATCGGGTTTTTCCGACTGGCTGAGCGGCAATGTGGATCCGGCGATCCGGACGCTCGCCCGCGCCGGCCTCTCGGCCCGCGCCGAACTCACTACCGATCGGCAGGTCCTCGAGGATCTCGAAATCGACATTGGCGGCAATCAGCTCAACGGACGGGTGGAACGAGTCGAGGCCGAGGACGCCACCACGATCGCCGCGGATCTGTCCGGCGAGGCCGTCGATCTCGACGCGCTGCAGGCGCTGTCGCGGGTGCTGACCGGCAATGCCGGGGCGCTTGCCACCGCCGATCGGTTCCACGTCTCGTTTTCGGCGGGGCCGGTGAACTACCTGGACGCCGCGGCCGAGCGGGTCGACGCGGACATCCTCTATGACGGCGAGACGCTCGACATCGAGAAGCTGGACGTGTCGGGGCTCGCCGGAGCCTCGCTCACCGCCTCCGGTCGCCTTACCGAACTGACCGGAGCCGCCGAGGGCGAACTTGCGGTAAGCCTCACCTCCGATGCGCCGGCCCGCTTCATCGACCTTCTCCAGACGCGGTTTCCGGGCGTGCCGCTGCTGCAGGCGCTGGAGCAGCGCGCCGATCGGCTCGCCCCCCTGGCGCTCGCCGGGGAGGTGCGGACCATCGAAGGCGGCGACGGTCGCCGGCCGACGCTCTTCGTCAGCCTCGACGGCACGGCCGACGGCACCAGGATCGACCTGTCATCGGCGGTCGAGAACGGTATCTACGCCCGCCAGGAGAGCGGGCGGTTCGGGCTCGACCTGCGGCTGGAGAGCGACGAGCCGACGGTGTTGCTGGAACAGCTGGGCATCGAGGCGATCGATGTCGGCACCCCGTCGCCGCTGGAGGCGGAACTGTCGCTCTCGGCGGCGGAGACCGGGCCGGTCGTGACCACCGCGACGCTTCGTGCGCCGGGCAGCGAGATCAGTTTCGACGGAGTGATGGAAGTCACGCCCGAAGGCGTCGCGGGAGTGGACGCCTCGGTCTATGTCGAGAGCGAGGACGCCTCGCCCTGGTTGCTCACGACGACGGTCGACCTCGCCCAGGGACTGGCCGCGGTTCCCCTCGACCTCAGTGGCGGCGTGGTCTACGCCGATGGCGGCTGGACGTTCAATGGGGTGTCCGGAGCCATTGCCGGCACGGACGTGGAGGCCGAGCTGGCAAAGGCCGCCGGTGCGGCCGTGACAGGCAGCGCCCGGGTCGGCAGCCTGTCGCTGCCCTGGCTGGCGGAACTCGTCTATGGCCGCGGCATCGACGAGACGGCCGGCGATGAACTCTGGCCCGGCGAGGCATTCAGGCCGAGCCGCCTGCCGGACGTCCCCTTCGAGGTCGCGCTGAGCGCCGATCGGCTCGACCTCGGCGAGGCGTTCCTGACGGATTTCTCCGGCAGGGTCTCCGGAACGGCCGACACGCTCGCGATAGACGAGGCAACCGCGACGGGGCTCGGCGGCACGCTGGCGGGGCGGCTGGAACTGCGCAACGCCGACGGGATCGGCGGGCTGTCGCTGGAGGCCCGGACGGAGGAGGTCGAGATCGGCGCGATCTGGCCGGTTCTGGCCGGGGGCGAAGGCGAGGCGCGACTCGGCGGCGAGTTCCGCGTCGAGGGAGGCGGGCAGTCCTATGCGGCATTGGTTTCGGGGCTGAGCGGCGCGGGACGGATCGCGGCGCAGGATGTCACCCTGCCCGGAATTCCCGAGACCGTGCTGCCGCCGCTGCTCGCGGCCGCGGATGCGGACGGCTTCGTCCCGGAGACGGGCACGAGGGAGGCGCTCGCCGAACTTTCTGCCGGGCAGCGTTTTGGGATCGACGAGGCGGCGACGGAATTCTCGGTTGCCGCGGGCACCGTGCGCTTCGCGCCCGTGACGGTGCGGGACGACGAGGTTTCGCTGACGCTGGCGGGTAGCATCGATCTCGCGGCACTGACCGTCGCGGCCGACCTGTCGCTGGCGATCGCGCCGGGCGACGACCGGGTCGCCGGCGCGGAGCCCTCCGTCGGCTACATACTGCGCGGGCCGCTGGCGGCACCGGACCTGACGACCCAGACGGCCGCGCTCTCCAACTATCTGTCGGTGCGCGCGTTGGAGCGGGAGCAGGCGCGGGTCGAGGCGATGCAGGAAAGCCTCCAGGAACGCTTGCGCCTGCGGCGCGAGGCCCGGTTCTATCGCTGGCAGGAGGCGGAGACGGAGCGGCTGGCCGAAGAACGCCGCCTCGCGGCGGAAGAGGCCGAGCGCCAACGGGCGGAAGCGGCGGCCGAGGCCGAACGACGCGCGGCGGAAGCGGCGGCGGCGGAAGCGGAGGCTGCCCGCCAGCGCGAGGCGGAGGCCCAGGCTGCGGCCGAAGCGGAAGCCTCGCGCCGGCGCGAGGCGGAAGCCGAACAGCAGCGCCAGCCGCCGCCGGCTGCCGTGCCACCGGCAGCGCGAAGCGAGAGCGCCGCTCCCCGGCTCGATTTCGACAGGCCGCTTCCCCCGCCGCCTGCCGGCGACAGCGAAAGCTTCCCGAGCCTGCCGGGCGTCCAGGATCCGCTGCGCTTCTGACCGCCGCCGACCTCAGCCGAGGCGGCCGAGCGCATCTTCCAGGATGAACAGCCGGATGGCGGAGGAAAGATTGGTGCCGGGCGAACGTCTTGCGTCAATCTCGGCAATCAGCGCCGCCGGCGTGAGGCCGCGCTCTCCGGCAAGGACCCGCAGCCGCTCCCAGAACCTGTCCTCGACGCTGATCGAGGTGGCGTGGCCCCGGATGGACACGGATCGCTTGGAGATCATCGGGAAGGTGGCTTCCCGCCAGCGGATTCGCCGTAATCGGGCTTGCGCCCCTTCTCCGATCCACTGACACGGTCGGGTGCCAGCGAGGCACCGTCCAGTATCCGGGCCAGCCGGGCCGCTTCGGCTCGGGAAACCTCGCGCAGGGACTTCGGCGTTCCGTGGCGGATGCGGTTGTCGTCGGCCTGGCGTTCTGCCGCCGACCGCTGGCGATCCTTGCGAGCGCGCCGGAGGTTGACGATCTCGGCCATAAATGAAGTCAGGGCTTCTTGCGGAAGGCGTCGAGCGACACGACTTCGGCTTCCTTCTTGGAGCCTTCCTTGCCCTCGACATCCGCTGACCCGTCGGCAGCGCCGTCATCCGAAGCGGCAACGGCCCTGCTCTTGGCCGGCAGCTTGGTCGGCTTGTCGGCGCGGGCGGGAGCGATAGACTGTGGCTGGGCCGGCTCGCCCGCCTCGTCGCCGACGAGTTCCGGCTGCTCGTTGGCGGCATCCATGCCGCGCACGTCGAACTCGAGCTCGAAATTGACCGCCGGATCGTAGAAACCGCGAATGGCGCTGAACGGCACGAGGAGGCGCTCGGGAATGTCGGAGAAGGACAGGCCGACCTCGAAGGCCGTGTCGTTGACCTGCAGGTCCCAATACTGGTGCTGGATGACGATCGTCATCAGCTCGGGGTACTTCTCCCGCAGCCGCGACGATATCCGCACGCCGGGTGCCGACGTCAGGAAGGTGATGAAGAAGTGGTGGTCGCCCGGCAGCCCGGTCTTGACCACCTCGCCGATGACCTTGCGGATCACACCGCGCAGCGCGTCCTGCGCTAGAACATCGTAACGGATGAGATCCTGGCCCATTGCGGTGTCCTGAACTTACCTGTGGCGGATCCGCCGGGAGTGCCCGAGCGAATCGCAAAAAAGTGGAGGCTTCTGTTGCCAGGCGCCTCCGAGCCCCGCCTAGAAGTGCGAACCCCCAGGACTTGAATTGAAGCGTTCGCGCTGCTTACGCAGCGAGACGTGCTTCCGCATAGTTGTCGTTGGCAACTATAAAACGGCCCGATAACGGCGGTACCATTCCGAGCGAAAGTCCGATTTTTACACCCTCGTCGATCCTATTTCGCCCCCGCCTGGCACCATCGCGTCAAGATGATGGGGCCAGGTGGAGGCGCCGGGTACCGCCCCCGGGTCCGAAAGGCTTATTACATCGGCCGTTTATCGCCGTAGCCGACCGAAGCCGGCAAGCGGAATATAAGGTGATCGCATCGCGGTGAAAAGGGCAGGACTTCCGATGATGCCGGGAATCGGTCAAAGTCGTGCGACACACGCTGCGGCGCCACCGCCCGGACACTTGCGGGTGGAGCGGAAAGCTGCCCGTCCGGCCGAGCCAGCGAGGCGGGTGTCGTCAAATCCGATCGTCGCGCCGTTCCCGGCGGGCATCGCCGAACTGCCGGTCCGACGGCCGGAAGGATGTCAGCCATGCGTCAGTATCTGGAGCTTCTGGCCCGGGTCATGGAATCCGGAACGGACCGGCCGGACAGGACCGGTACCGGGACGCGCTCGGTGTTCGGCCACCAGATGCGCTTCGATCTTAGCGCCGGCTTTCCGATGGTGACGACCAAGCGGCTGCACTGGAAGTCGATCGTCTACGAACTCCTCTGGTTCCTGAAGGGCGACACCAACATCGCCTATCTGAATGCCAACGGCGTGCGGATATGGGACGAGTGGGCCGATCCGCAGGGCGACCTCGGCCCCGTCTACGGCGCGCAATGGCGATCCTGGCCGGATTATCAGGGCGGCCACATCGACCAAATCGCCCGCGTGGTGGAGCAGATCCGGGCCAATTCGCATTCACGGCGGCTGATCGTCTCCGCCTGGAACCCGGCGCTGGTCGACGAGATGGCGCTGCCGCCCTGCCACTGCCTCTTCCAGTTCTACGTCGCCGACGGAAGGCTGTCCTGCCAGCTCTACCAGCGCTCGGCCGACATCTTCCTCGGCGTGCCTTTCAACATCGCCTCCTATGCGCTGCTCACGGCGATGGTGGCGCAGGCGACGGGCCTCGAGCCGGGCGACTTCGTCCACACGCTCGGCGACGCGCATCTCTACGCCGATCATTTCGAGCAGGCGCGCCTGCAGATGAGCCGGGAGCCGCTGGCCCTGCCGACGCTCGAGCTCAACCCCGCCGTCACCGACCTCTTCGCTTTCGCCTTCGACGATATCGGACTGAACGGCTACGAAGCGCACGCGCACATCAAGGCGAAGGTGGCGGTGTGAGCGGCGGCGCGACTGGAGCCGGCCGGCCGGCTTTGGTTGCCGTGGTGGCGATGGCAGAGAACGGGGTCATCGGCAGTGCCGGTGCCATGCCGTGGAGCGTGCCGAGCGATCTGCGCCGCTATCGACACCTGACCATGGGCAAGCCGATGATCATGGGCCGCAAGACGCTGGAGTCGATCGGCCGGGTTCTCGACGGCCGCGACACGATCGTCCTGACGCGGTCGCCGACCGTGCCATTCGAGGGCGCGATCGTCGCCGGTTCGCCCGATGCGGCGTTGGTGCTGGCGTCGGAGAGGGCGCGAACACGCGATGCCGACGAGATCGTGATCGCCGGAGGCGGCGAGATCTACAGCGCCTTCATGGACCGGCTCGACCGGCTGCTGGTCACCGAGATCGCCGCCTCGCCGGCGGGTGATGCCGTCTTCCCGCCCATCGACCCGGCGAACTGGAAACTGGTTCATGAAGAGGCTGCCCAGCGGGGCGAGAAGGACAGCGCAGCGAGCCGCTACAAGGTCTTCGAGCGCCGCTCGGCCGACGGCGAAAGGTGAGCGCGTCGGCCCGGCGGGGCAGGGGATGGCACCCCTCCGGGCGGGGCGCCTTTCACCATCTGCGGGCGTTGCCGCCGCGAAATGGTCGCAGTCGCGTTGAAAGCCGATTTCGCAGTTCTTATAAGGGCTGTACAGGATCTGGCGTGGGGTGAGGGAGGAACCGCTCCCGCACGCATCTCTCGAAATCTGGAAGGACATCGATGCCCTGGAGCAATCAGACCGGCAATGGCGGCTGGAAGGGTAGCGCTGGTGGCGGCGGCCCCTGGGGCCAGCGGCCGCAGCAGCCCCGTCCCAACAACGGCGGCTCGCCCGATCTGGAGGACATTCTGCGCCGAGGCCAGGATCGTCTGCGTCGCGCCATCCCGGGCGGCGGCGGGGGCGGTGGTGGCGGCGGAAGTGCCGCCGGCTTTGCCGGCTGGGGCATGCTCATCGTCGCCGGCCTCGCGGTGCTCTGGCTCTTCAAGTCCGTCTATACCGTGCAGCCCGATGAAGTCGGCGTCGAGTTGCTGTTCGGCGAGCCGAAGCAACAGCTGTCGGAGCCGGGTCTGCACTTCATGTTCTGGCCTTTGGAAACCGTCGAGACCGTTCAGGTCGTCGAAAGCCAGGTCACCCTCGGCAGCGGCCAGCAGGGCGAGACTTCGGGCCTGATGCTCTCCGGCGACCAGAACATCGTCGACGTGCAGTTTGCCGTTCTCTATCAGGTCGAGGATCCGAGGAACTTCCTCTTCAACGTTGATGATCCTGCGGCCATGCTGCAGCAGGTCTCGGAAAGCGCCATGCGCGAAGTCGTCGGGCGCCGCCCGGTGCAGGACGTCTTCCGCGACGACCGCGCCGGCATCGCTGAGGAGGTCCGGGCGATCACGCAGGACACGCTGAACGAGTACGGCGCCGGGCTGCGCATCAACGCGATCTCGATCGAGGACGCGGCGCCGCCGACCCAGGTCGCGGACGCGTTCGACGAGGTGCAGCGCGCCGAGCAGGACGAGGACCGCTTCATCGAGGAGGCGAACCGCTATCGCAACCAGCAGATCGGCGCGGCACGCGGAGAGGCGGCCCAGATTCGCGAGGATGCGGCGGCCTACAAGAGCCGCGTCGTGCAGGAGGCCGAAGGTGAGGCGCAGCGCTTCTCCTCGATCCTCACCGAGTTCGAGCAGGCGCCGGACGTCACCCGCAAGCGGCTGTTCCTGGAGACGATGGAAGGCGTGATGCGCGGTTCCAACAAGGTGATCATGGAGAGGTCGGCCGCCGGCGAGCAGGGCGTGCTTCCGTTTCTTCCGCTGAACGAGCTTCAGCGTCAGGCGCCGGGTGCCGCCCAGACGCCCGGAACCAGCCGCGCTCCCGCCGCCACGACGGCGCCGGGTGCCACCGCAACGCCGCAGCAGGGAGCGAACTGATGTCGAACCGTATCTATGGCGGTCTGATCGCCCTCGCCGTCGTCGCGCTGCTGGCCTGGAATTCCATCTTCATCGTCAACGAGAAGGAGCAGGCGGCCGTCCTGCGCTTCGGCGAGATCCAGCGGGTCGAGACCGAGCCCGGCCTCTATTTCAAGATGCCGCTGTCCTTCGCGGGCGCGGACAACATCCGCATCATGCCGGACCGCCTGCTGCGCTTCGATCTGGACGACATCCGGGTTCAGGTGTCCGGCGGCAAGTTCTATGAGGTCGACGCGTTCCTGGTCTACAACATCGCCGATCCGGCGCGCTTCCTGCAGTCGGTCTCGGGCTCCATCCCGCAGGCCGAGCAGCGGCTGCGCACCCGTCTCGATGCGGCGCTTCGGCGGGTCTACGGCCTGCGTGGGTTCGAGGCGGCGCTGTCGGCAGAGCGCGGCGACATGATGCGCCAGGTTCGGGACCAGATCCGGCCCGACGCTGCGTCCCTCGGGCTGGAACTGACGGATGTCAGGATCCGCCGCACCGACCTGACGCGGGAAGTCTCGCAGCAGACCTACGAGCGTATGCAGGCCGAGCGCCTGGCGGAGGCCGAGCGGCTTCGCGCCCGCGGCCAGGTCGCGGCTCGGGAAATCCGCGCCGGCTCCGATCGCGAAGTGGTGGAAACGGTCGCGGCGGCCCAGCGGGACTCCGAGATCCTCCAGGGTGAGGGCGACGCCCAGCGCAACGCGATCTTCGCGGGTGCCTTCGGAGCCAATCCGGAGTTCTTCAACTTCTACCGGTCGATGCAGGCCTATCGCGACTCGCTGGCGAATTCCGGCACCACGCTCGTGCTGTCGCCGGATTCGGAGTTCTTCCGCTACTTCCAGAGCGATGGCGGGACGATGGGCGGTGCAGCGGCCTCGACCGGACGGCCGGGCTTCGCCCCCACCGGCCCCGAGGCCTTGGCCCCGGCGCCGTCCGCAGCGCCGGTCACGGGCCAGCCTGACCCGACCGTCGGGACCGATGCTGCCGCGGCGCCGATGGACGTGCCGGCGGCGGGCGACGCGGCTGCTGTCTCGTCCGGCGACGCGGTGACCGAGGAAGCCGCCGCGACGGCGGAAGAGCTGGCGCCTGCCGCGGAGGTTCCTTCCGCCCTGGACCCGGCGGATGAGCCGGGCGGGGCCGACGTCACCGAGTTCGATTCCGGCTCCGTTCCCGCCGCCGCCGCACGGTGAGCGATCTTGCCGTCGCCCTCGGTCTCCTTCTGGTGATCGGGGGCGTCGCCTACTGCCTGTTTCCCGGGCCGGTGCGGCAAATGGCCCGCCGGATGCAGCAGATGCCCGACGGAACGATGCGGGCAGGCGGCCTCGCCGCCGTGCTGGCGGGCGTCGCGATCGTCTGGCTGGTCAGGCGCTGATCTGGGCCCGCCGTCTCTCCTCCCGCCTGCGTCACGCTTCCGGTCACGCCCGCGTCAGCGTTCCGCAAACAACTTGATTCGGACGCTTTTTTCCGCTCCGCTCCCACCGGCAACCCAGCTACTCCTGCGGCAGCGCCGTTCCGCAGGCCAGCAGACGACACGGGCGGACGTGCCCGACGGCTTTCTCCATGATCCGCCCATGGGCGTTTGGCGGCTAGACCGCCGACGATCCGACATACGAGGACCTGCGATGACAGTTCGCCAGCGCCGCCTTTCGATCACGGCCGTTTCGGCCGCCTGGCTTGCGGCTTCCTGCCTGCTGCCGCTGGCGGCGTCGGCACAACCGGTCGACCCGGTTCCCGCGCCCGATCCGTCGGTGCCGGCGCTCCCGGCGCCGCCCGTCGAGGAAGATACGGCGCCGGCAGACGACACACCGTCCGTGCCGCCGGTGCCCTCGATCATGGGGCAGCAGACAATTGTGCGCGGTCCCGAATCCGTCGCCGATCTGGCGGAGTCGCTGCTCGACGCGGTGGTGAACATCTCCACCTCGCAATCGGTGGATCGTCCCGGCGCGGGGATCCCCCGTCTCGAGGCGCCCGAGGGCTCGCCGCTGCAGGATTTCTTCGACGATCTCCTGAGGGGCGACGATGGCGTCGGCGACCGCCGCGTGCAGTCGCTCGGCTCGGGCTTCGTCGTCGATCCGTCCGGGATCGTCATCACCAACAACCACGTGATCGCCGACGCCGACACGATCACCGTGAACTTCGCCGACGGGAGCCGGCTCGACGCCGAGCTTCTCGGGCGTGACCCGAAGACCGACCTCGCCGTCCTCAAGGTCGATCCGCCGTCGCCGCTGGCCGCCGTCGAGTTCGGCGATTCGGAAGCCTTGCGCATCGGCGACTGGGTGATGGCGATCGGCAACCCCTTCGGCCTCGGCGGGTCGGTGTCGATCGGCATCGTCTCGGCGCGCGGACGCAACATCAACGCCGGTCCCTATGACAGCTTCATCCAGACGGATGCCGCGATCAATCGCGGCAATTCCGGCGGGCCGCTGTTCGACATGTACGGCCGCGTCGTCGGCATCAATACGGCGATCATCTCGCCGACCGGCGGCTCCATCGGAATCGGCTTCTCGATTCCTGCGCAGCTCGCCGTCAACGTCGTCGACCAGCTCCGCGAGTTCGGCGAGACCCGTCGTGGCTGGCTCGGGATCCGGCTGCAGGCCGTCACCGACGACATCGCCGCGGGACTCGGCATCGACGAGGCGAAAGGCGCCGTCGTGATGGGCATCGTCTCAGGCGGGCCGTCCGACAACGGCATTCTGACGGTGGGCGACGTCATCGTACGGTTCGACGGGCAAGACATCGAGAGTTCGCGCGACCTGCCGCGCATCGTCGCCGAGACGCCGGTGGGGGAGACGGTGACGGTGGACATCCTGCGCAAGGAGGACACCGCGGCGCCGGCGCGGCCCTTGTCCGTCGATGTGACGCTCGGGCGGCTCGAAGACGGCGAGAAACTGATGGCTGAGAGCGAGGCGGCCGACGACGCCACGGCCGATCCCGACGCAAGCGACGAGGATTCAGCGCCCGCGGCGACCGTCGTGGCGCTCGGCATGACGCTGTCGCAGGTCGATGCGCCGCTGCGGGGGCAGTACGGTCTCGGGGACGACGTTGAGGGTGTCGTCATCACCGAGGTCGCGCCCAATTCGAGCGCCGCGGAAAAGGGCATCGAGGCCGGCGCCGTGATCCGGGAGGTCGCTCAGGAGGAAGTCTCCGAACCGCAGGAAGTGGCGGACAAGATCGCCGAGCTCAAGGCGGAGGGGCGGCGCAACGCGCTGCTGCTGCTGGCCACGTCGAGCGGCGATCTGCGCTTCGTCGTCGTGCCGATCGACTGAAGCCGCGAGCGGCGCGCCCGTCAGCTGCGGAATTCGTCGCGCCGGTAGCCCTGCAGGAAGAGCAGGGACGTCAGGTCGCCGTGGTCGATGCGATGGCGGGCCCGCGCGGCCACCGCCGGCTTGGCGTGCAGCGCGACGCCCGTTCCGGCGAGCTGCAGCATCGGGAGATCGTTCGCGCCGTCGCCGACGGCGATGACCTCTTCCGGTCCGATCCCGAGCTGTTCGGCGATCTCGCGCAGAGCCTCGACCTTTGCGGCAGCGCCGAGGATGGGCTCGGCGACCTCGCCCGTCAGCTTACCGTCCGCGGCCAGCAGCCGGTTGGCGCGGTTCTCGTGAAAGCCGAGCCGTTCCCCGATCGGGCCGGTGAAGACGGTGAAGCCGCCGGAGACGAGGGCGGTATGGGCGCCGTTCGCGCGCATGGTCGCAACGAGCGTCTCGCCGCCCGGCGCCAGCGTGATGCGCTCGTCGATCACCTTGCGGATTGTCGTCTCCGGCAGGCCGGAGAGGAGCGCCACGCGTTCCCGCAATGCCGGCTCGAACGCGATCTCGCCGTTCATCGCCCGGGCGGTGATGGCGGCGACGCGATCCTTGATGCCGACCTCCGCAGCGAGTTCGTCGATGCATTCCTGGCCGATCATGGTGGAGTCCATGTCGGCGATCAGAAAGCGCTTGCGCCGTCCGGCACGCTCCTGCAGGACGCAGTCGAATGCCGAGGCCTCGGCAATGGCAGCGATCTCGGCGGTGACGGCAGCCGGCGCGTCCGTCTCGAAGGCGATGTCGACGGCGAAACCCTCGTCCAGCCATGTCTCGTCGCCCGACACCGCGCCGACCCGGTGGACGATCTCGGCGACGGCGCCTGCTGGAAGTCCGGGCCCTCTGGGGGCGGCGATCAGCGTGGCGACGAACATGGAGAAAGGTCCGGAGATGGCGGCGGTGGAGGCGGTTCTGATAGCCGGGCCGACGGCCAGCGGCAAGTCGCACCTGGCGCTCGATCTCGCCCGCCGCCTCGGAGGCGTGATCATCAACGCCGACTCGATGCAGGTCTATGACGGCCTCGCCCTCCTGACGGCGCGCCCCGATGCGGCGGATCTGGCGGCGGCGCCGCATTCGCTCTACGGCCATGTTCCTCCCGCCGCACTCTATTCGGTGGGCACGTGGCTGCGGGAAGCTTCGGCATGTCTGGCCGAGGCGCGGGCGGCGGGCCTGCTGCCCATCGTCTGCGGCGGCACCGGCCTGTATCTCAAGGCGCTGCTTGGGCTTCTCGATCCGATGCCGCCGGTGCCCACTTCCATCCGCGAGCGCTGGCGCAGCCGCCTGGAAGAAGAAGGCGCACCGGCCTTGCATCGCCTGCTCGCCGAGCGAGATCCCGCGGCCGCTGCCCGCATCGGTCCCGCCGACGGGCAGCGGATCGTACGGGCGCTGGAGGTGGGGGAGGCGAGCGGCCAGACGCTCTCGACGCTCCAGGCCGGCCGCGGCGAGGGGCCGCTGGCCGGCGCACGCGTGGCCAAGGTCGTGCTGACCCCGCAGCGGGCGCTGCTGCGCGAGCGGATCGCCCGGCGGTTCGACGCCATGCTGGCCGAAGGCGCGGTTTCGGAGGTCGCTGCCTTCCACGCGATCCCGGGCGCAACGGCGGGCTCCGCAGGGAAGGCGATCGGGGTCGCCGAACTCGGCGCGGTGATCGACGGGACGCTTGATCTCGCCGCCGCGCGAGACCGCGCTGTGACCCGCTCGCGCCAGTATGCCAAGCGGCAGGAGACCTGGTTCCGGCATCAGTTCGGACCCGAATGGCAGCGGCTGCCGGTCGCGGATCCGCAACGTATCGACGGCATTTGAACCATCATCTTAAGCCGGATTTCAGGCCGACTCGGTACGTTGCGCGCGACGGTATCCGGGCTTCTCACCATGACAACAAGCAAAGCCGAGCTGACGGTTCTCCTGTTCCTGGGAGCGATCGTGGCGGCCTCTGTCGGCATAGCGGCGTTCTACGCCGTGGCGTACCCGGCGCTGGGTGCAGCGGGCCTTGGAGACGCGCAGCGGACTGGCACCATCCTCTTCACCGGATCCATGGCAGCCCTGGTCGTGGCGATGACGGTCGGCCTGTTCTGGCTGCTGCCCACCGTCCGGCGGCAGTTTCACGAGCAGGACAAGCTGCAGTCGCTGACCGGGCTCCTGACGCAGCGTTCGCGCGACCTGGAGGCGGCCGCGCTGACCGATGCGCTGACGGGCATGAACAATCGTCGCTTCTTCGACGCCGCGCTTCGCCATTTCCTCGCCGAGTTCGCGCGGATCGAAAAGCCGATCGGG